>JALONK010000067.1 GCA_025454975.1 Bacteroidia bacterium
ACTATTAAGACCACCCAAACCAATTCCAAAATTGCTCGGCGATTGAATGTTAAGGTTTTTAAAGATGTTTTGTTTAGCGCCTAAAGCTACTCCCGAACTCCTACACCAAATATTAGCGGTATTTGAAAAGTTATTTGTATTAGAAATAGTGAGGTTTCTTGATGTACTTCCATTATTCGATCCATCAATAGTAACAAAATCTGCACCATTTAAGATAAAAATTGAACCTGGAACATTCGCTGTTATTCTTGCAGTAATTCCTGCTCCGGGCTTAATGGTTAGTCGTCTTGTTTCATCGGCTCCCTCAATTTGATTTATAGTTAATGGAAAAGTTTCAATAGGTGAGGTGTACAAGGTATCTCTTAGTTCAAATATCACATTTGCATCTATACCACGTGAATTAAGCGCATTAATAGCTTGTGTTAAGGAAGTGTAATTTGGAGCAGTTTGAGTAGTCCCAATCAAATATGTACCTCTTAGTTGAGGTTGTCTGATGGCGTAAAATGCAGGAGCATTTGGAGCTGTACTGATACTACTAACCGAAGTTGCATTTAATCCTATAAATGGTGATGAAGCAACATTGCCCCTGGTATCCTGAGCCACAACAAAATATTCAATAGTATCACCAACAGCTATACCACCTCCTGTTAAAATTGTATAATTAATCGTAAAGTTAAACGGACTTGAAGTGTTGGTTGCTTCAGCAAATTTCCAACCATTAGCAGTTGAATTATTTGCTAAAAATACGTTGGCATTTGTTTTTTTCTTGAAATAAATACGTGGTTTAAATGCGCCGGTATCAATATCGGAAATATCAGTTACTGAAACTTGTCCGATAAGTAAACGTGCTGCTGAAACCGAATCTCTGGTGAAATTTGAATATTGGATTGTTGGAGGTGTTAAATCTAAAGGAATAAAGTTACCAGCATCAGCACCAATATCTGTTGGTGTTAAATTATTACGAAGTTCACCATCAAAGTCGCGAGTAATACCATCAATAGCTATTCCCGATCCTTCAACAGGTGTTGGCAAAGTTTGATTAATTTGTAATCTGTTTGTGTTTAGTGAAATAAAGCCGGGATTTGATACAATTGAATAAAGGTCGGTTTGTGTAGCATTACGAAACGAGGATAAATTCAAATAATTTGTTGTGCCAATACGTGCAAGTACATCTCCAAAGGCGGCCGAATCATTCCAGTATAAATTATAGTTAGAGAATAAGGTTGTTGTATTATTTAAATTAACTGTGAAATGATTGTCACCTGACGAACTAAGGTTTGATCTCACATTCACTAAAATATTATTCATTAATGAATCGGTACCCGAAATGCTTCTTAAGAAGGCTGCTGAATTATTTGTGCTTGTTGGAACTGCATTCCCTCCAATATAAATGCTGTTAAAAAATGCCGACAAACTTCCTCCGGCTTTATTCAAACCTACAATTGGCGATGCTCCGGCGTTGTTTGTTCCAAGTGTATCAAAGCCCAATTTAATCATGTTATTGATGATTCGATTGTTAGAACCTCCTAAATAATTTATTCCATTAATTCCTTGAGCATTGCCTGATAAAGTACCTAAGTTATAGATATAATTATTTTCAATTGTACTATTCGAAATGCTGTTAATTACAATGCCCGATACAGTTGAATTATTATTTACTGCAAGTTGATAGATGGTGTTTCTTGCAATATAATTATTTGCAGTAGTAGGTCTTACCATGATACCAATTATGGCAGAAGTGGTATTACTGTTTAATTGTGAACCAACCGGAAAGCGGAAATTATAAATTTGATTATCAACAACTGTATCAATACTTCCAATAATAGAAACAGCATGTAAGAAGGCAACTGTTCCTGCGTGTGAATTGTAAAAGTTTCTAAAAATATTTTCTCTGATAGTTGCAGCACAACCTCCCGTAAAAAATATACCCCTGATACCACCGTTTAAGTCAATAGAGGAAGATGTTCTAATATTGCTGTCTAAAGCGTTTCCAAAAACATTACCTATAATGTTAAACTTTATTGAAGAATTACTTACTGAAGATGAAATGAGATGTAAAATACCTGATAGGGTAGGACTAGAACTTCCAATTCTAATAGCACCAAAGGTGTTTCCGCGTATAAAATGATCTCCTACTTGTGAAGTGTTTAAATTGAATAAACTAGTCGTGCCACCTTCGCTACCAAGAATCACCAACGAATCACGTCCGAATGGGCTACCAATAATATTACTGTCAATATTTAATCTGCCACCCTGAAAACTAATTGCTGTCCATGAACCCGTACCGGTTATATTGTAAATAATATTACAAAATTTATTTGCCTTAAACTCATTTATACCGGTATTGCCCATGTTAAACGTAGAAATAAAAGTACCGGATGACAAGTTTTGCGTCCACGGACTTCCTGCACAAAATGGAGCACTTCCACCAATATAATTATTAAGCACCCGCATATTGTTTAATGCTGTGCGTTGGGTATTGCTTTGAAAATTAAAAGCATAATGTATGGCACTTGTTGTGATTGGTGTGGTTTGATAAATGTGATTATCACGAATGGTCCATGCGTTATTTCCATCACCAATTTTAATAGCATTAAACTCATTGGAAGGATTGCTGAAATTATAAAGAAAACAATTTGACACCACATTACTATCGTTAAACCTACTTTGTATTAGGCTGCTGCCCAGTGAATAGATCAGGGTGCTCGGGCGATCATCAGTCAAGGCGTTTCCTATATTGCAATTGTTGATGGTATTTTTGTCGTTACCGTTAACTACACCTGTGCTAAATACTATCACACCTGCATTACCATTTGTTGGTGCATTAGCTCCTAATAATACAGCAGAATTTAAGCTGTTATTTGAAGCATCATTAATAAAACGAACAGCCGAAGCATTAGTACCAACATGTCTATTTGAAATGATTAGTCTTTTGCTTATTCCTGTTATGTTTTGCACACCTGAAATTATAAAATTATTCACTCCATTTAAATTAAACAACGGACTATTGATAGAATCACTAATTGATGAGGTGATTCCGCTATCCGGTCGTATGGTAACAGTATTTATAGCTGATGAGAATAGAAATGGTCTCACCTCAATTGGAAAAGTTTCTCCGGTAGTACTGCTGAATAAGGTATCTTTGAGAATAAACGTTACAGGGCTAACAATTCCCCTTTCATGCGCAGCTAACATGGCATCAGTAATGCGAGGAAATGTTTGTGCGTTTCCAACAAAATAATTTCCTGTTAGTGGCGCAAGCACTATTTTATAAGTAGGCGGATTTATAGGTGCACTAATTATGTTGTTGATTGATGACGCCTGAAATCCTTCAAAAGGTTGAGCGGTTACATTAGGGAATAAGTAATTATCCTGGGCTACTACAAAGTATTGAATCGTATCGTTAAGGGATACAGGTGTAAATAATAAGTTATAGTTAATCGTAAAACTATAAGGCGAAACACTATTCGAAGCTTCCACCCACTTCCATCCGTTGGTACTATTATTATTAGCACCAAAAACATTAGCTTCTCTTATCTTTTTAAAATAAATACGAGGTTTAAATCCGGATGAGTTATTAATGCCATTAAGGTCGTTAATAGTTGCAAATGAGGTTAAGGTTCTTGAGTTAGGTGAGGTGTCATTCGTAATATTTGTAAAAGAAATAACAGGAGGCAATAAATCGTTTGATTTTTCATAAGCACCTATCGTTGGTGGATTGCTTCTAACGGAGTCTAATAAATCTCTGTTATAACCGGGGATTGTAATTCCGGCACCAATAGCAGGTGAATTAGCTTGTGGGGCTGAAATGGTTGAAGAGTTTAATAATGGATCTTGAACTATTGATGCCATATCTTGTCCTGTTGCAGCTTGCCAATTGCTTAAGGTTTCGATAATTGTTGTACCACTTCTGCCAAACTTCACAAGAGGATTATTAGGTGTAGGAAAAAACAGGTTATTATTTGATAAACCGGCACCCCATGTAAATCCATTTGCTAATCTTATTCCAACATGCGTAAGGTTAGTATTGTTAGAAGTCACATCCATTGTAATGATGTTGTTCCTAATAATCGGATTGGTAATTGTATTCGTTGTTAAATTTAATCCAACGGCACCGGTATTTGCATTATTAACTCCCACCGGATCTAGATCACCATTAATACTAATGGTATTAAAAAGTATAGAGTCCTGTTTACCGGCAGTAATAACAATACCACCTGTTATATCTCCGGTAGAAGTATTACTTCTTATGGAATATATATCATTATTTGCAATGACATTACTTGTATTATTGGGTTCATTAGCAGATGTTATAAGTATTCCTGTTGTCGAAAAAGTTTTTTCATTTACAATATCATGGATTTTATTCCGAGTTATTTTCGCATTTTTAACTAAAGTATTTGCGAGTGGCGAAACATCATTCGTTCCTAAAACAATACCGGATTTACTGGCACCTGTAGCAGTATGGCTTATTAATGTTCCAATAAAACGTATTTCATTATCGTTAATAACAACATTTTCTTCTTCTCTGATAACAATGCCTGCCCTACCAATCTGATTACTTCCAAATGTTGTTGAGCCAATAATATTCGACTGAATTAAGTTGCCTGAATTAAGATTGGTTGCCGATCCTCCAAACGAATAAATACCAAATCTTGCCCTTGTAATTTCATTATTGATAATTTGGTTGCTATCATTATCATTACCACCTGTTATCAAATTTGTACCACTTAATATTACTCCATAAGTTATAGATGTTGAACTTGTTTGATCGGCACCGCAAGAAGCTCGCACATTTTTTATTACATTTTTTGATGATCCTGATCCGGCTGCTAAACTTGAAATCCAAATGGCAGCAGTACTATTGTTAGTGTTCAAGTTCTGGATTGTCAGGTTTTTTGAATTCGTACCATTATTTGAGCCGTCAATAATATAATTACGTGCACCGGGAATACGAATAATTGAAGTAAGCGAGGTGCCTGAAATTACAGCATTAACTCCAATGTTTGGTTTAATGGTAATTGTCCAGTTCGGATTGTTGGCATAAAATGCATTTAACTGTATTGGAAATGTTTCAGTAGTTGAAACATAATCTGTATCTAATAATAAAACAATATTGCCTTGAACTTGCCTGCCAACTAAGTTATTGGTAAATGCACTGATTGAAGTATAATTCGGTGCTACTTTATTTGCACCAATCAAGTAGGTGCCTGATAACGGTATTACAAATTCTGCCAGGCTAAAAAAACCTTGAATGGCTGATGCGCCTGCTAAATTATTACTGGTTAATGTATTGCCTGAAGGCACATTTGAAATAGCCGCATAAGCTCCTGTTAATGTAGTTGAAAACGCCAACCTATTGGTTACAAGTAAACCTGATGATTGTGTCCAAACCAGTCGCGTACTATCAATATTATTTGTTCCGGCAATTACCGTAATAGCAACATATTCCGGATTTAATGAAGTGATATTTGTTCCATTCGGATTACCTCCCGATAAGTTATCAAAGTATTGAATTCTTATATCAGATGTGCCACCGGCATTGGTTCGGGTGTTTATAAGTTGAATTAATTTGTAACTATTATTTCCGATCGGATATGAATATGTATTTGTATTAATTAATGAAGCAGGATATCGTCTTATTAAAGGGCCACGGATATAACTTGTAGCACTGCCAACAGGAACAGCAGATGCGAGTGTGTTTGTTACATGTAATGTTGCAGTATCTGATGTTGTAAGAATACCTGATATTAACGTAAGTGTTCCGGTTAGCAATACATTTCCACCGGCTAGCGTAACTCCGTTGGGATTAATAATGATTAAATTAGTAATAGTGCGATTCGCCGGAATTTCAAATCCTGTTCTTCTATTAGTCAACTCTGATAAATATTGAACGGTATACGCACCATTTCCTAAGTTAAATGTAGGTAATCCGTCGAAGCCAACTGCACCGGCATTAAAACCAACTTCTCCAAATCTTACGGTTACAGCTTGATTATTGCCATTGCCAAGAATAATATTGTTACTGTTAATGAATGGGGTAGAGGAAATAAAATTAATTCCATAGGTTGTTATGGTTTTGTTAAATAATACCGAACCTGATAATTTTCTGTTCGTGATGAGAAGCAGCGTATCAGCGCCCGTTCCTGAATATACTTGGTTTGCGGTTGAATTGGTAAATATTAAATTACTTCCTGTTGTACGTCCCTCAACAATACCTCGATTATTGATACTGTCGCCGGAAAATTGTAACCAAGTGCCATTTAAGTTTAAACGACAACCTTGTGCTATCGTTACATTTCTCATCAGATTTGTTACTCCGGAAAGTAAGGCTGATTTGTTATTGTTAATGCTATCAAAAACAAGATTAGGAATGTCTCCTTGTATTCTAAAATCAAACAGAGTAGTTGTTGAAGAAGTTCCAATTTTAAGTATTCCACCTGAAAAGTTTGCATTAGATAAATTTATTGGTCCCATGTTGTAATCTAATGCAGTGCTTCCTGTTGAACGCTGTGTTAGGTTTACTGTACCTCCACTCCAATTTATTATTGAGTTAGCGTTAGTAAATCCAAACGAAGGTGAATTGGTAACTGAATTACCAACTGTAGCCACGTTAATGGTTCCACTCGAAAAATTAAATGCAATGGCATTAACAGATTGTATTCTTCCCGCAGCGTTTACAGTTCCGCCATTTACAGTAAATACGGCACCTGTACCAAAATCTAATAATTGGAAATTTTGTTGACTAACATTAAATGTTCCTTGTGTAATTTGTAATAAACCGTTACAAACTGGGCTGCCATTAGTTGATGCTATGGTGAAATTTGGATTGTTTAAAATTAAACCACCATTTTGTGGAATGATATAATTGGCAAGGGTATAAATTGGATTTGATTGTGTAAAGTTTCCGCTTATTCTCAAAATACCGGCTGTATGCGTTGAAAGAAATGCTAATGAAGCATTACCTTGAATGGTGAATGGAGCGGTGATGTCAAGTATTGGCCTATTGGTTGAAACATTTCCCTTGTTTAAGGTAATTTGAATAAAATCAGTGGTTCCTGATCCGGAAATGCTACCATCAAATATTCCTAAAAAGTTTACTATTACCACTGCAGAGGTTCGCATATCAAAATTGCCATGGTTTATCAAACTGCCGGAAGCTAAGGCAGTAGGTGAAGAGCCAATATTTAATTGATGTGTGGTAAGCGATCCTAAACCTGCATTAAAATTACCTCCCGGGTTTACCGTAACAGATTCCCAAACGCTTAGTGTTCTATTTACCGATGATTCAAAAATTAATGTACCTGAAACTCCTCCTCCAACAGTTAGTTTATAACAACTCACCGAAGTGTCAATAACTACAATAGCACTGTCGGCTATTACAACACTATCGCTAATGCCAGGTACCACACCATTCAACCAAGTAGCGGGATTTTTCCACGAACCACCAAGTGAAGTAGATTTTGCCAGGGGCGAACTTAAAGTGTTAGCGCTACTATCTAAAGGAAAGGTGTTTGATTCACGCACCGCAACAATTCTAAACAAATAGTTAGTTGAAGGTAGAAGTCCGGTAACCTGATACGTGTTAATCGTGGGCGCTACACTTCCTGCCGATATCCAATCCGAAGCGCTTGTCCGATAATATATTTCAATTCGTGTTGGTAAATTAGGAGTTGTGGCATTATTTATCCAATTTAAAGTAATGGCAGCTGAATTAATTTGCGAGAAGGTTAATGCACTTGGCGCTGATACGTTTATAGGTGTAAATACATAAGCTCGGCGCGTTGTAGAAGTACCGCCACCTGATAATGCATTGTATACACCGGTTGGTATAACAAGATTATTGTTTGTAAAGGTTGATGAAGTTTGGGTAGTTGCATCTACACTGTGAAAACTTGAAAATGAATTATAAAATCCAATATTACCATTAATGGCAGATGTACCTGAAATATTTATTGATCCATATACAAATTCAATAACACCTGTTGCTTCATAAACTCGTGCTTGAAAGGTAGCATCATTTGTAGTTGAGGTTGCCAATGTTGCATTAATTGTCATGTTTAAATATTCAACAACAAATGTTCGGTTAGGTGCGGTACCTACTAGTTTGTAATGCACTTTACCTGTTTGACTAGTACCCATGGCCGGACTATTCGTGCTTGGTGTTACGTTTAATAACAATGGAGCAATTCTTAACCCTTCTGAACCTAACCAAAAATTTGCGCTTGAGAGCGAATTATTTAAGCCCAACCAGCCATTAGCTGATACACTAAAACCGGTTGCCCTTGTTCCCATGAACCAGCAATTAAAGTTGTTTGGGAAATTAACCAATCCTGAACCGGCGCCATTTCTAACTAAAGGGCCTATTAGTTGAGTGGTACCAATGTTCATGTCTATAACATTACCATTCAAGTCGGAAGTTAATGAACCTGTTTGGTTGGTGGAGAAGATATAATTATTGATGTTTTGTGATTTAACGGGATTATATAGTGCTGAGCTAATAAAGAAGCAAAATAGATAATAGAATATTTTGTTGTATAACGGCAGATAATTTTTCATTTTCAGTGATTAATTATTTAACAATAATTTACACTTACAAGGAAAAGAATAATACCCAAAATACCAAATTTAGGTTGGTCATTTTAAAGATTAATTTTATCAATAAAATGGTATGGGCAAAACAGAAAATTATGTTTTTTTTATTCCTTACTTGATTTGGAAAGGTAAGGTCAAACACGGCTTAATACCTAAGAAAAAGCTAAATTCAGATGAAATGTTTAACAAATTAATTAAACTAAATAAATCTTAAAAAATTAGATAAAGACAATATCTATTTCTCAATTTTGGGGCTTGCCCTGCATCACCCCCAACCACATGCCAACCCTTCGTTATGCAGTGCCGGGCTGTTCACTTCAATCTTTTTTTCGTACCTCAAAAAAGGATTTCCGCTGCCATCCCTAAGCCGGGAATTATCTTTAAACAATCATTCACTTTCTTAATATTAGCATGATATAATTGTCAGTATTTGCTTATATTTTAATTAAGCCTATGATACACTCCATTTCTCCACGACGAAAAATTCCAACTCATGTTAAGTTGTTGGTTTGCCTTAATGCTTTGCCTAAACAATATCATCAACAGTTGCATGCTTCTCAATTAAGCAGGTATAAAAATCACTTTAAGGTGAATGATTATTTTGCTCATGAGTTAATTAAAATTTCTGACCAATCAGTTCAAACTTTACAACAATTAAATACACATGCGTTCGACCGTAATTGTGCTATGGCTCTGCTACGATTAACCGCTACTGTTCGTAATGCTTTTAAATTAACAAAACACTTTTATAAAACATTACATGCATGTAAAGATACTGTTGTTGATACTGTTCAACGTATTCAATCTATTATCCCTATTAAAGCAAGTGCTAAACTTTTAGGCTTGTCATGTTCTACCTTACGCAGTTGGATTACTCAAGTTAGAATCAGGTGTAATGATTCAGTCATTCATGCCTGTAGAAAAGTTCATCCAAATCAATTGTTAGCATCAGAGTGTAACACAATAAAACAATTATTGTTAAATGATGAGTTTACACATTGGCCTTTAGTATCGTTATATTATTACGCGTTGCATAAAAAACTGGTGAGTATATCTTTAAGTACTTGGTATAAGTATGTAGCGATATTTAATATTAAACGATATAAACCCATAAGTATTAAAAAACATCAACCAAGTGTACAGGCTTGTTTTCCAAATCAATACTGGCATGCTGATGTTACACAGTTTAAAACAAATAATGGTGTGCTGCATTATATTTATTTAGTAGTTGATAATTATTCAAAAATGATATTGGCTTGGCAAGTATCAACTAAATTATCTGCTGCAGTTCGTCTTCAAACTTTTAAACAAGCAATTGAACAAACATTGCATTACCATCCACAACATACAACCACCAATTTAATTGTTGATGGTGGAAGTGAAAACAACAATAAAACCGTTGAACAATTTTTGCAATCGCTTACACAGTTGAACATACGAAAACTAAAAGCTTTAAAGGATGTACCATTTAGCAACGCCCACGCCGAAGCCGCTAACAGAACCTTAAAACTATATTACCTAAACCGAGAACCTATAGCAGATACACAAGCCTTACAAAACATCTTAGCAAAGAGTATCAATGAACTTAATACCATACGACCCAATAGCCGCATACAAGGATTAAAACCCATTGAAGCCTATACTTTTCATACTATTGATAAAACACAATTAAACCAACAAATACAAACTGCTAGAGTACTGCGTACATCACTTAATAAGATTAATACTTGTGGTAGTTGTAAGTACTAATACCATAGTTTAGCAAAAGCAATTACAACTTATGTTTCTTGAGTAATCAATTACTTTTTCATTCCATTATTTTAATTCTTATTTCAAAGAACAATTATTAATTATTTCAAACCATTTCATTTCCAGTTATTTGCTTGTTAGCAATTGATTTTATTAGAAATGAAATGGAGAGTGAGGGTCACTATTTGTTTTGCTTTTTTAAATTTTTCCACAATCTCGCCTTTGTTTTTTTCAAAATTTAGATTTTTCCATTCATCATTATAGCCTTCCATTTCTTTATCATATTTTTCCCAATCAAAATTTGGGTCTTCAAAATTTGTGGCAATATTGTTCTGTTTTATGTATTCTTCATATGAAGGTAGCCCTGACCAGTTTTGTTTGGCATAAATCTCTAGTTCGGATTGTGTAAATATTCCTCCTCCGCCTGAGGATATACCTCCTGGTGATCCATGCGATAGAAGTACGAGGCTTTTGATTGGGCTTTTAGGTGTACTAAGTGCTTTCATTGCATCGAGCGCTTGCTGACCATTTTTAACAAATACAACTTTATAGCCTTCTGCTTCAAGTGCTGCTTTATGTTCAGAAAAATCTGATTCGTTTTGTGCTATAATAATTGCCACTTTAGGGAATTTACCTTCTTTATCAATAAACATTAAAGGTGAATTTATTGCATGACTAAAGGGCGAAATACTAGGCAATAAATAGAACTCGGGATCAATGCTCATAAATCTTCCAAGTCTTGAATCATATATCCTCGCCCCATAGTCATAAGTATTTCCAATACCATATATTTCATCTTTTTTCTCCTTCCCATTAAACCCATACCTATACCCAAACTCTTCCGCCTTATAACTACTCATTACACTACCAAAAGGGTAATAATGTTGCGCAGTTACCACATCGGCTGTGTTGTTTGTTTTTCTATCTAAAACCGTTGCAAGCACATTACCTAAATGGTTGGTTAACTCAAACTGTTTATACGCCAACTCATGCTGAATATCATAATGGTTAACACTTACACTGGTTTGGCTTATAACTTGGTTTACCTCAAAATTCCCATTACTATCTATTCCATTAATGGTAAATGTAATGTTGGTTAAAGTGGTATCAGCATTGTATACACCTAATCTGCTGCTACCATACAATTGCCAATCGTTTAATTTAAGTGTTCGTGTAAATTCTAAGTTGCTTGCAAGGCTGTTGTACGCATTATTACCAAATGAAGTTTTCACCCAAGTTAAATAGTTATATACCGGTTGTGTTTGCATGTTGGTTATAGCGTAGTTAATGCTGTTAATATTGTTTTGTTGTAAAACGTATTGTAAATATAACACAAAGTTTTGTTCAT
>JALONK010000080.1 GCA_025454975.1 Bacteroidia bacterium
ATATCACCGGTCGTACCATTGAAACAGCAGCTATTCAAGATGGCTCAGCTAATATCAATGTATCAACTTATCATAAAGGTATTTATTTATACCAAATTAAATCTGAAGATGGTAAAGTGATTAAGTCAGGCAAGTTTACTGTAAACAATTAACAACACTTCTTGATAACTTTTTTAGCAAGGGCGGTCGTTTTCGACTGCCCTTTTTTATTTTTGATTATACATAATAAAATAATTTGATGAAAAAACCCCTATTATTAATTGCCTCTATCTTAATTGCATTAAATTTATTGGCCCAAAGAGATATACAAGTAAAGCTATTGCGACCTGTTCCTGCTGATTCACTGGTTAATAAGCAACCATTTAAAATTGATGCCAGGTTAATAAATAAAGGTACTGATATTATTACCACAAGTGATTCATTGTATGTATCATATTATCTAAATAGTTTTAAAATTCTTGTAGGTCCCGGCATACCATATACCGTATTGAAATTTTCACCGGTAAACCTAAATCCTGGCGATTCAATAGATATTGATTTTGCTTCTACCTCATTAACATTTCAACGAATTAATGGTTACGAAACATTTTGTTTAGGAGTAGTAATTCCCGGTGAAGTGGAAGCTCAAATGACTAACAATGCAGGATGTGTTACCCTACGTTCTATGTGGCGTACATCCAATAAAGAAGAGATTCTGAATCATTCAGGTTTGTCTATTTATCCGGTGCCGTTTGATTCAAAACTTAGTATAAAAAATACATATCAGCAGGATGGTAAAATTTATATCACAGATGTATTGGGTAAGTTAATATATCAAGGTGAAATTAATGCTTTAGAAACCACAAATATTTCAACAGAAAATTGGGTTGAGAATATCTATTTTATTACCATTTTTACAACAGATGGTAAATTAATGTATCAACAAAAAATATGTAAATAGTAACTAAATAAACTTTAGTTTCGAAAAGGCTGTTTAACAAAATGTTAGACAGCCTTTTTTATTTAGTCAGGAGGTGTTAATTTTAAATCCTTTAATTATCAATTTGTTATAAAATATATCTTTCTTGCTGTAAGGGTTAGGCAGCGTGGTAATGGTCATTATTGTCTATGATAAAAAGGGTTAACCGTACGCTTAAACTGAAACACAATATATTGGATGATGAAACTGAATTGGTCAAGCGATGCATTCATGAAGATCGTGTGGCTCAGCATGCGCTTTTTAAAGCGTATTCGTCTGCAATGATGGGTGTTTGCATGAGATATGCCGGCAATAAAGAAGAAGCTGAAGACATTTTACAAGAAGGATTTATTGCTGTATTTAATCATTTGAAAACCTTTAAATTCCAAAGCTCATTAAAAACTTGGATAACCCGAATCATGATAAATACAGCCTTGAATTATCTCAGGAAATATAAAAAAATGAAATTTGAAAATGCCGAGTATAATGAAGTTGCTGAACCTGATGTACAAGTATTTCAATTGCAACTGTATGATCAATCAGTTGTTATGAAATGTATACAGGAATTGCCCGAGGGCTATCGGATTGTAATTAATATGTTTGCTATTGAAGGATATTCTCATAAAGAAATAGCAGATACGTTAAACATCCAAGAGTCTACATCTCGTTCTCAATTTGCAAAGGCTAAGGTATCTCTGATTAAAAAATTAAAAACTTATGGAATAAATGTTAAACTGAATGAAGTCCGATCAATTTAATAAAGAATTACGCAACCTTGCCGATGGTTATCATGTTTCTGTAAAAGAAGATTTGTTTAACCAATTAATGACTAAGCGCAGCCAAAAGAAACGGAAATATAAATTCATAATTTTCGGTTCTACAGCGGCAGCTTTAACTGTTACCATGTCATTGCTTTTTTTATTAAATGATAAGAATTTTCATTCCATTTCCTTATCTACAACCAATTCGACTGACCCTAAAAAAACTGAACAACAGCTAACCTCGCCTTCATCCGAAAAATATTCGACATTAACCAATATTAATAATAATCCAACTGCTAGCGTTTCAAAACCTTCAACCAATAATATATCTACTAAAGAATTTGATAAACGAAAAGTTATTGCTCAACAACCAATTCGTTTTAATGTAAATCATAATTCTTCCTCAAACGTTATATTATCATCAACACAAACAGATAAAATTGTCACAGAAAAATATGTTAACGACCAAGAAGATAATTTAGAAAAGTTAAACGATGATAACCTAACTCATGCATCCAAAGCTCTACCACAGGGTACTTCTTCTGATAGTTCAGAAATCATTGTTGATGCTAAAAGATTGTTACCTGATACAACCTTAGTTGTTAGTGAAACAACCCCTAAAATAAGTGATTCAACAGCACAGCACACAATTGTTAAACACCCAAATAATACTAAGCCATGGAATGTTAATGGTAGTTTTATGATTGGCATAAATGCTTCGTATTTTCCATTTAATAATGCCAGAAATCAAGCACTTGAAGTACCGGGTGATTGTGCAGAAAAGCTAGGCATATTACCTGACCCTAAATCAGTTACTCAATATGGAATTTCGGTAGGTTTTTCCTTAAATAATTGGATGATTTTGTCGGGAGTATCTATTATGGATATTAAATATGAAGATATTCGCTACGGTTCTTACCAAAGTGAAATAGCTAATTACACGCCTGGTTCATCATTCGGTATGGACAAAAAAAATTGGGTGGATAGAGAGTTTCAATTTATTGAGTTACCTATTCAATTAAATTATTTAGTTAAGCTACCATTACATTTTCAAATGATGTTTGGTGGCGGTTTAGTGCAACAATGGTTAATACGAAATACTTCCTATTGCATTGTTACGAATGATAACTTATATAACTATCATTACGAGGTTGATGACATTACTCCCGGTCGTTTACGCAGTAGTGTGCAACAATATAGTTTGCAAAGCGGTGTACAATACACGATAAACAATAAATTTATTTTTTCAACTGCAATTCAATACAGAAGAAATATCTTATCTATTTATCGTGAGGAAAGTACTCGTCCTTATTTTGTCGGATTTCTGTCATCTGTTCATTTTAAGTT
>JALONK010000009.1 GCA_025454975.1 Bacteroidia bacterium
GCGGGTTTCAAATTATAAATCCCTATTATGATGACTTTCAGGCTCACTTAGATTTTATTGATGATATTATCATTGTTGTAGCCAACAATTCATCCAAAGGAAGAGAAACAATAAAACTTTACAAGCTTTATCGCCCTGAATTAGCTGAGGATAGAGCTAGTGAATTACAGCTTAATCAACAAACAGTAAATCAACAATTAATGGCAAGGCTCACATCAACAACAATTGACCAAGCCACAATTGACCAAATAAATGCGGTAATCGCACAAATACCAACTTGGACATTATGAGTAACAACACATCTAGTATAGTAAGTAAAGTATGGAGTTTCTGTAATCCCCTGCGTGATGTAGGCGTGGGTTATGGAGATTATTTAGAGCAACTCACTTATTTGCTTTTCTTAAAAATGGCTGATGAATACAGCAAGCCACCACATAATAGGAAACTGCCCATTCCAAAAGAATACAATTGGGAAAGTTTAACCAACAAAAAAGGAGCAGAACTGGAATTGCACTATGCAACTTTACTTCGTGAATTAAGCACCGCTAAAGGAATCTTAGGTCAAATATTTACCAAGAGCCAAAACAAAATTCAAGACCCTGCAATGCTTGCCAAAATCATTGATATGATTGATAGTGAGCAATGGTTGGTAATGGGTGCAGATGTGAAAGGGGATATTTACGAAAAACTCTTAGAGCAAAATGCACAAGACGTAAAAAGCGGTGCGGGACAATATTTTACACCACGTCCATTGATTCGGGCAATGGTAGAATGTATTCAGCCACAGCCAATGAAAACCATTGCCGACCCAAGTTGTGGAACGGGTGGTTTCTTTTTAGCTGCTTACGATTACATAGTAGAGAATAACAAACTGGATAAGGAGCAAAACAAGTTTCTGAAAATGCAAACCTTTTTCGGGAACGAAATTGTTGCTGGAACAAGACGTTTGGCTTTGATGAATTTGTTCTTACATAACATAGGTGACATTGAAAGCGATAATTTCATTTCCCCTGCTGATGCTTTGATTGCTGCTTCTCCCACAACTTACGATTATGTTTTAGCCAACCCTCCATTCGGCAAAAAGAGCTCACAGACTTTTACCAATGACGAAGGAGAACAAGAAAAAGACGACCTAACTTATAACCGTCAAGACTTTTGGGCGACTACAAGTAACAAACAATTGAACTTTGTGCAACACATACGTTCAATGCTTAAAACTACAGGACAAGCAGCCATTGTCTTACCTGACAATGTATTATTTGAAGGCGGTGCAGGTGAAACAGTTCGTAAAAAACTTTTAGAAACAACAGACCTGCATACAATTCTTCGTTTACCGACAGGAATTTTCTATGCACAAGGTGTAAAAGCAAATGTGCTTTTCTTCGACAATAAACCTGCATCAAAACAACCTTGGACAAAAGATATTTGGATATACGATTTCAGAACCAACATTCATTTTACACTGAAAAAGAATCCGCTAAAACTTGAAGACCTAAGAGACTTCATCAATTGCTACAATCCCGACAATAGACATAAACGAAAAGAAACCTATAACGCAGACACAAATCCTGAAGGACGTTGGCGAAAGTTCACTTACAATGAAATCATCAACCGTGACAAGACATCACTTGATATCAACTGGATAAAAGATAAATCATTGGCAGACTTAGATAATCTGCCCGATCCTGATATCTTGGCAGCAGAAATCATTGAAAATTTGGCAGCCGGATTAGAAAGCTTTAAAACGATTGTAGCGGCCTTAAATAATAAATAAGCTTTTTTGAAATGAAAGACATTTTTCAATACAATTCAATTGAATCATCCGTTCACGCGGACGTGTCGTCCGTGTGTAGTTATGTTTAGTCACAAACTAATTATTTTGACCAGTCACATTTTATTAAAGAGATAAAAAAATATACCGGTGTAACCCCAACAGCATTAAAGAAAAACGAAAATGACCGATTTATACAATTAACAACCATCAAAGGACTTTAATTTTGCAAGCTCACAACCTAAACAACATAACATGGTAAAGTTTGGATACACACTTTTATACGTATCAAATGTAACAAGGTCAATTGAGTTTTATGAACAAGCATTTGGCTTTGAGCGAAAATTTATAACACCTGAAAATGACTATGGCGAACTTTTATCCGGTGAAACAACAATTTCATTTGTTTCAAAAGAATTAGCAAATTCTAATCTAAAAAATGGCTTTATCGAAAGCTCTCCATCCGACAAGCCTTTTGGAATAGAGTTAGCGTTGGTTACCGACAATGTTCAAGCCATCGTTGATAAAGCAATAGCACTCGGCGGATTATTAACCGAACAACCAATCCAAAAGCCGTGGGGACAAACTGTAGCATACATAAGAGATATTGACGGATTTTTACTTGAAATCTGTACACCAATAACGTAAGAAACAAAGCACAATATCCACTATTAAGGATAAATTTTCTTACACTCCTTTAAAATTATAAACTCCTTATTTAGTGCATTTTATTTTTGTGTTTTCCAGTATTATTTCAAGTTCAAAGCTATTTTAAAACATATTATGAATACAATACCAACTATTCATGACTATACCATTAGTTAACATGTAATTTTAGGTCGAGTATTATACAATTACGACATTGCTACCGGTTCTACTTCAAAGGTTTTTATTTATCTTGGCGGCAGGTATTAATTATGCCCTAAGGCACATTTATAGTTGCGTATAGGGTAAGTTTTTAGTTAAGTATAAAGAAACTTGGCACATGATAGATAAACTTGTACAACACATACATACTAAAATCAATCATCACTTAGATGAAAGTGAAATTAAGTTGCTATCTGAAGTTTTTACTTATAAAAAGCTGCGTAAACATCAATACTTAATTCAGTAAGGTGATATTTGTAACATGGGTGCTTTTGTATTAAAAGGAGCACTTAAGAAATATACAATTGATGATAACGGGAAAGAAAATATTTTAGAATTATACATTGAGAATTGGTGGGCCGGCGATAAAGAAAGTCTTTTACAAGGTACGCCAACCCCATATTATATTGATGCTTATGAAGACACGGAACTTCTGGTGATAACAAAAGATAACTTTATACATAAACTTAGTAAACTTCCATTTATCAGCCAATTAAACAATGTGTTAACCGAACGACAATCTTTTCATTTAATGAAACGATTACACTCTTCACAAACCTTTACTGCCGAACAAAAATTGGAACAGTTGCAGCATACTTACCCTGAGTTTTTTCAAAGGTTTCCGCAACATATCATCGCCTCTTATTTAGGTATGACAAAAGAAACACTTAGTCGCATCCGAAGTAATTCCTTAAAAAAATAACTACTTATACAGGCCAAAATCGTTGATCTATATCAACGTTATTTTTTGCTTTACCTCATCTGTTACAATCCCCTTCCTGCCTCATCTTTGTTGGGTTCAATTTAAAAAAATATTGTAATGAAAAAATTAATTTATCCTTTGATGATTACCATATTTTTGGGTTCATCGGCATTTAAAGTAGTTCATAATGCAACACTTTGGAAAGTAAAAGAAGATGCGTATTCGGTAAAGTTTACCAGCAACAAATTTGATGGCACCTTTAGTGGGTTAAAAACTGAATTGCTTTTTGATGAAAATAACCTTGCTGCAAGCAAAATGATAGCCACCATTGATGCCAATACTATAAATACCGGTAATGGCATGCGAAATGGACATGCAAAGAAAGGGTTAGATACAAAAAATTTTACAACAGTTAAATTTGTATCCACCTCGATTGAAAAAGCCACAAATGGCTATGCAGTTATTGGCAATTTAACCATTAAAGATGTATCAAAACAAATAAAGATTCCATTCACCTTTACAAAAACACCTGATGGTGGAATATTTGCAGGGTCTTTCTCAGTTAAACCTGCCGAGTATAAAGTAAATAAAAGTGGTACGCCTGAACAATTGGATTTTCAACTTCAAGTGCCCGTAACGAAATGAACTGGAAACAAACTTTTTTAATTGGGATAGCAGGCAGCCTGCTATCCTCAATGGCAAGTGTAATTTATATGGCTATTTATAAACAAGCCTTACTTGCCGATTTTACTAAAATTGCCGGTGTGTCAAATATTATTTCAGCTTGCACCATTGGTTGTTTTCTTATGGCCATTGGTTATAAACTAGCTATTGTATGGAAGGGGTTAAAAACTATAGCTTGGTTAAATATAGTTTATGCATTATTTAGTTTTGCAAGTATTGTTGGTGTATTTGGGTTTAACTTACCCTTAGACACCGAATCGCCCGAGCTTTTTCCGGGGATGATTGTGCCGATGCATTTTTTTCCTGTTCTATCAGTAGTGGCTATCTTGCCATTTTTTATTTCTTTCGAATCAAATAAAATTGATCCATCATAATCAAATAGAGTAGGGAAGATGTAATTATTTTAAAAGTAATTACATAAGGATGATTAACAATAAAGGTCGCTTTTGTAGCGACCTTTATCATTTAGTGTGAGATAATTTCTTCGTAAGCAATAGAAAGATGTGATTCGTGATATACACACTTCCCGTTTTTAATAACCAATGCTTGTGGCGATTGATGGGTAATGCCATAATGATCGGCAATTGCATTTGAAATCATACGGTATGCCAACAAATCAACAAAATAAGCTTTCATTTGGTTATCGCTTGTCCATTGTTTTTCTAACCTGGATAATCCCGTACTGCTAATGCTGCACCTGGTACTGTGTTTAAAAATAAGTATAGGTTCGGTATGCGATAACACATCAATATCGGTTAACTGATCTATATCTTGAAAAGGAATCCAGTTCATGTTTATGCAGTTAAAGTAGGGGCATGTTTTGCTGAAAGGTAACGTTCGGCATCAAGTGCAGCCATACATCCGCTACCCGCGGCAGTAACAGCTTGGCGGTAAATTTTATCCTGAGCATCACCACAGGCAAATACACCTTCAATATTTGTTTTGCTGCTTCCCGGTATGGTTTTGATATAGCCGGTTTCGTCCATGTCAATATATGGTTTAAACACTTCGGTGTTGGGTTGATGTCCGATAGCTACGAAAAATCCTTGAATAGGAAATTCAGTTTTTTCTCCGGTTTTATTGTTATGAATTCTAACACCTTCTACTTTAGTTTCTCCTAAAATTTCATCAGTTTCACTGTTAAATAAAATCTGAATATTAGGGGTGTTTTCAACGCGATGTTGCATAGCTTTAGACGCTCTGAATTCATCACGGCGAACAATCATATAAACCTTATTACAAATTTTGGCTAAATAACTTGCTTCTTCGCAAGCCGTATCTCCGGCGCCAACTATAGCAACATCTTTACCTCGAAAGAAAAAACCATCACATACAGCACACGCAGAAACACCTTTACCATTTAGTTTATCTTCACTGGGTATACCTAACCATTTTGCAGAGGCTCCTGTTGAAATAATTACCGTTTCTGCCAAAACTTCTTTTTTCTCGTCAACTATAATTTTGTATGGCGGTTTTCCTGAAAAGTCAACTTTGGTTACCATGCCATAGCGCACATCTGTACCTAAACGTTCAGCTTGCTTTCTGAAATTTTCCATCATTTCCGGTCCCATGATGCCATCAGGATAACCTGGATAATTTTCAACCTCGGTTGTGATGGTTAATTGTCCACCCGGCTGCATACCTGCATATACCACAGGTTTCATATCGGCTCTTGCAGCGTAAATTGCGGCGGTGTATCCGGCAGGACCACTTCCAATAATCAAACATTCAATGTGTTCTGTGTTGTTGTCTGTACTCATGTATATTACAATTTTTATCTTTTCTTCTGATAATTTTACTTGGGAAAATTACATATAAATCTAACATGCTTTTCCCTAAGTTTCCAACAATAATGATACCCTCCTTAAAGTGATAACTTCGAGTTATATTCTATTTAAGTTGATAATCAAAGAAAGTGTAACGCATAAAAAAAGCTACCGATTGGTAGCTTTTGGTGGTCTCGACAGGATTCAAACCTGTAACCTTCTGATCCGTAGTCAGATGCTCTATTCAGTTGAGCTACGAAACCTTTTAATTGAGGGATGCAAAATTAACTTTTCCGATTGATTATGCAAGTCCTCAATTAAAAAAAATTAATTTAATCCGGCTAATGTTTCGTCAATAGCTTTGAAATCAGGTAAATCACCGGGGCTTTCCAATACTTGTGCATATTGAATAACACCATTTTTATCTACAACAAATGCAGCACGTTTAGCAACTCCTTGCATACCGAATGCAGGAAAAACCTCATGTAATGCGCCATAAGCTGTTGCGGCTTCGCGATTAAAATCACTTAACAAATCAAAAGGTAAGTGTTGTTCTTCTTTAAATTTTCCTAAGGTAAATAAACTATCAACAGAAATAGCCACAACATCAGCTTTGTCGTTTTTATACATGGTGATAGCATCTCTAACTGTGCATAATTGGATGGTACAAACTCCTGTAAATGCCAACGGGAAAAAGTGTACTACCAGGTTTTTACCTTGGAAGTCGGCTAAGGATACTTGTTTTTTTTCGGTGTTAAATAAATTGAATGATGGTGCTTTGTCACCTTTTTGAATTGTCATAATGTTAAATTTTATAAATAACAGTTAAATTATAGTTGTTGTTTTTTCTAGCTGCGAATTCGTTTAATTATTCTGAGTTTATGGGTATAGTCGCCTTTTTCTTGATTCTTTATGCCGTAGTGATCGAGTTTATCAATCCTAACTTTACCTGATGCATGGATAATATCTTCTTTATTTAACATAAGTCCGACATGGGTAATTTTACCTTCCTGGTTATCAAAGAAGGCCAAGTCGCCACATTCAATTTGCTCATTAAATGAAATGGTTTCTCCATATTCGGCTTGTTGATAGGCATCACGTGGCAGATTAATTCCGCACCTGCGATAAAGGATTTGAGTAAATCCACTGCAATCAATACCTGCCGGTGTTCTACCACCCCACAAATATGGTGTATTAAGAAACTGTTTAGCCAATTCATCTATGGCATTGATGGTTTCTACTTGTGTTGGAATTAATATGCCTAATGCTTCTTGGAAGTTTTTTTCTACCGGTAAATAACACCCAAAAGGTAAATATATAGGATTTGAATTCAGTTGAGCAACCAAATAGGGGAAGTTTGACTGAACAGTTTTTATGAAATCACTGCTTTGCACCAGTGTATGTTGATTGCTGCTGATGTATCCTTCGTAGTCGGGATTTAAACAATGCACCTTGTACCAATCGTTTTCTGCTTCAAGCACCTCGTATGTTTCCCCAAATAAAAGTTGAGTAACCATTTCGGAAGTGGATGTTGCCTGTTTTCTAACGGCAATAGCAGGATGTAAACAGATGCCGTATTTCATTTGGTTAAATGCGTATTAAAAAAGTTTAAAACAAATGGCATATTTCGACACAATTATAGTTATTATTGAAACAAATATTGCATCCTATACATGAGTAGTGAAAAAATAGATTTGAGTTATCTTTTAACCGTTGGTGGCGACGATATGGAATTTGTAAGAGAAATGTTGGATATGTTTTTAAATTCTGCTCCAATAGAGGTAAATAATATTTCAACACATTTCGCTAGTGGCGATTATCAGGCGATGGCAAGTGCTGCGCATAAAATCAAAGCCCCCATTCAAATGATGGGCGAACACGAAATGGCCGACATCATTATTCAAATTGAAACAATAGGTAAGAATAACGAAGGAATAGCTGAGCTACCTAATTTAATTGCAAAACTTAAGATTGAACTGGAGAAAGTTATCGTGAAAATTAATGATTTGGATACTCAAATGTAATTGCCGTACATGAAACAAAAAACGCCAACATATAGTTGGCGTTTTTTATTAAATATTCTTTCTGTTGATTAGAATTTCATACCAAGACGAATACCGGTAGTGAATAAAGTAAAACCAGATTCGCTTCCACCTAAGGCTTTTGATTTTTGACTTCCAACTTCAACTTCTACATCTCTTTGAGATGTCATAGCATAACCCCAAGTGAATTCACCACCTAAATAAATAGCTTCAGTAAAGTAGTAATCTGCACCTGCAATCAGATTAAAACCAAAAGTTCTACTACCTCTAGGACCGTTGTAGTTTTGGCCATCAAATCCGTCATGAGCACCTGTAATAGTTGCTTTTGTTCCGTTAGAGAAACCTACATTTGGATCGTAGTTATCCCATTCCTCACTGGCAGAGTTAAATACGAAATTTAATTCAGCACCAACATATGGTGAGAATTTTGAGGTTCCGGCAAAATGTTTTTCAATACCGGGTTTAAAGGTAAATGTCGAACTTTTTTGTGTACGAGTTCCTACTTTACCAGTTCCATCTTGATTTTCGGCAGCTTCGGTTTTATCACTTGAACTAATAAATGCGAATTGCGCCCTAGCTGCTAAATCGTCGCTTAAAAAGTAACGCGCCCTAATATTGGGTGTAAAAAGGCTAATTGGAGCAGTTCCGGTTTGAAAGTTTAATTGTGTTTCTAAAGTAAAGTCGCCACTAGTAGCTTTTTGAGCGAATGATGCAAATCCGATTGCAACAAATTGGGCTAATACTAAAATTTTTTTCATAAGATTTTTTGTTTGATTACCTCACAAAGATATAGTGATTTAAAACTTCAATTTTCGTATTAAATGCTTCTTAAAGTTGTTAATAATGGCTTTTAGATACATTTTTCTAAATCATTTAACATCTAAACCTGTTGATTTGATTAAGGAAATGAATTGTCTGTTTTTTATGACAATTCTTAAAAGTTATGCCCAAGCTTCCATATTAAAGGCATTTATTTTAATGGTTTTTACCAACCTTCGGCCCCAATTAATGGAACAAATTTGAAGTCCGATAATACAATTTTTTCGAATTTTGTTGAAGATTTTCTGACAACCGTAATCATTTTTTGAGACTTTTCATCACCAACCGGTATAACCATGATGCCGCCTATGGCGAGTTGTGCAGCCAATGTTTTAGGTATCACTGGAGCCCCCGCTGTAACCAATATTTTATCGAATGGAGCTTCGGCCGGCCAGCCTTTTGTGCCATCTCCACACAACGTGTTTACATGGTATCCGAAGTATTGAATCATTTCTTTGGCTTTAATTAATAAGGCATCGTGCCTCTCAATACTGTAAACATTTGCCTTTAGTTCAGCAAGAATACAACATTGATAACCGCTGCCTGTACCAATTTCTAATACCTTATCTCCCGGAGAAATTTGTAACAGTTGTGTTTGATAAGCCACAGTGTATGGTTGTGAAATGGTTTGCCCTTCCCCAATAGGGAATGCCTTATCCTCGTAGGCATGACTTTCAAATGTTTTATTGAAAAAATAATGACGTTGAATTTTTCCTATGGCAGCCAATACCTGCTCATCATGAATTCCCTTTTCGCGTAGCTCACCTACCAGTTTTTTTCTGGCACCTTTATTTTTATAGGAATCAATATAATTTGTCATAACAACTTACAAAAGTGCATTTAAAATGCACCTGTTGTGTTAATTTTTTTAACAGTGCCATGTGAATTGGTGCAGGTGTATAGTTTATTGATGTAAACCTGTAATGCCTTGTGAATAAACAGTAAAATTAAAGGTTTACACTGAAAGGCATACTTCTATATTCGTATTGCACAAATACACTATGATAAAAGTAGGAATAATTGGGGCAAATGAGTTAGGTAAAAAACATGCATCACAGTTTTTGCAGATTCCTGATTTTGAACTGGTAGGTTTTTACGATCACACTCCAACAGTTGCCAAACAATTTGAAGAAGAAAACCGAATCAAGTTTTTTTCTCAATTAAACGAGCTGATTGATGCCGTTGATGCGGTTGATATTCTTTCACCCGTGGGTACTCACTACAGATATGCCTCACAAGCCATCCGTAAATCAAAACATGTGTTGCTTAATGGTTTATTAAGTGAAGATATCAGAGAAGCCAAACAACTGAGTGAACTCGCCATTGAAGCAAATGTAAACCTGAAAATATTACATGAAGATAAGTTTCACCCCGAACTAAAAACTTTTAAAAGAATGGTAAAACGCCCGGGATATGTTGAACTTAAACGCTATCAGAATAAGGTATTAAGTGTAAGTAACGATTCGATGATATTTGGAATGATATTGAGTGATATTGATTTGCTTACTTATATAATAGGCTCGAATGTGAAAAAAGTTATTGCCAATGGTGCAGCCGTTTTTAATACCTATACCGATTTTGTAAATGTTCGATTAGAGTTTGATAATGGATGTGTAGCCAATTTAATGTGTGGTAACTTTATTAATGGCGACCATAGTTATATTCGTGCTTACCAAAAATCGGAATGTATTACCATGGGATTAAATGATTTTGAAATAACTAAGTTGGTAAGGGATGATAGAAATGAAATGGTGTTAACTGAAATTACACCTAAAACAGCCAAAAAAACTGATGTTGTTAAACTTGAGTTAGAATATTTTGCTCAGTCAATTACCAGTAAAACAAAACTCTCTCTTGATACACACCAAAGTTATCAAAACTTAAGAATCGCCTATCAAGTAATAGAGAAGATGTATCCCAGTACTTTATTTGATTATAATAGTTAATGCTACTGTTTTACTTGTGTTAGATTGTTGAAGCCAATTTATTACATTTGCCTAAATCAGAAATGAAAAAATCTAACGCATTTATCCTTATTCTAGCCGGATTTGTTTGGAGTGCCTGTAAGGTATTTGATAATGAAGTTGTAGTGCCGGCATATATTTACATTCCGAGTTATACATTCCAAACAAGGGCCGAAGGTCCGAATGGAAATGAAGGTGACTCAACCAGCCGTTTCCTTGATATGTGGATTTTTACCAAAGGAAATATTGAAGGTGGTTTTGGTTTGCCAACACTAATACCAATTCAGCGACAAGGATTAACTGAAATTGGTGTTGATGCAGGTATTCTTCGCAGTGGACAAAACAATGAAAGGTTGCCTTATCCATTAGTAGATCGTTATTTCACTACATTAAATTTGCAACCCGGTAAGGTAGATACCATTATTCCAACCTTTAAATATGTGGATGGAATTACTTTTAAAATGATTGAAGACTTTGACCGTATTGGTAACCGCTTTGAATTTAATATTCGTCAGGAAGGGGATACCCTCATCAGGTTTACAGGTGATAGTGCCAGAAATAAAGAACGTTTTTCCGGGAGATTAATACTTACTGATTCATCTGATTTTGTTCGATTAGTAACCGTTGATGAATTTAACTTGAATGCACGCGTATCTCCGGTGTATTTAGAGATGGACTATAATACAGATGTGATCTTGTTTGTTGGTTTGTTTGTTTCAGATGCATCGGGCTCAACTGTGCGACAAGTTCCATTATTTAATGCATTTCCAACATCAGGCTGGAATAGAGTATATATTGATTTAACTAAAGACATTACGACTTTACCGCTTGATAACCGTTATAAACTCTACATTCAATTAATTAGATCAAAGGGCTCGCCTATGCCCAATGTTATGTTGGATAATATAAAATTGATTGAAGGTTGATAAAGTTCAGACGTCATACATTATTATTCATTTCTTTTGATTTTGTGGCTGCAATGCTGGCATGGTTCAGCTTTTATGCCTATCGAAAATTGTTTATCGAACCTGATAAATTTGGCTATGCCGTACCGGTTGAAGCTACAGGAAACCTATATATGGGCTTGTTGTTGATTCCGACCTACTGGGTTGTACTATATTTTTTTTCAGGTACGTATGCTGATGTGTGGCGTAAATCAAGAATCAAAGAAATTTCTAAAACCTTATCCATTTCAGGTTTAGGAGTTATAATACTTTTTTTCGCCTTATTGTTGGATGATGAAGTAAAGTCGTATGAACAGTATTATAAAACCATTGTAGCCTTATACCTCCTTCATGTTTGTTATACCATTTTTGTTAGAATTATTGCAGCCACGCATATAAAGTCGTTAATTAATAAACAGCTCATCGGCTTTAAAACAATAGTGGTTGGGAATAATCAACAAGCTATTGATTTGGTAAATGAACTGAAACAAGATGGAAGCAAACAAGGATATTTATTACATGGATTTGTTACTGTTAATGAAACGCCTTCATCTTCTTTATCATCTGTTATTTCTTACCTTGGTAATTACGACACTTTACCTCAATTAATAAAACAACACCAAATTGAAGAAGTAATTATTGCTGTTGAGTCATCGAATCATAAAGCCATTACAGAGGTAACAAATTTATTAGAGGATGTTCCGGTAATTTTAAAAATTGTTCCCGACTTGTTTGATGTAGTGAGTGGTTCGGTAAGAATGCAAAACGTATTAGGTACTGCACTTATCGAAATAAACAACCAATTGATGCCGGCTTGGCAAATGGCAACCAAACGTATCATTGACATTGTGGTATCTTTAGTTGTGTTGATTCTATTGTCGCCGCTATACCTCTTTTTAGCAGTAGCCGTTAAATTTTCTTCTGAGGGTCCAATATTTTTTAAGCAGGTTAGAATTGGCCTGCATGGTAAGCATTTTAACATCATAAAGTACCGTACGATGTATATAAATGCCGAAGCTAATGGCCCTGCATTATCTTCAAAAAATGATAAACGTATTACGGCCATTGGTAGAACTTTACGTAAATATCGTTTAGATGAAATACCTCAGTTTTATAATGTATTGGTAGGCGATATGAGTTTGGTTGGTCCACGTCCGGAGCGACAATATTATATTGACCAAATTATGCAGGTAGCACCTCACTATAAACACTTGCAAAGGGTAAGGCCGGGCATTACTTCTTGGGGAATGGTAAAATATGGGTATGCAGAAAATATTCAACAAATGGTTGAACGATTAAAGTTTGATATTTTATATATAGAAAATATGAGTTTAGCTATGGACTTCCGTATTTTAATTTATACCGTAAAAACCATTTTACAAGGCAGAGGTAAATAGCACTAACTGATATGGCCCCATTTCAATTTTTGTTGATAGCTTATTAATTGACGTTTTAATTGCTCGTGTTGAGGATGGTTTAAATTTGGATCGTGTTGCAAAATAAGTTGTGCAGCCTCTCTAGCTTCTTTCAATACATCTTGATCTTTTGATAAATCAGCAATTTTTAAATCTAATACACCACTTTGTGCTGTTCCTTCCAATTGTCCCGGTCCGCGAAGTTTTAAATCCACCTCCGAAATTTCGAACCCATTGTTTGATTCGCACATGGTTTTTATTCTAAGTTTACTATCACTACTTAATTTATAGCCCGTCATTAACACACAAAAACTTTGTTCGGCTCCTCTTCCCACCCTTCCTCTTAACTGGTGTAATTGCGATAAACCAAAACGTTCGGCACTTTCGATAATCATAACACTTGCATTAGGAACATTAACACCAACTTCAATAACCGTAGTAGCCACCATTATATGTGCTTCACCCCTTACAAACCTGCCCATTTCTGCATCTTTTTCCTGAGCTTTCATTTTACCATGTACCATAGCAATTTGATATCGTGGCATCGGGAAATGTTTTACCAACTCATCGAACCCATGTTGAAGGTTCATATAATCCATTTTTTCACTTTCCTCTATCAACGGATAAACAATATATACTTGTCGTCCTTTTGCAATTTCTTCCCTCATAAATCCATATACCGCTAAACGGTTAGTGTCGAACCTATGAACAGTTTTAATTGGTTTACGACCTGCCGGAAGTTCATCAATGGCACTTGTATCCAAATCGCCATATAAAGTCATGGCAAGTGTTCTTGGAATTGGTGTTGCCGTCATCACCAACATGTGTGGCGGTATATGATTTTTTTTCCATAATTGCGCGCGTTGTTCAACTCCAAAACGATGTTGCTCATCAATAATGGCCATGCCCAACTGCTTAAACTGTACGCTCGACTCAATTAAAGCATGTGTTCCAATTAATATATGTACATCACCATTTAGCACAGCTTCCCTCACAGCTTTTTTCTTTTTGGCAGGTGTTGATCCGGTTAATAATTCAACACGTACTTGCATTTTATTGATAAGGGTTGATATGGTTTCAAAATGTTGTTGTGCAAGTATTTCAGTTGGGGCCATCATACATGCTTGGTGGTTATTATCCAATGCCATTAGCATACTCATTAAGGCAACAACTGTTTTTCCGCTGCCCACATCACCTTGCACTAATCTATTCATTTGTTTCCCCGATTTAACGTCAGTTCTTATTTCCTTCAACACTCTTTTTTGTGCGTTGGTAAGCGCAAATGGCAGATGTTCATTAAAAAAAGTATTAAAATAAAAACCAATATTAGGCATGGGAATTCCTGCAATGGTTTGGGTGCGTTTAACTTTGTACCTTAATAAACGCATCTGTACAAAAAAGAACTCTTCAAATTTTAACCGGTACTGAGCGGCTGCAAGTAATGTATTAGATTGTGGGAAATGGATATGTAAAAGTGCTTCCTTCTTAGGTATAAACTCGAATTTTTTTATCAGGTGAGGAGGTAAATTATCTTCAACTTCAAATCGTTTATCCGTAATTAAGTGATGCACTATTTTCATCAACACCTTCGAATCAACTCCCCGGGCTTTCATTTTTTCGGTAGTTGGATACAAAGGCATGATGTGTTTATAAAGTTTTTCTTGCGCTTGTTCAGGGTCTTCAATGGTGGGATGTGGCATATTGATATAACCATTAAATTCGGCCGGTTTTCCAAATACTAAATAGGTTTTACCTTGCTTTACTGATTCTTCAATCCATTTAATTCCTTTGAACCATACCAATTCCATCACACCGGTACCATCATTCAACTCGGCCACCAAACGCTCTGCCTTTCCTTGTCCTACGCGCTTCATACTTGTAATTCTACCTTTAATTTGCAGGTACGACATGTCAGGCAAAATGTCTTTAATGGCATAAACCTGCGAGCGGTCGATATGACGGTAAGGAAAATGGTAAAGTAAATCGCCGAAAGTAAAAATACTTAGCTCTTTCTTCAGTATTTCAGCTCGCGCTGTTCCAACACCTTTTAAGTACTCTATCGGCGTATTTAAAAATTCCACGATGCAAAATAATTTAATTAGCGTTGTACATCAACAATATTTTCCTCATCAGGTTGTGTATTATTACTCCAATCAATACGTTAATTTCGTTGAATGAAGTTTCGAATAATTATTTCTTTGTTGTTAATCAATACTAGTATTGTTTTAGGCAACAACAATCAATTGTATCCGGTTATTATAAAAGGTAAGTATGGCTATACCAATAAGGCAGGCGAACTAAAGATAAAAGCCATATATGATTACGCTGAAAATTTTTATGAAAATCGCGCAGTAGTGGCTTTAAACAACATGCCTTGTGTTATTGATTTAAACAATAAGCGGATTATTGATACCGGTGTTTACAGCCAAATTCAACGTTACAGTGAGGGGCGTTGTAAGGTTGTAAATTTCACCAACGAACAATTTTTTATTGATACCCTTGGTAAAGTATTATTTAAGGTAGATCCGCAGTATTATGATGCCAGGCGATTTAAAAATGGATTGTCGAATGTATCTAAGCAGGTTGATGTACATACCTTAAAGTTTAACCATGATATTGTTAATTTAGGCTATAAATTCGGTTTTATTAATGAAAAAGGGGAGGAGGTGATTCCATTAATATATGACGATGCCGACGATTTTGAAAATGGTTTTTGCAGGGTTAGGCTGGGCACTAAATTCGGTATTATTAATACCAAGGGTGAAGAGGTAGTACCCATAAAATACTATAATATCGGGAAGTTTCTTGAAGATTTTGCCGTGTTTGATAATGGCGGAAAATATGGTTATTTAAATACCAAAGGGGAAGTAATAATACAACCCGCTTATAAATATGCTTATGATTTCAGCGAACAATTGGCAGGAGTAATGGTTGATGGAAAGTTTGGTTTTATTAATACATCCGGAGCTCTTGTAATTCAAGCAAAATACGAAGCTGTTCGTCCGTTTTCTGAAGGATTGGCCGCTGTAAAATTAAATGGCAAATGGGGGTTTATAGATAAGCAAGGAACCCCAAAAATTGGTTTTGTATTTGATGATGCCACCTTATTTGCCGACGGAAGATGTGCAGTTTTAGTAAAACGTAAATGGGGCTTTATATCATCCGACGGTAGAACAGCAATTCCGTTTGAATTTGATGCAGTTGGTACCTTTAATGATGGAATTGCCGAAGTAATGATAGGGCAGATTTCAGTGTATATGACAAAATCAGGAATGATTATTCCTGATTTAAAGAAGTAGAGAATAACTCGTTATTTTGTTTGGTCAACCGACTTTATAAGCCTGCTGCTTGTAGTTATTCCATTTTGCTTAACCAACACATAATATGTTCCGGCCGATAAATTATTAATATTAACCGCAGCAGGATTAGCGTTGTTAAACGTTAGTTTTTGAACTACCGCACCGAAGCTATTACAAATAGTAATTTCAATAGGTGATGCATCGGAGTTGCTTAATCCAACCCTTACTAAATCACTTGCAGGATTAGGGGCCAATGTTACTTCTTGAAAAGGAATTGCACTATTGTTACCGGTTGGGGTATTGTTTACGGTTCCTGTATTTCCAACTTCAAATTTTCCGCTTATTTTTCCGGTCTCCGGATCCACCATAGTATATTTACCCGCAGGCAAATTAGCGGCCGAAGTAGGTTCACCAACGCTATTTACTTTAATACTGCTTACCTGTTTGTTCGTTTCGTCGAATACCAATACCCATCTTTCAGAAGTGTCGGTATTTACGGATGCATGCTGCGTAATGCTATTCATTGATTTTAACTGAATATCATAACCCGTTAAGGTTGAATAGTCTTTATCAAAAATAGTTATTGCCGTGGCATACTCTTGTTCATCAGTATTACCATAGAAAGTGTTTTTATAATTTGCTCCGCCCAGCGACTTAATGAGATAAGTTCCTGATTCAACACCTTTAAATTCATAATATCCTTTGTTGTTGGTAAAGGTAATCTGAGATAATTCATATTGATTTTCTTCTGAGTTAAAAACCAATAATTCAACCCTGTATTTATTGGCATAAGTAGCATCTGCAAATACAGTTCCGCTAATAACACTGGCAGTTTCTTGTATCACCTTATCAACTGTTATTGATTTAAATGATTCGGCTTTACATTGGGCAACAGGCCTGATAACAGTTAATGTTACCTGATAGTTGCCCGGTTTTTTGTAGCGATGAACAGGTTTTCTTTCGGCAGATGTTGAACCATCTCCAAAATTCCAATAACATGAACTTTCTTCATCAGCATAAGCCATAAAATGATAGTCGGAAGCATAACCTGCGTAAAAATCGAATGAGGCATTACAGTTTATCGCTTCATTTGATTTGTTTTTGATAGCTGTTTCCTTTGGTCCGTCAGTATTAATGTCTGTATTGTTAGCATTGATTCTTGTTTCAGGAAATTCGTTAATACTTATCGGATGCTGTCTGGTATCAGTATTCGTGGCAAGTATATATTGATTGGGTTTACTTGTGATGGCTCGTTTTGTATAAACAAAATTGTTGTTCAAAGAAAGATTTCCATTAGCAACTTTGCGGGTACTGTATGTTCTTTCAGCATCCCGAGATATGCTGTTTGAAGACATCAGTAATTGTTGATCTTCCATTAAAAATGATTGTTGTTTTTGGTTAGGAATAACTTTTGTTTCCTCCAAACCTTTATTGTTTGCATCAACACCATTGGAATTCATTTGGTATTGTTGCTTAACATAATATCCGCAAGTAATACCGGCTAATACAATAGCCAGTAAAATAATGAGCTTGTAAAGGTTTCGGTTGCGTAAAAACCTATTTTTGCGGGCATGAATTTCTTGAAGCAAAGCCATATCCGGCTCCGGTTCATAGTTACTCAGTTTTTCCCTGATAAGCTCATCAAATCTATTTAAGTTCTCGGTACTCATAAATTTAATGATGCGTTTTGTTGTTGTTGTATAAGTTTCATTAAAAAATTTCTTGCTCTGGCTAGTTGTGATTTCGAAGTACCTTCTGAAATCCCTAACATTTCGCCAATTTCGTTATGCTGATAACCTTCAATTACATATAAATTAAAAATCGTTCTATAACCATCAGGCATCAGTTGAATAAGTTTTAATAACTCGTCAACTGCCAATTTATTTAAAATATTAGGTTCAAATCCAATATCATAAGCGGCGTCAATGTCGCTATGGTTGTTTAGTTTTAAATTTTTATGGTAATGTTTAATAGCAGTGTTAATCATAATACGTTTTATCCAACCTTCAAATGAACCTTCTGATTTAAAAGATTTAAGGTTAAGATAAACCCTAACAAATCCATCTTGAAGAATGTCTTTTGCATCATCTTTATTTTTAGCATAGCGTATACACACCCCCGTCATTTTACCTGCAAACCTGCGGTAAAGCTCGTTTTGGGCGAGTATATCATTATTCAAACAGCGTTGAATAAGTTCATGCTCTGCTAAATCTTTTATGCGTTCCAATTGGTAAGTATTAACCATAAGACTCCTAATTCTCGGATAGGGTTGCGCCTTTAATAAAAAATAACATAACCTTCTATCAAAGTAAGGAATAAAAGCGCATCCAATCAATGGCAGAACTGACTGATGTAGCGGTAAATTGAATTTTTAAGGACTTTTTAGGTTCTATTAAATTAGGCTTAAAGAGAAAGGTGTAAGCATATTTTACTTTTCTAACACTTCATACATATCTAATCTGCGGTCTTTCCAATTTAAAACAGTTCCGGTATTTCTCGCCCTTTCTATAGCAGCTAAATCAAGGTCGGCAATTACCACAGTTTCAATATTGGTGCTGCATTCACCCGCAATTGCATCAGGCGGAAATGAGAAATCACTTGGTGTATAAATTCCAGATTGTGCATAGTTAATATCCATATTATCTACTGATGGAATATTCCCAATTGTTCCCGCTGTTGCAACAAATATTTGATTTTCTACGGCCCTGCTTTGTGCGCAAATTTTTACACGGAGGTGACCATGTTTTTCGTCGGTACTAAACGGTACAAACAAAATTTTTGCTCCTTTCTGACATGCAATACGTGACATTTCAGGAAATTCAACATCGTAACAAATATTAATGGCAACCTTTCCGCAATCAGTATTAAATACTTTAATTTCATTTCCGGGTTTCACTCCCCACCATTTTGATTCGTTGCTGGTGATATGAATTTTATATTGCTTTTCATAAGTGCCGTCTCTTTTAAACAAATAGCTGATGTTGTACAGGTTGTCGTTCTCTACTTGTAAATGTGTGCCGGCAATAATGTTAATGTTATATTCAATGCTTAATCTGGAAAACAGTTGAATATAATCTTCGGTATATTCATCAATTTTTCTGATACTGTCTTCCGGACTCATACTTTTATATTCGTGAAGCGATAAAAGTTGTGTAGTAAATAATTCAGGGAAAACAGCGAAATCACTTTTATAATTGCTGGCAACATCTGTAAAGTATTCACATTGTTGGGCAAATTCTTTGAACGATTTAATTTTTCGAAGTTCATACTGGATACAACACACCCTCACTTTTTTCATTAATACACTTCTTTCCTTGGTTTCAGGAATGTAATCCAGGTTTATCCACTCTAGTAAGGTTGCATAACCTTCACTTTCTTTGTCATCAGGAAGGTAATCTTTAATGATACGTTGAATAGTAAAACCTTGAGATAACTGAAAGGTGAGAACGGGGTCTTTAATTTTTTTCTCAATTACTCTTTTTACATAAGCACGAACACCAAATTTGTTGCTATGTCTGAAATAATTTGGCAGTCGTCCGCCAATTAATATTGATTTTAAGTTTTTATCTACGCACAATTGCCTGCGCATGTCATACAAACGTCGTCCAATTTTCAATCCCTGGTAATCGGGATGAACCATTACCTCTATTCCATACAAAGTATCACCTTCTTCATCATGATTGGTAATAAATCCGTTATCACAAATTTCTTTCCAAGTATGGTCGTCATCGTACTCATCCCAACTAATAATCAGGCTAGTTGCCGAACCAACAATTTTTCCTTCATATTCAATTACCTGCATGCCTTCATTAAAAATTTTAAATTGACTTTCAAGCATTTCATAACTCCACGGTTCATTATCAGGAAAACAAATGGCTGATAATTCTATGATATCTTCAAAATCGCTTTTTTCGGCGGTACGTTCAATTAACTTTGGTTTTCTTGGCGGTCTGGTCTTCATGCCTTCATGCTGTTTAACTTACAAGTTTACATCATTATTCGATAAAATAAGGATTTAACATTGTGTTTGTCAGTTTAAGGTGTTTATTTCACGGCATATTTTAAAATAAATATTCATGGTATCCTTACAAACCATCATCGAACAAGCCTGGCTCGAGCGTGAATTATTGAAAGAGGCAGAAACTCAACAAGCCATACGAGAAGTGATTGAGCAATTAGATAAAGGTAAAATACGAACAGCACACCCAACCGACAACGGTTGGCAAGTGAATGAGTGGGTAAAAAAAGCCGTTATTTTATATTTTCCAATTCAACAAATGCAAACCATTGAGGTTGGTCCGTTTGAATTCCACGATAAAATGGCTTTAAAGCGTGATTATGCTTCGCAAGGTGTAAGGGTTGTGCCACACGCCATTGCACGATATGGTGCTTTTTTGCAAAAGGGTGTTATTATGATGCCAAGCTATGTGAATATTGGGGCTTATGTTGATGAAGGTACTATGGTAGATACGTGGGCAACCGTTGGCAGTTGCGCACAAATTGGTAAACATGTTCATTTAAGCGGTGGTGTTGGTATAGGTGGTGTTTTAGAACCTGTGCAAGCTGCTCCGGTTATTATAGAAGATCATTGTTTTATTGGCTCGAGGTGCATAGTTGTGGAAGGTGTAATTGTAGAAAAAGAAGCAGTACTTGGAGCAGGTGTTACCTTAACCATGAGTACAAAAATAATTGATGTTACAGGTAATACTCCGGTTGAATATAAAGGAAGAGTGCCTGCGGGAAGTGTTGTTATTCCGGGAAGTTATACCAAACAATTTCCTTCGGGCGATTTTCAAGTTCCTTGCGCTTTAATCATCGGTAAGCGAAAAGAATCAACCGATAAAAAAACATCTTTAAATGATGCATTAAGAGAACATCACGTTGCTGTATAAACATGCGCATAGGATTTGATGCTAAACGGGCTTTTAATAATAAAACTGGGTTAGGAAACTTTTCAAGATTTCTAATCAAACAATTGGTGCAACAATTTCCTGAACATGAGTATTTTTTGTTTACCCCTAAAATTAATCCTGATTTTGCAAATTTTGTAAGTGGTAAAAATGTACATATCATCAGTCCTGAGCAATTTTTACATAAACGATTTTCTTGGTGGTGGCGAAGTAATTATATAAGTTCATACTTTACATCATTACAATTGGATGTGTTTCATGGATTAAGTAACGAATTGCCATTAAATAGTGAAAAAACCTCAACTAAACTTGTAGTTACCATTCACGATTTGATTTTTTTAAGGTATCCGCAGTATTACCCGCTGATTGATCGCTTGTTTTATAAGCTTAAATTTAAGTCGGCCTGCACACGTGCTGATCGTGTTCACGCAATTAGCCGCCAAACTGCCAAAGATATTCTGCAATTTTATGCGATAGATGAAAGTAAAATACATACCATCTATCAATCTTGTGATGAGCAGTTTTTGCATGCTTCTTCTATAATCAATGTGGAAGAAACTTATGCGCTAAAAACTCCGTATTTCATTAGTGTAGGTACACCTGAGCAGCGCAAAAAACAAGATTTTATTATTAAAGCTTTTGCACAAAGCAATACAAATCATTCACTTGTTTTTGTTGGAAAAGAAACCCCCTTTGTGCAACAACTTAAATCTTTAACACAATCACTTAACCTAACAGATCGTGTTCAATTTTTACATCAAGTACCCTTTCATCATTTTCCTAGTTTATATAGAGGTGCTACCGCTAGTGTTTATGCCAGCGAGTTTGAAGGATTTGGGATACCCGTGTTAGAATCACTTGCCTGTAAAACACCGGTGTTTGCTGCACATACATCAAGCCTAACAGAAGCCGGTGCGCAATTGGCTAAGTATTTTGATGATGCACAACCGTCAACGCTCACTCAATTGTTTAACACTCCGGTTGAACCATTAAATGACGAAGAATGGAATGCATATTTGTTAAGTTTTAACCCACAAACTTTAGGTAAGCAGTACATGGATTTGTACTTGGATTTATTTCGTGATTAAATGTTTTTTGATGAATTTATCCATCATCTCTTGTCGGTATTGTTCAGATAATGGCAATGATTTTTGACCAATAATAACTTCATTATTAGATACAAAATTTACAAATCTTGTATTTACGGCAAACGAACGGTGAATGCGAATAAATTTGGTGTCATTCAGTTGTTCCAAAATTGCTTTTAAACTAATCCAAACCAAATGTTGCCGGGCTTGTTGAAGGTGTATTTTCACTAATTTATCTTCAGCCTCTAAATATAAAATTGCTGATTTTTGTAAAGCAACAAATTGGCTCTCCGATCTAATAATCAACAAATCATCATCCAGTTGTTTTCCTAACTCTTTTATGGCCTTATGTAAAACAATTTGAATTTGTTCAGGGGCAACCGGCTTGCATAAATAATAAAACGCGTCTACCTCATAGCTTTGAGAGCCAAAATCTCTGTGATTACTTAAGAACACAACTATTGGTTTATAGGTTAAGCTTTTAGCCAAGTCAATTCCACTTAACTCAGGCATCTCAATATCAGTTAAAATAATTTCAGGTTTATGCACCTGTGCATATTGTTTGGCCTCTTGTGGTGAATGAAAAGTAGCAACGATGTTAATTTCAGGAATTAACTCGAGGTATTCGGCTAATATTGCCGCATCTACTGTTGAGTCATCCACAATCATGCAAGTAAATTGTCGTTTCATCCTGCGAGCTATTTAAGGGTAATTTGCGGAATTTACACGGTATTTTACGGAATAAAAAATATTTTGTTAGGGAAACTTTCCATATTTGATATGCAATAGTTTCATAACACTGGCTTTATTCATGGCTTAGCCAGAACTGCATTTATCGGAAGATAGCAGTAGATTGAGCTTACCTCGTGTAAGCTCAATTTTTTTATATCCACAATAGCCCTGTGTATTTCATCGTTTCTTATGTGCAAAGTTTAATTACATTTGTGTGTTCACAATACAATTTTCATGAGTGCAACTGAACCTAAAATAAAACGTAAACGAAAAATATCCTATTTGCCTTCTATTATAAGTATTACTATGGTATTATTTATGTTGGGCCTGTTTGGGTTTATTTTAATTAACGGTAAAAAACTCGAGCAATACCTGCGTGAAAGGTTTCAATTAACTGTATTTTTTAAAGAAGAAGCACAAGAGCAAGACATTTTGCAAATAGTGAATCAATTAAAAAGTAAAGAATTTACCAAAGAAACTATATATGTGAGCAAGGAACAGGCTGCACGCCAGTTCTCAACAGATATAGGTCAGGATTTTGTTGGCTTTTTGGGCTTTAATCCATTATTGCCAAGTGTTGAACTCTACCTAAAGTCATCCTATACTAAACCTTCACAAATTAAAAACATTGATGTGGAGCTTAGGCGCTACCCACAAGTTCAAGATGTAGTATATCAACAAAGCATTTTAGATGTATTAAATAAGAATATGCAAACCATAGGAGGTATTTTAGTAGCCATGAGTTTACTTTTCTTATTTATTTCAGTGGTTTTAATTAATAATACCATCAGGTTAAATTTATATGCACGAAGGTTTATTATTAAATCTATGCAAATGGTTGGAGCAACACATGGATTTATTATTAAACCTTTTGTGATTAAAAGTTTATTACATGGATTATATGGCGGGATATTGGCTTGTTTATTACTGGCAGGTTTAATCAGCAGTATTCCAAATTGGATTGAAGGTATTGAAACCTTATATGATAATACACAATTTGCAATTTTATTTGTTGTGATTATTATTGTAGGAGTAATCATCAGCATGGTGAGTAGTGCAATTTCAACTAATCATTATCTGAAACTAAAAATTGATGATTTATATTAAGAGTAATGCAAAAGACTAACGTAAAAAAACAGGCAGATAAGTCGGCCGTAACGCCCAAAGCAGAACAGTTTTTCCTGTTTGGCAAAACAAATTATACTTTAATGATTATTGGTATAATTTTAATTGTAACCGGATTTTATTTAATGGCAGGTACGGATGATATTTTCAGTACAACCAAATTAACCGTTGCTCCAATTTTTGTGATGTTAGGATTAGCTGTTGAAATCGCAGCTATTATGTGGAAGAAAAAAGACTAATATGTCAATTTTTGAGGCCATTGTTTTGGCCATTATTGAAGGTATTACCGAGTTTTTGCCGGTATCGTCAACCGGTCACATGGTTATTACATCCTCTTTAATGGGCATTGCCACCAGCGAATATGTAAAAATGTTTACCGTGGCCATACAATTCGGGGCTATACTAAGTGTAGTGGTTCTTTATTGGAAACGATTTTTTCAAAGTACCTCGTTTTATTTCAAACTTTTCATAGGGTTTATACCTGCACTTGTTTTTGGCTTTTTGTTTAATGACTTTATAGATGGCTTGTTGGAAAACGCTTTCGTGGTTGGTTTAAACTTGTTTTTAGGTGGTGTTTTTTTATTATTTGTGGATGGCTGGTTTAAATCTAATGAAGAATTGGTGCAAACTGAATTATCTTATAAAACGGCTTTTAAAATCGGATTATTTCAAGTTATTGCCATGTTGCCCGGCGTGTCGCGATCGGCTGCTACCATTGTTGGCGGCTTAACCCAAGGTTTAAATCGTAAACATGCTGCCGAATTTTCATTCTTTTTGGCCGTTCCAACCATGTTGGCCGCTACTGCTTATAAAATGTTAAAGTACCAAAAAAGTATCGGATTTAAAATGGATGATATGCAACTATTATTCATAGGAAACCTCGTAGCTTTTATTGTTGCTGCAATAGCCATTAAAGCATTTATTGGTTTTCTCACTAAATACGGTTTTAAAGTTTTCGGATGGTACAGGATTGTGGTTGGGTTAATTATTATTATCCTTTACAGCCTGGGTTATAATCTTGAAATTTTATAATGAACCTTCAACAAATTAATGTAGAGGAGGGTTCGGTGCTTATAATAAATAAGCCGTTACATTGGACAAGTTTTGATGTAGTTAATAAAATCAGATACCATTTACTTAAAAACCTTCATCAGTATAAAACCATATTACCCGGTGAAAAAAGAAAGGTTAAAGTGGGCCATGCAGGTACATTAGACCCATTGGCAACCGGTGTTTTGATTGTATGCATAGGTAAGGAAACAAAAAATATTGATTCCTATATGGCAACGGAAAAGGAATATGCAGGCATCATTACCGTTGGTTATACTACTCCATCATATGATTTAGAAACAGAACCCGATGCATTTTACCCAACCGAACATATTACAACATCGTACATTCATCAAACTGCTAGTTCGTTTTTAGGTGAACAACAACAATATCCACCTTTGCATAGCGCTATTAAAAAGGATGGAAAACGTTTGTATGAAGCAGCTAGAGCAGGGGAAAATGTTGAAGTTGAGCCTAGGAAAATTGTTATTCATTCGTTTGAAATTACTGCCATTGATGGTAACCAAATTCATTTTAAAGTAAAATGCAGCAAGGGTACTTATATTCGTTCTCTTGCGTATGATTTTGGAAAACGCCTGCAATCAGGTGCGTGTTTAACTGCCTTATGCCGAACGGCTAGTGGAGAATTTAAGCTGTCATCCTCAATAACTGTAGATGAAGCATTGGCTATGGTTGAAAACAAGGTATAAAGCATTTCATAATTTTATTATTTTTGAACACCTATTTGTATGAAAGTTTACCGTAGTTTATCAGACCTACCCCGAATAAAAAATGCTGTAGTTACGCAAGGAACTTTTGATGGTGTTCATGCTGCCCATCGGGTTATTATCAATCGAATTAAACAATTGGCAGCCAAACATGATGGTGAAACAGTTGTTATTACATTCGATCCTCATCCACGCATGGTATTGTTTCCTGACGACCACGGATTAAAATTGTTGCATACATTAGATGAAAAAATTGAAGCATTAGAAAATGAAGGTGTGGATCATTTGGTTATTATCCCATTTACCTTAGCGTTTTCACGATTATCTTCATTACAATTTATCAGAGATATTATTGCTACCCAAATTGGAACTAAGATTTTGGTTATTGGTTACAATCATCGCTTTGGTAAAAATAGGGAAGGCACATTCGAACACCTAAAAGAATATAGCTCTTTATATGGATTTGAAGTGGAAGAGATTCCGGAGCAAGATATTGATGAAGTGTCGGTAAGTTCAACACGAATTCGACACGCACTTGAAGCAGGTAATGTAACGCTTGCAGCAAAATATTTAGGACGATTTTATGATTGTGAAGGCGTTGTTGTGAAAGGAAAGCAGTTGGGCAGAACCATTGGATTTGCTACTGCGAACATAGCCGTAACCGACACAAATAAATTGATTCCTGCAAATGGTGTTTATGCGGTTCGAGTTTTTATCAACAATACTGTCCATCATGGTATGCTAAATTCAGGTATGCGTCCAACTGTTGATGGAATTACTCATGCCATTGAAGTTCACCTGTTTGATTTTAGTGTAGATATATACGGTGCTAAAATCAAAGTTCAATTTGTTGATAAGTTGCGTGATGAACAGAAGTTCAATAGCCTTGACGAACTGAAAAATCAGCTCGAAAAAGATAAATTGCATGCATTAGAGGTATTCTCTAAGCATGAATAATGAAGATAAAATTTTTTCTGTATATATATTTATTGTTGTCGGGTACTTTTGTTTATGCACAAGTTCCATTAGATGTGAATCCACCTTCCAAAAAGCAAGTGGTTGACAGTGCAGCAATATTTCAAGCAAAGTATGATAGTTTGGTCAAATACATGATGTCAACCTATCATTTAGATAGTAACGAATTTACCCAAGAACAGGATAGTTTGGTTGATGACAGCTCTACTTTAGTTAAAACTGTTGATTCATTAAATCAATCAATTAAAACCGAAACTGTTGTTCATCCTAAAGATGCATTAACTGTGGTGGTACCAACAATTCCTTTATCACAACCGAAAGAATCAAACGTTTCCGTTGCTACTATTGCCACAACAACAAATCAAAATCCTGTTGATACCCCAACTCCTGCCAAGCCAATTGTGCAACCACCGTTTGATCAAGATGAATCGCCTTATGGAGAAGATATTAATCCTGAACAATTGCTGGTTGATTCAATTGAGATTATAGATAGTGAAGGTGATGAGGCTGAAAGCAGAGGAGATGAAGAAGGTGAATTTGATAAACAGTTTACCGGATATAGCGATGTAAGTTATTGGGATTTATGGCGCGACCCGAATTTTAAATTCCAGCAAGCCATGATACCGGCCGGGCATCATTATCCTTTTGATTGGGACACGATAACCATCAATCCATATAAAATATCTTTAGCGGATATGAATGATACCATTTTACTTCGCTTGAAGGATAGTATGGATTGTGCATTTCATCCTCCTGCCATTGGTGATCTAACTTCTGGTTTTGGTCCACGCAGATGGGGTAGAAAATTGAAGTTTCATTATGGTGTTGATGTGCGAATGGAAATTGGTGACCCTGTTTACGCAATTTTTGATGGAGTGGTGCGTATTGCTAAACGTAGTACAGATTATGGTTATGTGGTGCTAATTCGTCATTACAACGGATTGGAAACTTTATATGCCCACTTTGATCAGCTATTGGTTTATCCCGGAAAACCTGTTCGAAGCGGAGAAATCATCGGATTGTCGGGAAACACCGGAAGAAGCACAGGCCCGCACCTTCATTTTGAAGTGCGTTTTAAAGGTGAAAAAATTGACCCTAATAAAATTATTTATTTTCCCTCAGGTTCGCTTTTAAGTGATACATTGCAAATTGATAGGCAATGTTTTTCGCACCTCAAGTTATACAAAGCCCAACAAGCAAAATTACAAACACGCTATTATGTTGTTAAACGCGGTGATACCTTAGGAAAGATTGCTTATAAAACCGGAGTGCCTGTTAAAACTTTAGCGAGATTAAACAGAATATCTTCTAAAACTAAACTAAAGGCAGGACGACGAATCAGATTGAGGTAAACTTTATAAATTGTTTATGAATACTATCATTGATTTAAGAAGCGATACAGTTACTAAGCCAACCCCGGAAATGCTTACTGCCATGATGGAAGCAAAAGTGGGTGATGATGTGTATGGGGAAGATGAAACAGTGCTTGCTCTCGAACATAATTTGGCAAATATGTTTGATATGGAAGCAGGATTGTTTTGTCCGAGTGGAACCATGACCAATCAAATTGCTATTCAAATTCAAACCCAACCCGGAGATGAAGTTATTTGTGCAGATAATGCGCATATATTTAAATATGAAGGAGGTGGAATGGCATCAAATTCAGGAGTGCAGGCAAGATTGATTCCCAGTGTTTATGGAAAAATAAAAACACAAGATATTGATTCGGCAGTGAATGCAGTTGACGTGCACTTTCCACGAACATCACTGGTATGTTTAGAAAATACAAGCAATAGGGGTGGTGGAAGCTTTTATACCAAGGAAGAGTTACTTGAAATATATCAGTTATGCAATAAACATAATCTTCCTTTGCATTTAGATGGTGCTCGTGTGTTTAATGCTTTGGCAGTTGCTGATTATGATGCAACCTTTTTAGGAAATAAGTTTAAAACCATATCTGTTTGTTTAAGCAAAAGTTTAGGCGCTCCTGTTGGTTCGGTGTTGCTGGGTAGCAACGAGTTAATTCAACAAGCTAAACGTGTTCGCAAACGTATGGGTGGTGGAATGCGCCAAGCAGGTTATATCGCTGCTGCCGGATTATATGCAATTCAACACCATGTTCAATTATTGCCTACCGACCATCAACATGCTGCATTTATTGCACAAATGTTGCAGCAACAATCTTTTGTTGAAGGAATGCTTCCCGTTAAAACCAATATCATAATTTTTAAGTTAACCAACGCCGACGTTGCAGATAAGTTTCAACAGTTTTTGAAAACGAATCATATCTTGGCCAATAAGGTTTCTGCAACAGAGTTGCGTTTTGTTTTTCATTTAAACATTACTTCTGATCATGTTTCTGAATTAGCTGAATGTATAAAAAGATTTAACTAACAAGTAGATTATCAAACATTTGTTAGAGTTTTAGCATCATTTTTTTCTTGGAAGTATAATTCTACTCTGTTAACTTTACTTGAGTTAAATGAGCAAAATATGAAACAGCAAGCTATTCCGGTTGATATGATTTCCCGATTTGATGTAACCGAAAGTATTGATGTTATTAAGCAACAATTGGTAGATGAAGGTTATACAATCGAGGCTACCGACGAACTTATTGCAGCAATAAGAAAGCAACGTTACAACAAAAAAGTAAACAAGGCCATAGCAGTTATTGCAGTTGGCTTAATGTTGTTATTTGCCGGTTTTTTCTGTACTATTTGTTTTCATAACACCACACTAAACTATCAAATTTCTTTGTATGGTTTTACCTCATTAGGTATCACCTTGGTGTTTATAGGAATGATTATGATTTTTGGATAAACTATTTTTGTTTCACATATTTTTCGAGCCAACTATCCATTTCCCATAACATGTGTAGTATGTTTTCACGAGCGGCATAACCATGACTTTCAAAAGGTAACAAAACCAACCTGGCTATACCTCCATTACCTTTTATTGCTTGAAATAATCGTTCGCTTTGAAGGGTAAAGGTTCCCGGATTATTATCTGCATCTCCATGTATTAACAGGATGGGTGTTTTTAGTTGATGAGCATAAGTGAATGGCGACATTTTTTGATATACTTCTTGGGCTTGCCAATACGAGCGTTCTTCCGATTGAAATCCAAATGGTGTTAATGTTCGATTATAAGCCCCGCTGCGAGCAATACCGGCAGCAAACAATCCTGAATGAGCCAATAGATTTGCTGTCATAAATGCTCCGTACGAATGTCCCATTACAGCACATCTTTTCGGATCAATTATCCCCATGCTGTCTAAAGTTTGAATGGCAGCTTCAGCATTGGCAAGCAATTGTTCAATATAAGTGTCGTTTGGTTCTTCATTGCCCTTTCCTATGATTGGAAATTGAGCATCTTCGAGCACTGCGTATCCCCTTAATACCCAAAATACAGGTGATGCCCAGTTAATAGCTATAAATGCATGAGGTGATTCTTTAATTTGTGCTGCGGTTTTATCATCTTTAAACTCAGTTGGATAAGCCTCCATTAATAAAGGTAAACGGTTTTGTTTACCTGTTACATAACCGGGAGGTAAGTATAATGTGGCTGATAATTTCACTCCATCCTTGCGTGTATAATAAATTTTTTGTTTGCGCACAGAAGCTAATGATTGGTATGGATTTACCCGAAAGGTTAATTGTGTAATTTTATTTTTTGCGGCATAATTTCTAAGATATAAGTTTGGATAAACTGTTGGACTTTCAATAGATGTTAATACTAATTTTTTATCTGCATCAATCAGCCTTACAATTCTTTCATAAGTAGTTTTTCCATCAGCTTGCCATATGCGTAATTTTTTAAATGTGAGTGTATCAATGATGTCTAAAAATGGTTTGTTACCTTCAGGTGAATATCCTTCTCCAATCAAATAGATACTGCCGGTTGAAGTGTATTGAATTACCTCACGGTTGTAGCTATTAAAAGTAGTAACCACATTTCCCGGATCGGTATAAACATCTTCACTGCTTCTATTCATTATTTCTTTTTTGCCCCCGTTATTAAAGTTTACATGATACCATCGTGTGTTTCTGGTTTTATACCAAAAGTCGGTAACCAATGCAAATCCTTTTTCACCAAAAACTATATTCCTTAATCGGTTGGGCAATGATAATATTGCTTTTGCCGAACCTCCCTTCATGTCTTGCTCATAAATTACATCACGGTATTCACTCGCTACGGCTGGGTCGCCACCATCCGGTGCTTCACACCAAATTAAAGTTGCAGGTTTATCATTCCTCCACATGATGTTTCTTTTACCGGCTTCAACCGCATCAAAACTAATTGGTGTTTTATCTTGCAACGGACGAACGTAAAACAAGGCTTTTACGTTGTTACTGATACTTAAAATATTTACATGAGTAGGGAAGAAACTGTAAGGTAAAGTATAACTAAATGGTTCAATTACGGTTTCTACTAACCAAAATTGATTATCGGGTGAAGGTGAAAGACGTTTGTAGATGGCAGGAGGGAGATGGTTTTTTGTTTTGCCGTCAACACCTACAAATTCAATTGATGATTCGGTATAGTATTTAAATTTTGTTTCGTCTTGCTTGTTTCTTAATAAATCTTGATAAGTTCGGGCTGCTGACTTATTACCTGTGGCGTCTTGAACAGTTGGTCCTTTTGGTAATTCAGCCACATCGCTGTATTTCGTTTTATTACCTTTGTTTTTGTAATAGATGCCTGATTCATCATCAGCCCAAAAATAAGCGGCACCCATCACGTTATTTAACTGGTTTGCAATTACCTCCTTTGCTTCTCCGGTTCCAACGTCAATCATCCATAAACTTAAACCCGACTCGTTCACTTGAATGAAAGAAACATAATGTTCAACCGGTGAAAATTGAATTGATTTAGCTTTAAGCGGAACCGGTAATCCTTTAAGTGGAATGTTTTTTCCATTTAAAACCTGTAGTTGTATCCCGGTATAATATGGGGCTCTCGACTGATCAAAGTTATTAGGATTTATTCTTAATCCAGCTAAGCGTAACTCAGGAGCAGCAAGTTCTTCCAGTTCGTTATACAAAGGGCGTTCCAATAATAATAAATACTCATTGTTTCTGCTTATCAGGGTTTGTAAAGGAGCTTTTACATCTGCCAACTCCATAATTTCTTTTGGTGGTTGTTGAAATTGGATTTGAGCATGGCTTACCCAAGTTGTAAGAACTAAACAAATAGAAAAGATAATATTTTTCATACGCATGTATATTGTAAAAACAGCCCTTTAAGTGTGATACCAAAAGGGCTGTTATAGAAAATAAAAATTTTATTTATTCGGCTTCTTCTTCAACCGTATTCTGTTGCAGTTTCCCTTTCGCAAAGTTTTTGGCAAAATCCATAAACACTTTGTAAGCAGGAGTGAAGGTGAATTTTTTATCGGAATTTCTATCAATAATATTCCTTCTGTTTAAGGTACCGATAAATTGTTTACGGGCTTCACTGTTTTTCAGTTGATTATTGTTTTGTATAAGGTCAACATACGATGAATTGTCGAACAAGTTATCAATCTGTTCAGCATCAAATTCGGCATATTGAATTTCGTCTAAAAAGTTCTTGCCTTCTTTATCAAGTTCATAACATAAAAGTCCGATAAAAATACAGATGTCGCGGCTAAGCATTTCCATCGTTTCTTCACTAATTAAATAGGCGTAATCAGATTTTATATCAAGATAAAAATCGAAGGTTTCTTTAAAAAACTTGCCATAAAAGTCGGTATTGTTTTTTAATTCAATAAACTTCGCATCGGTTGCCAAAATAAATTTGCCATCCAATAAATCACCTACAATTTCTTTATGATATCTAGGAAAGTCCATATCGTTTTATTTTAATTTTTGGTACACGTAAATTCATTTCTGTAGTTCTTATCACCATGCGATCGGCCGAGGCATCAAACTCCAATTCAATATCGTCTTCAAATAGGAGTGTGCTTAGTGAGAAGAATTTTTCTGTTTCAATTTCTTTATATTCACCCCTCAAGGTTTTTCCTGCCCATTCAAAAAAGTTTGGCATTGGTAATTCCTTAATCATGGCATCACGATAAAATTCTTTATTGAAAATCCATTTATCTTTTGCATTTAAATCGGGCTCATCTAAATAAATATCGCTGGTATACATGTATTCCTGCACATATTCTAAGGCATTAAAATACATGGCATTATTGTATGGATAAGCACGTTTTGATTTTGGCACAAATGGACCTTTTACTTTGTCAGGATTTTTTAAAAATTCAATCCACCCTGTTAAAATCATTGATTCACTTCTAATGCGCTCAATTAACGGTAAAAGTTCGTTGGTTAATATTTTCGACTGACGCAATAAGTCGTCATTTGTTTGTACCAAAAAGGTATAAAGTTTTTCAAACTGTTGACGAGCGGTTTCATCATCAAAGTTTAAACGACGGACATTTATATATTGCGAAATATCTAATAGCCTGTTGGTGATAGATTGGCTATGACTAACATCTAAAATTGAATTTAATGGAGTGATGTAATAATCAATCCAAAAACTTGCTTTACGAACCTTTTCTCGGTAGTCTATTTTGTCAACATTCGATTTGAGTTCTTTGGTTTCACTAATCAACCTAATTGTATTTTTTTCTACGGCTTCGGTAAAATCACGTACTTCATTATATAAATCAGTGATGCGTTGTAATAAAATATTACGGTCTTTACCAATGCCTTCTTTTATTTTTTTGAATAATGAAGTGATGGAGTGTTCATATTTTTCAATGGTTTCAGGCAGCAACGGTTTAAACTCGCTGAGGATAAACTCAAGGAACTTAAAATATACAGGCCTGATTTCATAGTCATCAGCAACCTTCTTGAAAAATTTGTATTCGATTAGTTTGTTAAGAATGTCGTGATCATATTGCGACATAATTTTATTCAATACTTCTCTCTTAACAAGACCTTCTTTCACTTGTATATCAAACAACTCTTTAATCATGTCGTAATAGTTCGACATGAAATTGAGGATTGTTTTTGGTTCGACTCTAATGCTCATAATGTGATGTTTGGTTAAAGAATTACACTTCCAGTTTTAAGTTTTTATCTAAAACTTCACCATAAGCAGCATTGGTTTTTTCGTTGATGTTAATTTTACCTGTGCTTCTGAAAATAAAATAATATTTACCAAAGCCCGGTACAGCGTCAGGTGCAGCAAAAATTGGAATAAAATAATGGTCTTTACAAAAACGTACCAGTTCCGGACGATTTTGTTTATCAATTGTTGCTACCTCATCAATAAACAAGGCAATTCTATTTTCATGGTCGGCAACTGCCAAACGATTAATAATATTCATGATAATCACCAAACGAATCATTTTGTCGGTTCCATCACTTTCAATTTGCTGACTTAAATCTACTTGTTTGGTGCTGCCTTTTCTGCTTAAGTGTAAGGTAATATCAAATAAATCATCAAACTCTATTTGTGCCCCGGTTTCTAAATAGTGATCAAGCACCTTTAAGTTTTCACTGTTGTCGAACTCAAACATCAACTGTCCGCTTACCTGTTGAATCTGACTTATTTTTTTTACCTCATCCACCAATCGTTTGTTATCAATCAATTCAATCGTAAGCGATTCAATATCGGAAATACGTGTTTGCGAAAGTTTAGAGTTAAACTTATTGTAAATAAATTCTTTAAACTCTTCATATCTTTTTAATAAGGTGTAGGCAGGGTTTGCAAACTGTGTTGATATACTCTCCAATAACGATTGAATACTTCTTTCTTTATCTTCAACTAAAGCTACCTCTTCTTCTACATATTTAATAAAATCGTTTTCATCAGCGAAAGTACTTTGTAATTTATCTCTTAGTTTTTCAAATAAATGGTCTTTGTTTGATTTTAGCGTGATGCGGTCTTGCCAGTTAAGCTTAATTTTATTAAACAACTGGTCTAAACTTTCATTGGTCTCAAATTCCTCTCCTGTTAGTCCTAACTCATCAATTTCATGCTTCATTTCAATGAGCCTGTTGATGCGTTCCTGACGTTTTTGTTTATCGTCTAATAAATCCCTCAGCTCATTACTTTTTCTTGCAATGGTTTTTGCGATTTGTTTTTGCGCGGTTTCAAATTGCTCTTTCTGCGCCATCAAATCGTTAATATCAGCTTTTAATCGCTCGGCATTTTTTACTAATTGTGGTTTAGTTTTAATGCGGTTAAGCTTAATTTTTATTTCATCAATTTTTGTGGTGATGCCATTCAATTCGTTAATAGAGGCTTCCATGTCCTTCACCACCTTTAACAAACTTTCTTGTTGAGCTCTATCTTCTTTTAGTGCGGCTAATTCATCCTTTAATTCATCAACATTTTTAAAATCTTTAATGGTAATGTTTTTTGATAAATCAATCTGACCATCAAATATGGTAAGGGTTTGACTAATCTTATGTATTTGTTTAAGAACCTGATCTCCCGGTAAACTACTTACCTGCTCACTTAAAATTGAATTTAATAATTTTCGGTTTTCAACTGAACCCGAAATTTTATTAATTAATAAATTGCTATAGTTTTTTACCTGCATTTCAATGCGAGTAATTTGGTCGGTTATTCTAACAATCTTGTTTTCAATTTGCTGGCTGTTTAACTTTTGCAATTCAGCCATAGTAATTCGACTTTCAATACTTTTTCTTTGCAGGTCGAGATTAGCTAATTGTTCGTTTAAAATATTAACCGGTTCATACGAATCAATTTCTTTTAATTCACTCTCTTTTTCTGCCAATAACGAACTGCGTTCCCTGATTTCAACTTCCTTACCACCAATTTTTCTGTCGAGTTCAGCTTTTTCGGGAATTAAATCCTCATTGATTTCTGTATTTAATTTACCAATACTTTTGTCCTTTTCATGCAATTGTACCTGAAGTTCGGGTAAGGTATGGTTATAACTTTTATTAAATCCAAAATACAACTCGCTTAAAATACGGGCTTTTGCGTTGTATTGACTAACCAATTCTCTGAAATCATCAAACTCATTTTTAACCGATTTAAGGTTACGAATTTCATTATTGATTCGTTTAAGATCTAAAATGTCTTTTTTGTTTTTTTGCGAAAAATTTAACGTTTCATTTTCCCTGTTATCCGCTACAATAAGCGCTTCTTTTAAGTTTTTATTGGTAATTAACTTGGTATTGATTAAATAACGATAGATACGTGAAAAGTTATTACTTATACCTTCGCTTCTAACGCTATCATCAAGCCATACCACACCATTGTTGCGCTTACCTCTTTGGTAAACAAATTGGAATACCTCGCGTTTATCTTTAAACATTTCAAGACCTAAACCTGAGGCGGCAATTTGTTCTTTTACCTCCTCAAATTTTAACAATCGTTTATCGTCGCCAATAAAAAAGTCTTCTTTATATTCACTATCAAACTTGTAGTATTCTAAATTACTTTCAGCATCCCTTTTTACCAAAATACTGTAATATGATTTTTTAAATACTTCGAATACAATATAACTTTGATTATGGTTAGGGAAATAATGATGAATGGTTTCTTTGTCACCTTTACGATTACCACTAAAACTCATTTTTTGTCCATCAATGATGAATAAAAAGTTGAGGGCATATATAAGTGTACTTTTTCCAATATTGTTAGGCCCTACCAATTGTAGGCTATCGCAATCATCCAGGCGCACTTCGGCTTTCCCGTACACTTTACTGTTTAAAACAATTACACGCGTTAACATAATCTTTACTTGATATAATTCGGGTACAAGTTAACCGTGCCTGAATTGTAGTTACCCACCTTTTATACACACTTCGCAAAGTGTTGATGGTGTAATGGTTGAGGCATTTACAGAAGGTGTGGTAAAAATTATATGATGCTAACTTTCTTTTTCAATGACTCAATTTATTACCATAATCGCCTAAAGATTCTGATGTTTTATGATTTCTTTAGTCTAAATTTAGTGTAACTACTTAAATTAATATTCTTTTATTACATCTTGTAAATGAGTTGAATGTAAATTATATACATTAAATATGATTATTTATATATTTTGCGTTATTCATATACCATTTTTATAAATATGTTATTTAGAACAATTTTTAGAACTATCTCCCTTATACTTTTATTGGTTACAATAGTTCAAGCACAGCCTCTTCCTAAAGGATTATTATGGGAAATTTCAGGAAAGGGTATGACCAAACCATCTTACTTATATGGTACCATGCATGTAAGCAGCAAGTTGGCCTTTAACCTAAGTGATTCCTTTTTTATTGCATTGAAAAACGTGGATAAAGTTGCTTTAGAAAGTACACCTGAAAATTGGTTGGAGGAGTTTTTTGCAACCGGATTTATGAGTCATCTGATGCGAGTTGAAGCCGAAGAATCGAACCAAAGTACCCAGGTTATTAATCCTAATTCTTTCGCTTGGTTTGATGATAACTATCCCAAAAATTATGTATTACAAGCACTGGCAGTTGATCCTGCCATTCTTAATCAATTAATGTTTAGGCATACCAGTAATAAACAGGATTTTGAAGAAGATACTTATTTAGACCTTTATATCTTTCAACTTGCGAGCAAACTGAAAAAGCCTGTGTTGTCGGTTGAAGACTTGGATGAAAGTTTGCAATTGGTGATGAGGGCATATTCAGATATGTATCCTGAAGATAAACAAAGGAAGTATATCGAAAACTTTGATGAGTTATTGGAAGAATATTATCGTCAGGCTGATTTATTTCAACTTGATTCTTTGGTGAAGGCACAAGGTTACAGCAGTAACTACATGGAAAATATGCTTTATATCCGTAATAAAAATATGGTGCATCGCATGGATTCTATCATGCGCACCGGAAGTTTATTTACCGGCGTTGGTGCTTCTCATTTACCGGGAGATAAAGGTGTTATAGCTCTGTTACGCGAAATGGGTTATCAAGTGCGTGCAGTAAATCTCGGACAAAGAAATTCATCGTTACGTAAAAAATTAGATGCCATTAATGTTCCAATTACTTATCAGAAATTTACCGCCCCCGACGGATTGTTTAGCGTTGAAGCACCGGGTAAATTATTGGTGATGCCTGATAATAGTATTAGTCAACAATACCTTTACAGTGATATGATGAATGGTGCTTTTTATTCGGTTACTCGTATCAAACATTTTTCGTCGTTCTATGGCTATGATGAGGCTGATTACCGCAAAAGTATAGATAGCATGTTATATGAATATATACCGGGTGATATAGTTTCGCAAAAAACTATTGACCAAAATGGATATGTTGCCTATGATATCACCAATAAAAATAAGCGAGGTAATTTACAGCGCTACCGAATTATTTTTACTCCAATTGAATTAATTATTTTTAAAACAGGTGGTAAAGGAAATTATGTAAAAGAATTTGGTGAACAGTTTTTTAAATCAATCGTGTTTAATCAACCTCCATTACTCACACAACCTTATCGAAATACTGAGCTAGGATTTGAAATAGCATTACCTGTGATGCCTATTTCAAACTATGAAAAGGCTGTGTTAAGTAATTACACGCCCGGAAGTATTATTTATCAGGCGGTGCACAACCGTGAACGCTATTTTATTTTAACATCTCCATTTTTTAATACGTCGTATATCGAAGAAGATACTGTTGAATTAAACATTGCGGCCTTCGGTTTCGAAAGGAAAACCAACCTTATGCGCAACACGCATCAATACAAAAATATTTCAGGCTATCCCGCCTTATTTTGTACCTATCGCCATAAAGAAAAAGGTACAAGCATGGCAGCAGTATATGTAATTAAAGGGGCAAGTGTTTATGTGTTTTCAGTTTGGGGCGATAATCCACAAATTTCAAATGAAGCCATTCAAGTATTAAATTCAATAAAACTTATTGAAAAAGTAGCTCCGGAAGCTAAATTTCAAACCGATACCATTCATCGTTTTACATTAAAATCATCGGTTAGTTTGCCTCCTGATATTAATGCTTACAATATGTCGTTTAAAAAACGTGAGGATAAACGAGCGCATTTAGATTTACGCGAAAAAATTGAACTTAAAGAAGCGGCCACAGGCGAAAAGGTTATAATTAAATGGACGCGTAGAAATAAGTATGAATATTTTAAAGATACTGCCTCCTTATGGAAATCATTAATAACCAATAATTATTTTTACAACACCTTCAATAAAAAAGTAACCTACTTTAAGAATAAAAATTATTTTGGTGCTGTTGTTGAACTAACGGATTCTAATTCGAGTCGTTGTATCCTGCACAAAATTTTTATAAGTGGCCGATTCGAGTATCAATTAACTGCTGTTGTTGATACCATTACCAAAGGAAATAATTTTGTAAAAACCATCTTCGAATCATTTGAACCTATTACTACTGATTCGTTCAACCTTTTTGCAAATTCAGGCAATCGTTTTTTAAATGATATTATTTCTGATGATTCCACTACTTATGCCCAAGCTCGCGAGCTTAGTAAAGATGTTGATTTAGATAAAACTAATGTGAATCAAATTTTAGAAACCATTCCTAAATTAAAGGATGATAAACACAAAAAAGGATTGGAACAAGAGTTGATTTTAGCATTAGGTAGAACTAAAGATCCTAAAGTTTTACCTATACTTAAGTTGTGGTACGAAAATGCAGGCGATGATTATGAAAAGCAATTTTCTATTTTAAAAGCACTGGCAAGGTTTAAGACGAAGCAATCATATACCCTTTGCCGCGATTTGTTAATAAAGGAACCTCCATTTTTAACCGGCAATTATTATTATGATGGGTTGTTTAGCGAGCTGCGTTCTAATGATTCATTATTTAACAGCATATTATTTTTTCCTGAATTATTTAAATTAACCAGGTATGATGAATACAGGCAAGAGGTTTATGAAATGTTATCTTGGGCAATTGACAGCAATAAGATTACAGTTGCACAATATCAACCATATTTAAATGATTTAATTAATGAAGCAAAAAAGCAACTGAAAAAAGAATTAACTAATGATGATAAAGAAAAGTACTATGCGAATTATATGGTGGAGTCATATAATAATATTCTAATTCATCATTATGATTTGCCTCAAGTTAAAGAATATTTCGATAAGCAACTTAAAGCAAAGAATTATGTAGTGAAACTTAATACAGTAGCTCTTTTGTTAAAACATAAAAAGGCTGTTGATGATACAATTGTTTTTAATTTAAGCGAAAACCTTACTTCAAGAACTGATTTCTTTAGTGCGTTAAAGGAATTTAAAATTGAAGATAAGATGCCTGCACAATTCAGAACACGCGATGCTTTGGTATATGCCGAAGTAAAAGATGATTTAACCCCTGACTACGGTGATGATAAACTAGATACCATTGTATTTGTGGCCATGGATACTACTTATTTTAAAGGAATTAAAGGTATTGTGTACTTTTATAAGTATAAAATGGAAAACAGCGATGATTGGAATACCTATGTTACAGGTATGTATGATTTTGATTCCAATACATATAAATTACTGCGTTACATAGGCGCTCAAGGTGAGGTGTTCAATGAGAAAGGAAGTTGGCAAGAACAATTTTTTGAAATGGTTGAACAAGCTAAACAACGCCAAAGGGCCTATGGTTATGGCTCTTTTAATTTCTCAAGAAACTTCTTTGAAGAATATCCGGAGGAATAATGTTTCAAAAACCTCCTTATTAAAATAACTTATTAAAGGTGACTGTTTATTATGGTCACCTTTTTTATTTTTTAACTAATTGTAGATGGATTAATTCGCTGCTATTTCATGCATAAGCTTCGTAATGGAAATCCATGTTGTATCAAACAAGCATAAAAAAAACACGCCTAAGCGTGTTTTTTTTATGTTATTGTTAACATTAAATGTGCATTCTGTTTTTCTTAAACATTAACTGGTCTTCCGACTCTACATGGTCAGGATCAGGAACACAGCAATCAACCGGACATACAGCAGCGCATTGTGGTTCTTCATGAAAACCTACGCATTCGGTACATTTTCCGGTTACAATAAAATAAGTATCATCAGATTTAGGAGCAAATCTTTTATTTACATCAACCGACTCTCCATCAATTTCGATGGTTCCGGTTAATGAATTTCCATCAGCCCAAGCCCACTCAGCTCCGCTTTCATATATTGCGTTATTAGGACATTCTGGTTCGCATGCACCGCAATTGATGCATTCGTCGGTAATCATTATAGCCATAGTATATTTTTCTTTTTAGTAGTTTATAACAAATGCAAAATAAGTTTTGTTGCTTTGCATAAAAAAATTGAATCATTCTAAATAGACATGAATTTTCAACAAGCAATTCAAACATACAAACAACTTGGCTTATTTTTTAAACAGGCAGCCGCTGAAGATTTATCGGTTTTTCATCAGGCTTATGTTACTAATAATTGGTTTACAGTTGATTATATAAAAAATGCCCTTCATGCTTGGTCGGAAGAGCTAACGGAGTCATCATTAACAAATTGGTTTTCGGCATATACCGAACCCCATACACAACAAAAAAAAGTTGCCATAATAATGGCGGGAAATATTCCTTTTGTTGGTTTGCATGATTTATTATGTGTTTTAGCAACAGGCCATTCGGCATTGGTTAAATTATCTTCTGATGATTATGTATTGATGAAATGGGTAATTGATGCATTAATTGATATCAACCCATCATTAGCGAATGATATTACGGTTGCTGAAGGAATGTTACCCAAGGGTTTTGATGCAGTTATAGCAACAGGAAGCAACAATACCAATCGTTATTTTGAGGCCTATTTTAAAGGAGTACCGTCGTTGTTACGAAAGAGTAGGAGCAGTGTGGCCGTTTTAACAGGTAATGAAACACCTGAGGATATTCAACTAATAGGGAAAGATATTTTCACCTATTTTGGTTTAGGATGCAGGAATGTCTCAAAAATATATGTTCCTGAAGGATACGACTTAACTTTCTTCCTCGACCATATTCAATCTTTTTATAGTCATATTGATCATCATAAATATGCAAACAACTACACTTACCATAAGGCCATATTATTGATGAACCTTACACCACATTTAGATAATAATTTTTTACTGGTAAAGGAGGATACACACCTAGCATCGCCACTCTCCGTTTTGTTTTGGGAATCTTATAAAAATGAAACTGATTTAATGTATAAACTATCCTTAAAACAGGATGAAATACAATGTGTGGTTAGCAAAATTAAAATTGGTGATTCAGTTCCATTAGGTCGAGCTCAATATCCTGCCATCTCCGGCTATGCTGATGGTATTGATACGATAAATTTTTTATTGAACATTTAAAATTATTCGAACTCAATAAGCATTTGGTTCTTATCAACAGCCGTGCGTTCGCTCACGGTTATTTTTTTAATCACTGCATCCGATGGCGATTTAATAACATTCTCCATTTTCATGGCTTCTAAAACCAATAATGCATCTCCTTTTTTTACAGCATCACCAGGCTTAACGTGAATACGCAATACAAGTCCGGGCATAGGAGCTTTTACTGAGTTCACCTTATCCGAGGCCATTTTATCCATGCCTAATTTTTTCAGGAGTTGGTCAAGCTCATTTTCTACATTCACTCGGTAAGTAATACCATTTATAACAATACTTAATATTTTACCTTTTTCGTCTTTATCTGTCAATTCGATTGTTAACGACTGATCATTTATAATTGCATGATACTTATCTGCTCCTATTTTAATCCAATCCATGTTCATTTCTTCACCATTCAATAGCAGGCTCGAATTATCTTTTTTTAAGGTGAATTCGGTTAGTTCATTTACTTTTAAGGTAAGCATTTATTTGTATGTTTTAAGAATTATTACTTTATTGTAAGCCTATGATTAAACAACGATTTACATTTTTAGTATTATTAAACCTTGTTTATATAATAAGCGGTTGCAATTTAATTAAATTCAATCCATCCCCAAAAACGGGCGAGCAAATTGTAAATCCTAAAGTTGAAGTTCGCGAAACAACCATAAAAACAGTACCATCATTTAAAGCTACTGAAACTAGGATAATTGATTTGGTGCACATGAAACTTGCCGTTCAGTTTAACTACGAAAAGCAACATGTTATTGGTCAGGCGTTTTTATTTATCAAGCCATACTTCTACGAGTTAAATAGTTTTGAACTTGATGCGAAAGGTTTTGATATTAAACGTGTGGCCTTAATATCAAATCAAACTGATACGCTATTATTAAAGTATGAGTATAACAAAGAAAAGTTAAAAATAACTTTAGATAAAACTTACAACAAAAGCCAAACATTTCAGGTGTTTATTGACTATGTAGCTAAACCAAATGAAATTATTACCGAAGGTGGCAATGCAATTCAAGATGATAGAGGTTTGTATTTTATTAATCCATTAGGTAAGGAGGAAGGTAAACCTCGTCAAATATGGACTCAAGGTGAAACGCAATCGAACTCATGTTGGTTTCCAACAGTTGATATTCCAAACGAAAAAATTACCCAAGAAATTGCCATTACAGTAGATGACAAAGACATTACCTTAAGCAATGGCGAGTTGATGATGAGTAAGATAAACAGCGATGGTAAGCGAACTGATTATTGGAAACAAACAAAACCTCATGCACCTTATTTGGTGATGCTGGCAGTTGGAGAATTTGCACAAGTTAAAGACTTTTGGCGTGATAGTATTCCGGTTGATTATTATGTTGAACCGGCCTATAAACCTTATGCTAAAATGATTTTCGGCAATACTCCGGAAATGTTAGAAGTATTTAGTAGAAAGTTAGGTGTTGATTACCCTTGGGATAAATACAGCCAAATTGTGGTTAGGGATTTCGTAAGTGGAGCCATGGAAAATACCTCGGCAGTAATACATTTCGACAGGGTTCAACATGATGCACGTGAACACTTAGACCAACCTTATGAAGATATCATAGCACATGAATTGTTTCATCATTGGTTTGGTGATTTAGTAACATGTGAAAGTTGGTCGAATCTTCCCCTTAACGAAAGTTTTGCTACCTATGGCGAATATATTTGGAATGAACATAAATATGGTCAACTGTTTGCCGACCATGAATTTAACAGAAACTTATTTGCGTATTTAGCTTCAAAAAACAAGCATAAAGTTGAACCTATAAGATATCATTACCACAATAGAGATGAGATGTTTGACGTGGTAAGTTATCAAAAGGGGAGTTTAATTTTACATCAACTTCGAAAGATGATTGGCGATGAAGCATTTTTTTCTGCACTAAAATTGTACCTCACACGCCATGCCTTTAACACCGCCGAAATAGCAAATCTGCGCATGGCATTTGAAGAAATCACCGGGCAAGATTTACAATGGTATTTTAATCAATGGTTTTTAAAGGCCGGCCATCCTGAACTTTTTGTAAATTATTCTTATGGTGAAAACAAAAACGAAGTAACTGTAGAAGTTACTCAATTACAAGATTCTAATTATGTATATCAATTGCCGATTTTAATTGATGTATATGGTGCCGGCGGCAAAACGTCAACATCAGTTAACATCAATAAAAGTAAACAAACAATAACCATCAAACATACCTCGCCAATCTCTTTTGTTGTATTTGATGCCGATAAGCGATTGTTAGCTAAAATTAACGAAACTCAATCGCATGAAGCTTATGCCAATATGTTGTTTGAAGCGCCTTTGTATCGTGATAAATTACTTGCACTAAATGGTTTTTGTGAAGATTTACCTGATTCGTTTAGTGCGAAGGATTTGCAAACAATTCAATTTTTGTTAAGGCATAAAGAATGGCCGATTCGTGAATTGGGTTTGCTTGCATTTGAATCAATTGACAGTTTAAATACACAATTATTTTTAACCGATTTAAACAAAATTGCTAATTCAGATTATAAAGCAAGTAATAGGGCATTAGCCATAAAAGCATTGCAAGAGTACAATGCCATTCAGTTTTCTAATGTATTCGAACAAAAACTTAACGACTCTGCATATTCAGTTGTGAAAGCAAGTATTCAAGCACTTGGAGCAGTAAATCCACAATATGCTATTGAAAAAACCAAATCACTTCGTACCATAAAAAATGGTGGTGTACAGCTTGCTATTGTAAAGCTTATTGTAACAGCTTCAAACAATGATGAAAATGAATATTTCAGTACCATCTTAGGTAAATATGGTTTTACTAATTATGCTATTATTGCCGAGTTCGGCAGATATATAATGAAATCAAACAAAGCTATTCAATTTAAAGGCGCAAAGGTTTTTGCTTCTTATTTCCCGAAGGCCGATAAAAACTCGAAAGTGGTTTTAACACAGCAGGTAAAATTATTGGTTCAGGATTTAAACAATAAAAAAGAAAATTTAATAGCGCCATTTAAACAGCAAAATAATCAAACACAATTACCCGAGCAGGTTTCAGCGGAGGTTAAAGTGATTGATGAATTAATTGCTGCATTTAAAAATAGTGTGCAATAGCTTATGGTAACAAATAATGAAACACTCATTAATGCCACTATAAATTATGTAAAGCAGGTACTAAATGGAGCTGAGGCAGGTCATGATTGGTGGCATGTACAACGCGTTCATCGCATGGCTAAAGCAATTGCAACAAAAGAAGGAGCAAATGTTTTGGTAGTTGAATTAGCCGCACTTCTGCATGATATCGCAGATGCAAAATTTCATCAAGGAGACGAAAAAATTGGTCAGGAAATGGCCGCTTCTTTTCTTCATCAGATGCATGTGGATGAAACCATAATTAATGATGTTATGCATGTTATTCAACATATTTCTTTTAGAAAAACTTTTGAGTCTAATCAAACAGAAATTAGTTTGGCCTGCAAAATTGTGAGTGATGCAGATAAGCTGGATGCCATTGGTGCTATAGGTATTGCCCGAACTTTTAACTACGGTGGATATAAGAATCGTGCAATTTATGATCCCTCTGTTCAACCTCAAAAATACTCATCTGCATTAACTTATGTAAATAGTTCTTCGCCTACCATTAATCACTTTTATGAAAAACTTTTGTTGATTAAAGATATGATGTGGACTTCAACCGGAAAGGAATTGGCGATAAAACGACATGCGTTTATGGAGCAGTTTTTAAAACACTTTTATGAAGAATGGGATTTTACTGAACAGGAATTAACTCATAATCCTCCAACTTTAAAATAAAGAGGTAGTTGTTTAAATAATATCCATTCTTGTTTTTTTCAAAAAGAAAAACACTTCCTGTTCCCAACCATTTCTTTTGGCCGATTACCTCCATTATCTTTTTTCCTTGAGTTGCCAACGCATTTCCAAACAACAACATTTGATCATAACCTCTAAAGGCTGCTTCACTTGGTTCTGTAAAATATTTTTCACGATAGGCTGCTATAAATTGCTTCACTTCCTCACGTTTGTAGTCAACATAAAATGGGCTTACCAATCGAAGGTTACAACGCATAAACAACGCATAGTCCGGATTTTTAAAATCTAACCATTGCATTAATCCATAAGTATGTAAACCTTTAACAGTTGAAGTATCTTTAATTGTTCTTAATACCTTATTTACACTTGTTTCGGTTGCAGTAGCAATAATGATGTGGTTGTTTGAGGTGCTTGATTTATACAGTTGCAAATCTAAAGCACTATTGTATTCAAGTAAGGTGATTTTATTCTTTTTGTCGGCTACTAATCCTTTAAATCCTTCATGAATACTTTTGCCAATAACACTTTTATCAGCCACTACAATTATGGCTGCCTGAGGATCTATTGAATAAATATGCTTTAATAAGATGCCGGCATAACTTGACAAGTCGGGGTTAGCCGATAACCAAAAATTGTGTTCAATTTTGTTTTTCGAAAAGGTCATTAACGGCGATACGTGGTAAACTTCATTCTTTTTTGCAAACGTCGAAACTACTTTGTTTCCACCTTGTCTAACCGGACCAATAATCAGTTCACTTTCCTTAAACAATTGTTTTTGGGTTATTCTTACCGTTGTATTGCTGTCGTTTTCGGTGTCAAAAACACTTACCCTCACACTTAATTTCATTTTTTCGAATGAGTCGAGCGCAATAGTAGCACCTTGATAATACTCACGTGAGAGGTTACCTAATTCAGCATTTTCATGATTGGGATTACTGATAATCTGTTTGCTACAAAATGGAAGTAAAATACTTATGTTGGCTGCCTTTTTTTGTTGGGCAGTTGCGGCCAATGTGAGTATGAAACTTAGCAACAATAACGATAACTTATTTATCATATATGCAAGTATACAGTAATTATTCCGAATAGAGGAGGATAACTCCGTACAAATCAAAAGATTATTAACGTGCTGTATAAATCCAAGCTTCCGGATTAACATTTTTTTGGATGCTATCCATTAAAGCCACGGCCTCTTCATAGGTTGCTACTCGTTGATAGCTTACCCGGTTGCAATTAATTTTTTCATTTAACAACAATTCGGCTTTAAATCCTTTAGCTTTAAGTTCTTCATAAAAGCGCTCGGCATTTTTAGCTTTACAAAATACACCTCCGATTATGTAATATCCTTTGGCTGTTTTGGCTGAAGTTTGAATTGGCAATTCAGGTGCTGCAGCCGGATTATTTACCAGGTTTTCCTCTGAATGAACTTCTTCAAACGTTGATAATACCAAGGCTAAGTTTTTTACATTATATTCAACGAAATCAGGTTCAACAATAGGTGTGGTATCAATAGTTACAGGTGTGGTAATTTCTTCCTTTACTTCCGGCGCTGGAATGGTTTCCACAGGTGTAGCAGCCTGGTTTTGCTTTGAAAATAAGGAATCGAACCACGAATGAATACCGGTAGTATTAATTTCAATTCCACCGTTGTTTTGCGACTGATTTAAGTACAAATAGCCGTTAATGCCAAGCATAGCAATCAAGGCAAGTGTTAATACTTTTAACCCGGTATATTTTGCCCTGTTAAATTTTCTTGGCTTAGTAACTATCGTTCGATCTTTAAAAATACGGGTAGCTGTAGAAATTGATTTTTGTTCGCCTCCCGGTTTGGCTTGCAAAGGAAACAATCCAAAGCTACCATAATAAAAGTTGTTTTGCTTATCCGGTAGAAATACGTAGTTGGCTTCTGCATTTAACCGGAATGTGCCAAAATGGTCAATTTCAATTTGTTTTTTTTGAGTTAATTCTTCCTGTAATTTCAGCACTAATGAATTAATATACTCAATAGCTTCGGTGTACGAAATGTTTAACTCAAGCGAAACATTAAGTGCAAGCAGTCCATCGTTTACTTTTAGGTTTTGGTTAAACATCACCCGTTTACCAGGTGGTAAAACAATATGGCTAACTTGGTCTATTTTGGCCGACTCTTTATTACAAACAAATCCTCCAAATTGAGGTACAATAACACAATCATGCTTAAACAGCAGCGACTTAATTGTACTCCAAACAGGATCAGATGTAATTTTTTGCACCATCATAAGAAGTGCAAAATAATGTCCTGTTACGAGTTAATCAAATATAAAACCCGATTCTATTACAAAATCAAATCTATCAGAATGTTATGGTTAATCCTGCCAAAACATTAAATCCGAAAACAGGGAAATTGTTCCACCGTTGATATTGGTTATTGGTGATATTATTGAATTGAATGAATAAGCCGGTATTTTTATTGTATTTGTATGATAAACCAACGTTTACATCAGCAAATGCCGGCAAATTTTCTTGTTTATCAGATGGTAAAGTAATCATGCTACGTTTGTTCATGGTATAAATATCACCTTTCAACAAAAACTTATTACCAATATTATACAACAAGGCTGTTCGCGTTGTAAATGTTGGCATACTAAAAGGTTTTTCAACGCTTTCAACGTTATATCCAGTGTAGTTTAGGATAAATTGTAAATGAAATTTATCACCAAATTCATGATTCAATTCCGCTTTTATAATGGTAACCCTGATGGTAGAAGTATCAAATAAAATACGTTGCCCCAAGGTTGTTGAATCCAAGGCATAAAACATCATGTTTTGTATTTGCGCACTTCCGGCTTGGATACTAAATCCTGTTTGTCCACTAATTTCACCTCTTAATCCTGCGTAAAACTCAAATTTATTGTTGGTATTCGCTAGAGTCCATGCAGATGTGAATGGGTTTTCCTGAAACACCCTTCTGTTGGTTAATGGTTGGTAATTACCGGTTAAGCCACCATAAAAAGTTAAGGCTTTAGGAATTAGTTGTATAGCTGCTTCAACATTTGGATAAACAAAAAAGTTAGTTGTATTGCTGTCATTAAACAAAGTAGCATTCAATCCTAGTCTTAAATACGCATTGTTAGAAAACGATAATGTGTATTGTGGGTTTAATTGAATAAATAATCGGTTATAATTGAATGCTTCATTTTCAACGGTATTGGTATGCACCATTATTTTCACTTGAAGAGGATTTCCTTGAAGTCGTTTGGTAAATAATCCGCTTAACTGAAAATCATTTTCTATATTTTTTTTATTGTCTACAAAATTGTAGAAATGTGCTGATAGGTCGTACCTTAATTTGCTTGTATCTTTGGTAATATTGCTGTATCCCGCTGATAAGTCGAGGGCAGCATATTGCCTCCTCATGTTGTTATCAGATACCACTCTTTCAGTTTGTGGAAATCCATACAAATGAATTACGTTTCTATTAAAAGCAACATCTACATTTACCACGCCTTTGGGAAGAAATCTTTTGCCCCAAAGTTTTAAACTATTATCGGAAAAATCCCGATTTAATTTACCTGATGGATTAGCACTAAAATGTCGGATGTAAACTCCGGCTTGTGAGGTTTTGTTTCTTGTGGTATGAACATAAGCTTCTAATAATGGACTGTTATAATTACCATATCCGATTTTAAAAAAGTTAGATTTCAATTTCGATAATACTGCAGTACCCATGGCTAAAGGCTTAATGGTGTATATGGTTGAAGGGGCATTTAACCTTACCGAAGGCAGTGTGTATTCGAGTTTAGGTGCTTTAACTTCCGGTACTTCCGGATTTGGGTTGCTGGGTATTTTTATAATGTCGGCTAAAATCGGTTTGAAATCTTTGATTACGTCAAAATCACCCGTGCGTAAAGTGTCTTGTGCCTTTGCCGAATATGTAGAAATAACCATCAGCATCAAGTAAATCAAGATATATTTGATATTAATATTTTTCATTTTCGGTAGCATTATAATTTTTGAATTTCTTTTTCAGGTTTAGGTTGAGTTTTAACCTTATTGTTTTCCTCTTCCGCAATAATTAGTTTTAATTTATCGGCAGCCTGACTCTTAATTGAGCCCTCTTCAGCGTTTTCAATTACACTTTGCAAAGTAGCTTTAGCTTGAAAATAATCTTTTTGTGCCGTATATAAATCGGCTAATAACAAGAAAGATTTTTCATACCATAAATCGTAAGAGGCAAACTTTTCTGCTATTTCAAAAATTGATTTCTTGGCATTTACGTAATCCTTATTTCTAAATTGAATAAATGCCATATTATATTTTGCTTCAGCGGCATAACTATTTTTGGTTTCTTTTAATAAATATTGCCAACCAATTGCAGCACTGTCAAATTTTTCCTGCTGCATGTAAAATCTTGATATAATTAAATTAGCATCTAACAACCCATCTTTAGTGGTAAGTCCGGAATTAACATATTTAAATGAATAAATCGCTGCCGAGTCTACCGGCATAATTAGCATTGAAGTTTTTAACATACCGGTTACGGCAACTTGCATATTGTCCCTTCCACCGGCAATTCGCTCTAATGCACTATAAAATTCAAATGATTTTTTCCAGTTCTTTTTATTGTAATACAATACGGCCGTTTGTCGCGTTGCCCTTTCAGTAAATTCATTTCTATTTTGTAAGGCAACATATTCGTAGGCCGTTAATGCTTCATCAAAATTCTTTAATTTAAAATCGCATTCGGCTTTATAATAATTAGCTTTTAAGAAAAAGTAACCACCATTAAAACGATTAATATATTGCCCCATGAGTTTCGAAGCTTTAGTGCAATCACCATTTTTATATTGGTTGAAGGCTGCTTCATAGGTTATTGAATCTTGGTAAGATGGCGAGATAGATTTACAATTGGTTTCTTTTATATACTCAAGATAAGCATCTAAATCACCTTTATTAATATAAATTTTTTCAACCAACTCTAGTGCATTTTTGGCTTCTTCCGTATTACAATATTGAGTTGATAACACTTTAAAGGTAGCTAATGCTTCATCTTCTTGTTTATTGTTATAGTATGATAAACCTTTATATTGGATTGCTCTTTTGATGTAGGCACTGCGTGGGTAATTTTTTATGATGTTATCAAATCCATCTACGGCAGCACTGTAATTTTCTGTTTGCAATTCAACATAAGCAATTTCAAAAACAGCATCATCAATATAAGGAGATTTTTTATACTCATTCACCAATCTTTTTAAAGTATTGATTTTATCCTCATTTTTAGCCAATACCCCATATATCATAGCTTTTTGATATAACGCATAATCACTTCCATTTAATTTTTTATTCACTATCATATCATAATGATCAATAGCACGGAAGTATTCTTTTGAAACAAAATAACAATCTGCAACACGTAAAGCAGCATCTGTGTATAGTTCGGGAGTGTTAATGGCGTGACTGGTTTCCAAAAATTTTTTAAATTGTAATACAGCTTGATTAAACTCTTCCTGTTTTATATTACAATATCCTAAATTATAATATGCAAGGGCATAAAAACGAGTGAATTTGATATCATTTTCGAAACTCAAAAATGTATTATAAAGTTTAGCAGATTCGCTAAAACGGCTTTGTTTGTAGGCAATTTCTCCTAGCCAAAAATGGGATTGTGCATATAATTTTTTATCAAAATCAAATACCTGCGATTTTTTAAAATAGGTTTCGGCACCATTAAAATCATTGTTTATATAAAGTTCCTCGGCGTAATAATATAATACCCGCTGATATGCTTCTTGGTTTGATTGTGTTTGTTTTTTTATACTTTCAATTACAGTTATGGCTTGTTTGTAATTTCTGGTGCTCATTAATAAATCACCTAAAACACTTCGCGCGTCATCAATATAGTTGCTTTCAGGAAATTCATTTACAAACTTTACTAATTCTTTTAAAGCATCGGCATGGTTAAGTTCATAGCTAATTTTAGCAAAATTAAATAAGGCAAGTTCAGTTATTTCTCTATCAAATTTTAATTTATATGCGCGTTCAAACGCAGTTCGTGCCGATGTTTTTTTGTCTGATTTAATATAACATTCAGCAAGGTGATATAATGCAAATTGTGCCGTTGTATCGGCCTTATCAGTTATTCTGCTAAATTGTTCAATGGCTTTTTCATATGTTCCGGTTTGAAAATAAGCATATCCAACCCTGTATATATCAGCCGAATTTAATGGGATTGGCGGATTAGTATTATAATTGATTAGGTAGGGAAGTGCTTTAGCAAATTGTTGCAGGTTAAAGTAACTTTGACCAATAATTCCGGCAACATCATCTGCCACATCTTTATTAGTTATGCTGTCGCTTAAGGTTATTACCTTTTCATATTGTTTTCTTGCAAAGTAAATTTGAGCAATGTACACCTGCGATAATGGTCCGAATGATTTAGATTGTTTAATTTTTTCAAAATGAGCAAGAGCTTCGTCATACTTAAGTTCCTTATATACAACATAACCGTAATAATAGTTGGCCGGTTCGAAGTATTTATTCTTTTTATCTTTAATGTATTGAAATGAAAGTTTGCTTCCTTTAAAGTCATCTGTTTTAAAGTAACAATAGCCTTTTATAAACCAATATTCATCTGCCTCTTCCTGTGTAAGGTTTATGGCTTCAACTTGATTTAAATACTGAATGGCTCTTTTATTATCCTTATTGCGATAAAAAAATCGGCCCAACTGAAACAAGGCCAATTTAGCTTTAGGATGATCAGGGTATTTGTCGTTTATTTCAGTTAAAAGTGCAATGGCATCTGCATTAAACAACTCCATGGCACATACAGCGGAATAATATTGAGCATTTATGCTGTTTTCTCTTTCTGTGCTCACTTTCAGAAATTCATTAAATAATTGTTGAGCAGGTGCATATTTTTCGTCTAAATACAACTCGTATGCATCACGATATAACTTTTGCTCAACTGCGTGCTGGGCAGTTTTTTGCCCCTGTGCAACAGGCAACAAAAAGCACAACAGGCTAATGGCACCAATAAACTTTAGCTTCATAAAAAGTTTTTCTTTTTAACAACGTCGAAGCTAAAGCTACGCTACATTTTAGAAGGAATAATTTATCCCCAGTGTGGGAATAATAGGCAACTGATTGATACGTGTAAAGCGTGAACGGTCGAAATAAAATATATTTTCCCTGTTATAAACGTTGGTAGCGCCCACAGTTGCGGTTAGTGACTTGCTTTTGCTGAAATTCATTTTTTTAGACAGTGATACATCCAATCGGTGGAAAGTAGGTAATCTTCCACTGTTAATATCAGTAAAATAGAAACCTAGATTTCCATTTTGATTCAAATAATCATTGTTTAACCCTCTAGAAACATCTAAACGTTCGTAATAACCTTGGGTTTGAGTAAATGGAAATCCTGAACCAAAATTCCAACGTGCATTTAAATTCCAACTACGTTCTTTATCAAAGCTGTAGGTAAGCACTAAGTTTACATTATGTCTTCTGTCGAAATGCGGAAAATAAGAACGGCGACCATCGAATCGTTCAACAAAAGTTAAGCTGTAAACTGCCCAAAAATAAATTTTCTTAAATTCATACGTGTATTTAAAATCCATACCATACGAACTTCCATCTTCAACAATAAAATCTAACCTTTGAAATTCGGGTTTATCTATTTGTGAGGTGTTATATATTTTATCTCGGTTAATGTTGGTAAGTTGGGTGAATTTCTTATAATATCCTTCGATGTTAATCTGTTGATGTTTACCTAAGTCGAATTCGAATCCGGCACCCGAATGCCAAGCCTTTTGTAACCTGCTTTCAACCGGTTCACCACTGAAGGTGCGTGGCAGTACGTCGGGGCCTGATAAAAAGCCATAAAATAAATTAACCACATCTTGATCACTTACCGCCGCTAATAGGTTTTGCGAATAAAATCCAGCGGCCGCCTTAAACCTAATTTTGTCGGTAACATTATATTTAAGGGCAAGGCGTGGTTCAGGACTAATTTCACTTAAACTTACATAAGCTTGTATGCGAATGCCCGGTTCAATTAAAAAACGTCCTATTGATTTTTTATACCTCACATAACCTGAGATTTCTGTTGTATAATCAGTTTGTTCCAAACCATAACCAAAAGGATTTACATATTTAAAGTCTGTAGTAAATCCATTCAATTCAATACCATATTTAACATCATCTTTTCCTGAAAAATAGGTGAAATTTACATTGATATTAAAGCCATTAATAGAGCTTTCTCGCGGTAACCCATCTGCTTCTTTTTGCTCCATCTTGTAACCCGAATAAGTAGCTGCACCATTAATCAAAGTTGATCCTTCCGGAACAATGTAAAAATTAGCTCCAAATCCTGATGAATTCCATGCATACGATGTTTGAGGAAATTTAACTTGGTCGTTAAAATTAAATCCAAACAAATTTAGTTTAGACCCTCCGCCACTTATAAAACTTGTTTTTCCATACACGTCAGTAAAACTAAATGGTAAACCATCTTTACCTGCATAACTATACAATGCAGGGGCTGTTCTATCCAAATATGATGTTTTATATGAAAATATTACAGAAGACGAGCCACCATCTTCGGTAAACTTACTGATTGGTCCTTCTAATAAAACTTTTCCGGTAATTGGTGACACGTTTACTTTTCCTGAAAACTGTGTTTTATTACCTTCTCTGGTGTTCACATCAATAACAGCGCCTATTCGCCCACCATATTGTGCTCCAAATCCGCCTGCATAAACATCAGCACTTCTGATAATGTCGGCATCGAACACACTAAATAAACCAATGGAGTGAAATGGATTATAAATGGTCATGCCATCTAATAAAATTTTATTATGCACGGGTGTACCGCCTCTAATATATAATTGGCCACCCTGATCACCCGAAAACACAACTCCTGGAAGCACTTGAAGGTATTGTGCCAAATCAGGTTCGCCTCCAAACGCGGGTAACATTTTTAGCTCTTTTTGTGTGATGGTGTTTACCGATATTTTTACTTCATTTTTATCTTTTTGACGCTGACCAATAATTTTAGCTTCTTCAAGTTTAATTGTACTTTTTTTAGCGAATAAGTTTTGATTTAAAATTTTTCCTGCAACAATTTCAATCTTTGCAATAGCGGTATCATAACCAATCGCAACACATTTTAGGGTATACAATCCCGGTTTTATTTTGGTTAAGGCGAAAAAACCATTCATATCTGTTGTCCGTCCAACCATTAATTCTTGGATAAAAACTGTGCTGAAAATAAGAGGTTCGCCATTATCTTTATCGTAGGCAAATCCGCGTACCTCACCGGTTTGTCCAAAAGCATCGGTACTTAATAAACAAGCAATAAGGAAAATAATACAATTTAATCTGTTCACGTAAATGAGTTCTTTTTAAAAAAGGTTTGCAAGAATAAAGGATTTCTTACAGACTCAGTAATTTAAAAATTGGTTGTATAACTTGACAAACGATAAGGCATTTCACTTGTTTAGCGTTGTTTTAATGTTATTTTTGCCATTATGGTGAAACGAGTTATGAAAAAATACACTTTACTTGCTATATTATTATCTTGTTTGTCAGTTACTTATAATGTAGCCTTGGCACAAAAAAGTATTTCATTACGAAACATTCAAGAGGTTAAAGTGGATGAACTTTCTGATGATCAAATAAAAATGTTTTTAGTAGAGTTGAAAAATGCCGGTTATTCACCTGCACAACTTCCACAATTAGCCGCACAAAGGAAAATGCCAACCGAAGAGATTGATAAATTGCTTGGCAGAATAAATAAAATAGAAAATCCTGGATCTGATGCGGGTTCATCTCAACAATCCGAAAGAACTTTGAATGATGATGCTGCGCTTGCTAAAGATAAAACAGATCAATTATTTAAATCATTAGAGAAACAAGTGTTTGGAGCTGAATTATTTAATAACAAAAACCTAACCTTTGAACCTAATATAAAAATTCCTACTCCGGCAAATTATGTGTTGGCAACCGACGATGAATTAATAATTGATGTTTATGGTTTCAGTGAAGCTACTTACCGTTTAAAGGTATCACCTGAAGGTAGTATCCGAATTCCTAATATTGGTCCGGTGCAGGTTTCGGGAAATACTATTGAAGCAGCCAGACGAAAAATTACTTCGAAGTTGGTAAGTATATATTCAGGTATTGGTACAGGTGAAACCGGCGTTAATATTACTTTAGGCGCAATCAGAAGTATTAAGGTAATTATTTTGGGTGAAGTAAATTTACCCGGAACTTACACCTTACCTTCTTTGGCCACAGTATTTAATGCATTATATGCGAGCGGTGGTCCGAACAAGAATGGGTCATTCAGAAACATAAAGGTAATACGTAACGGAAAGGTAATCGCGGTGGTGGATGTGTATGATTTTTTATTGAAGGGAGAATCAAAATCTAACATCAGATTAAATGACCAGGATGTTATTAAAGTGAGTCCTTATCAAAATCGTATTGAATTAACAGGTGAAGTGAAAAGGCCTGCTTATTATGAGGTAGAAGAAAAAGAAACGTTAAAAGATGTAATTCAGTTTGCCGGTGGTTTTACTGATGAAGCTTACAGAACACGAGTAAAAGTAATACGCAATGGCGCAACTGAAAAAAGCGTTGCCGATGTACCAAATGAAATGTTTACCTTTTTTCTTCCTCAATCTGGTGATGTATTTGAAGTTGGTAAGTTGTTGGATAGATTTAGTAATAGGGTAATCATTAGGGGTGCAGTTTTTCGTCCGGGTTATTATAGTTTAGAACCGGGAATGACCATTTCCGGATTAATTAAAAAGGCTGATGGACTTAAAGAGGATGCGTTTTTAAACCGAGCAATTGTATATAGGCTTAAGGATGATAACAGTTTAGAGATATTGAGCTTTAACTTGGGAGAAATTCTTAAAGGTGTGGGAGATTTTGTTTTAAAACGTGAGGATGTAATCGAGATCAATTCCAAACTTGAATTAAAAGAGCAATATAACTTTACCATAAAGGGAGAGGTGTTAAGGCCTGGAACTTATCCTTATGCAGACAATGCAAGTGTAGAAGATTTAATTATAGCCGCCGGTGGTATTAAAGAAAGTGGGTCGAGAAAAAAGATTGAAATTGCCAGAAGAGTTTCAGGTAAGGATGGTGTAGTTAATACAGAATCTTCTGAAATTATATCTGTTGAAATAAATGAGGATTTAAAATCTGATAAACCAATAAATTTAATGCCTTATGATATCGTTAGTGTATTTTCTTTACCGGGTTATACTTCACAAAAAATGGTATTAATTGAAGGTGAAGTGTTGTATCCGGGCGAATATGCAATTGCTTCAAAAAAGGAAAGAATATCAACACTAATTAAACGAGCCGGCGGTGTTAATCCTTCAGGTTTTTTAGAAGGAGCTGTATTAATCAGAACGAAAAAGTTTACTAAAGCAGAGGAAATTATTTTTAATCAGAAATTAGAATCAATTAAAAAAGAAGCTAAAGACAGTGCAAGGTTGCAAGAGATAATAAATAATGAGTTGTCGAACAGGACCTCTATTGTAGGTATAAATCTTAAAAAGATTCTGGAAAACCCCGGGTCGAGGTTTGATTTGTTTTTAGAAGAAGGTGATTTAATAAGTATTCCTACCGAAAGACAAACGATAAAAGTGAGTGGTGAAGTATTATATCCTGTTCGTATTCCTTATCAAAAAGGACGACGATTTGGCAGTTATGTTAATGGGTCGGGTGGGTACTCACAAAAGGCATTAAAGCGCAGGGGTTATGTAGTTTATGCTAACGGAATTGTTAAATCAACCAGAAATTATTTGATTTTCAAAGTGCACCCGAAGATTAAACCGGGAAGTGAAATAATTATTCCGCCGCAGCAAGAACGACGTAAGGTGGCTTTAGCTGAAATTGTTGGTGTTACTTCGGGATTATCAACTATTGCTTTGTTAATTTTTACGATTATCAATGCCAATAATTCAGGAGGGAACTAATACATGAGTTCAGATAGTAAGATACAATTTGCGGTTGTTGGCTGTGGGCATATAGGTAAACGCCATGCTGAGATGATTAAACGCAATGATGAATCGTTGTTGGTGGCATTAGTAGATATAAAAAGGAGAGAGGAGTTGAATCTAGAACAATTTGCCGATATACCACTTTATGATTCGGTTGAGAAAATGCTCGCTTCGCATCCCGATGTTGAAGTAGTGAACATCGCAAGTCCGAATGGTTACCACGCACAACAAGCCTTATTGTGCTTATCAGCAGGAAAACACATTGTTGTTGAAAAGCCAATGGCTTTAAATAAATCTGATGCTGAAAAGGTAATTTTTAAAGCACTTCAAGTACATAAACATGTTTTTGCAGTTATGCAAAATAGGTATTCACCACCTAGTGTTTGGATAAAAGATGTAATTGAAAAAGGCATACTGGGTAAGGTTTTTATGGTTCAGTTAAACTGTTATTGGAACCGAGACAACCGCTATTACAAGCCTGATAGTTGGCATGGTAAGAAAGATTTAGACGGAGGAACCTTATTTACACAATTCTCTCATTTTGTAGATATCATGTATTGGTTGTTTGGAGATATACAACATATTCAAGCAAGGTTTAACGACTTTAATCACAAAACATTAACTGAATTTGAGGATAGTGGATTTGTAAGTTTTGAATTTGTAGATGGTGGAATGGGTTGCATTAATTATTCAACAAGTGTTTGGGATAAAAATTTGGAAAGCAGCATGACCATTATAGCTGAAAATGGAAGCGTTAAAATCGGCGGTCAATATATGAATGAAGTGGAATATTGCCATATTAAGAACTATGAGATGCCGGTGTTAGCTCCAACTAATCCCGGTAATGATTATGGTGCCTATAAGGGGTCGGCACAAAATCACCATTACGTGATTGAAAATGTTGTAGATGTTTTAAAGGGCAGAGCTCCAATAACCACCAATGCTTTAGAAGGTTTAAAAGTGGTTGATATTATTGAACGGATTTATAATGTATAAAAATTTAAAGCGATATTTCAATGGATAAACCTAATGAAATTACGATAAAGGAAATTGTATTGTCGTTTATAACCTGGAAAAATTACTTGTTAACCAAATGGAAGCAAGTGATTTTAACTGCTGTAACCTTTGGTTTAATAGGTTTGACCTATGCATTCATGCAAAACAAACTTTATCAAGCTGAGCTAACTTTTGCTTTAGACGAAAAAGGAAGTGCAGCAAGTTCGTATGCCAGTATAGCCAGTCAATTTGGGATTGATATTGGCAAAGGTGATGGAGGAGTATTTGTCGGCGACAATATTATGGAATTATTCAAATCAAGATTAATTATAGAAAAAACCCTTCTTTCAAAACAAAATCACCCTTCCGATACCGATTTGATTTTAAATTATTACATCAAAACCTTTGAGTTTGATAAAGGATGGGAAGATAAAGAGCAATTAAAAGATTTAAAGTTTACCTCCACCCAACCGCGTCATACATTTTCAAGAATACAGGATAGCATTCTAGGACTTGTTTCATCAAGCATCAAAAAAAATAACTTGTTGGTTGAGAAATACGATAAACGACTCAACATTATTAGTGTTAAAGTGAAATCATTTAATGAGCGGTTTTCTAAAATGTTTTGCGAAAAACTTGCTGAAAATGTGCATGCATTTTATATCGAAAGTAAAACTAAGAAAATTAGAAGGTCGGTTGATTTATTACAAAACCGTGTTGACTCAGTCCATCAGGCTTTAATTGGAGAAATGTATGGATTGGCGGTTAACCAAGATCAAAATATTAACCCTAGTCGCATGCAAGGAAAGGTTGGATTAAATCAGAAGCAAATTAATATCCAAATGTTAACTTCAATGTATGTTGAACTTACTAAAAATCTTGAAATATCACGATTAACCTTGATGAAGGAGGAACCACTTATTCAGGTAATTGAGCGACCTATTGCACCCCTTCCTTATACAAAACCAAGTAAGTTAATATCTTTAATTATCGGAGGTTTTCTAGGTGGATTGTTGAGTGTTGCTTATTTTGTAATCAAAAAAATCTTACGTAATAGTGTTCAATAAACATCCCAATTGGCGCAATTACCTTAAGGTTAATTTTACTAAGCTGCTTAAATCTCAGTTTGTAAAAGTTTCTTTTTTTTCATCTATTGCCACAGGGATACGATTGATTACTTCATTTGCTTCAGCTAAAATCATGGCTGTATATTTAGGTCCTGCCGGTCTTGGATTACTCGGACAGTTTAGTAGCTTTATTTCCATAATTTTAAATGCCTCAACAGGCGCTATTAATAATGGTACAACCAAATATTTAGCAGAATATACAGGGGATGAACCTAAACAATTAGGTATTATTAAGGCATCTTTTATTGTTGCTATTTGCTGCTCGATAATAACTGGATTAATAACAGTAATATTCGCAAATTATTGGAGTGAAGTATTACTTGATTCAATAGCATATAGTTATATTTTTATATTATTTGGCGCAAGTATTTTACTGTATTCTTTCTTTTTTATTACCATGTCAGTAATAAATGGTTTACAGCATTATAAATTGTTCAACATCATCAGCACTATTTCATCTGTTATAGGTTTAGGCTATTCTGTTTTGCTTATTAAAACGTATGGCCTAGATGGCGCTCTCATTGCATTGGCTACTTCACAATCCATCATGTTTGTGCTGTTTATGTTTTCTACTTCTATCCTAAAAAAGGGAATACAAGTTTATCGCTCAACTGTAGATAGAACCATCTATAAGAAATTATTTCAATTTTCATTAATGACCGTGTTTAGTGTGATTGCATTGCCGGTGGCACAAATTATTATTCGGAAATTTTTATTGTGGTATCAAACCTCAACCGACATGGGGTTTTATGAAGCGATTAATAGAATTTCAACCATCTATTTAACTTTAATTACAACAACGCTTTCTATATATTACCTACCAAAATTATCATCTATAACCAATAAAAATTTACTGAGAAAAGAAATCCTCACAGGTTATAAATTGATAATCCCAATAACGATTTGTTTATTATTTTTTGTTTATGTTTTAAAACAACAAGTAATCCGAATCGTGTTTGCACCTTCATTCGAAGCTATGGAAGGTTACTTTTTACCCCAAATTATAGGCGATTTTTTTAAGATTGCATCGTGGTTATTAGCTTATCAAATGTTAGCTAAGGCCATGACTAAAATGTTTATTATAACCGAAGGACTTTTTACCATTTCTTTAATTTTATTGTCGTATATATGTATTAAGAATTATGGAGGGATAGGTTCGGTTTATGCTTATGCAATTAACTATTCACTCTATTTTTTCACAATGATCTATTTGTTCAGAGATCTAATTCTTAAACGATTTAATTGATGCGAATATTATTGATAGGTGAATATAGTAATGTCCATTGGACTTTAGCTGAAGGCTTAAATAAAATTGGACATCAAGCAGTTGTAGCATCAGGAGGCGATGGCTGGAAAAACTATAGTAGGCATATAGATTTCAACTTTAAGAATAGGTTGGATGTATATAAATTTTTAGCAACTTTACCATTTAATAATAAATTTAAAGGTAATGATGTTGTACAGTTCATCAACTTCCGCTTCTTGTTTGAAGAAAAACAGGACTACCTCAATAAGTTATTATTTAATTTCTTTAAGAAATATAACAATAAAACTTTTTTAGGTGCTTTTGGTGATGATTATTTTTGGGTTAAATCATGTATAGATAAACAGTTTAAATACACACAATTTGATTTTATAGATAAAAAAGATGATAAACATTTGTCTCAGGTTCTACAACTTTTATCGGCATCAAGCAAAGAACTAAATACATTTATCGCTAATCAATCAAATCGAATTATAGCAGGGTTGTATGAATATTATATGGCCTATCATCATCAACCCTACCAAAACAAATTATCATTTATCCCTTTCCCAATTAATACTGATAAGTTTAAATATAGTGAGAATAAAGTTAGCAACGGACTAATTAAAATATTTATAGGTATTCAGGAAAATCGTATAAAATGGAAGGGGATAGACGTGTTGTTGAAGGTACTGAGGGATTTCGCACAAAAATACCCTTCAGATATTGAGTTAGTTGAAGTTTCAAATGTTCCTTTCGAGAAATATACAGCCTTATATGAAAGTTGCAATGTATTGGTTGATCAATTATATTCATACAGTCCGGCCATTAACGCCTTAACTGCCATGGCAAAAGGTAAAATTATTTTGGGTGGAGGCGAGTCAGAAATGTATCAGCTCTATCAAGAAAAAGAAAATTTCCCGGTGCTGAATGTTATTCCTGACGAGAACCAAATTAGCGCACAACTGGAATATTTGTTAGCTAATAAATCAAACTTTGAGGAAATGGGCTACAATAGTGCTAGTTTCGTTGGTAAACATCATAATTATATTGATGTAGCCAAACAGTACGAAAAACTTTACCTTTCATAACAAGTTTATGAATAAAAAACGCATTTTGTTTTTAATAGATACGCTTGAAAACGGTGGTGCTGAAAAAGTATTAACAACACTTTTGTTGAAGCTTAACAAAGAAAAATTTGATTTAACTGTTATGCTTTTGTACAATAAAGGTATTTACTTAAAACAGTTGCCGGATCATATTCACATTAAATCAATATTTGAAGATAATAATCCATCTAATGGTAAGCTCAGGTTTTTAGTTTATGATTTATATACTAGAGTCATTTTAAAACTCATACTAAAATTACCATATTTTGGCAAGTGGTGGTTGGGTTTAAAAAAGGGACAATATGATACGGCTATTTCTTTTTGTGAAGGCTATAACAGCCTTGTTTTGAAGAATATATTAAATGTGTTTACTAGCACAGCCATTTGGATTCATACCGATTTAAGTAAACATATTATTGCTGATAAACTAAAGGGAGTATCAGGCTTATTCAATAGGGTAAACAAAATTATTTTTGTTTCTAATGAAGCGAAAGAAGGTTTCGTTAATAAATTTGGTTCGCAACATGATCAAAAACTAGAGGTTGTTTATAATTTTATTGATAGAGAATCTATTGAACTTCTGGCAACTGAAGCAATTCCGTATCGCAAAAACGCTTTTACAATTATTTCGATAGGCAGATTACAACCTGAAAAAGGTTTCGATAAGTTAATCAACGCACACCATTACCTGATACAAAAGGGGTATTCAATTGAAACCATCATTCTTGGAAATGGCCCGCTTTTCGAAAAATATAATCAATTAATTGATTCACTTAAAATACAAGCCAGTTGCAGGTTATTGGGTTTTATTCCCAATGTTTATCCGTATATAGTTATGTCTGATATGTTAGCCTTGGTTTCTGATTATGAAGGTTTACCAACGGTTATCTGTGAGGCAATGATTTTAAAGAAGCCAATTTTATCAACTGAAATAACAGGAGTGATACACTTGCTTAACCATGGTGAATTTGGAATGATGGTAGAAAACAACCAAGAGGCTATTAATAAAGGAATTGAGCGACTAATAACCGACGATAATTTAAGAGCACAATACTCTAAAACCTTAGATAAATCTCAAGATAAATTTATATTTTTACCGACAATTGATAAAATAGAAAAATTGCTTCTAAAAATATAGCTTGATATGCCATTGGTTAGTGTACTTATGTCGGTTTATAATGGTGCGGAATATCTGGAGGATGCTATTGACAGTATACTTAGCCAAACATTCAGTGATTTTGAATTTATAATTACTAATGACTGTTCCTCTGATAAAACGGGCGAAATATTAGAACTCTTTGCAAATAAAGATGAAAGAATAATTGTAATACATAATCAGGTAAATAAAGGCCTTCCACATTCGCTTAATGCCATGTTAGCACTTGCAAAAGGTAAGTTTATTGCACGAATGGATGCTGATGACATAGCTAAATTAAATCGGTTTGAAACTCAAGTGAAGGTGCTTCAACATAATCCTGAAATAGGAGTTGTATTTAGTGATACCATTTTTATAGATAATGAAGGTAATAAAATGTTTAAAAGTTGGCGACCTGATATTGAACAGCTCCTTGACTGTTTGCCACATTATAACTTTATTCCTCATCCTACTGTAATGATTAATAAGGATAATACTGCGCAGTTATTGCATTATAACCCCAATGTGGGTACACTTGAAGATGTTGATTTATGGTATAGGTTACATAAGAATGGAGTGAAATTTCATTATATAAACTTACCCTTACTTTACTACCGAATCAATCCATCAAGTGTTCAAAAAATTGCAAACGGTAAAGCTGATGTTGCTTATTATAAATACTTAGCTGCTCTTGGGTTATATAACAATAATAAACTGTATGTTTACAAAAGGTTATTGTTGAAGATTGGCCTCAAGAACGCAATCGTTTTTATTTTTAAAAGTGTGGTTCCTTTTGCAATTTTTATAAATATTGCCATAGCGCGGTCAAAAAATAATGGTAAACTTCAACAGCTAAGCAAGAATCAATCATGAAAAAGGCTTTTTTTGTTGCAGTAATTTTTCTTTTCATCTATTCTATTCCATTTAGTTTTAGTCCGATAGGTAGTGGGAAATTATTTGCTATTGGTTCTTTTTTGTATTTGTTTATTTTGTTTTTTATTGATAAAACATCATTTCTAGCTAATCGTAAAATATTCACGGTTGCTTCATTATTGATAGTTTTAAATATTATAACATATCTTTTACCTATTGTTTATCGTACGGGCGACTTTAGTTTAAATTATCAGTTTAATTTAATGTTGCTGGAAGATTTTTTAGGTTGCTTTATCATAATAAAACTGATGGATAAATTTGATGTGGTGAGCTCAATGAAGTTTATTGAATACAGCCATCTTGCAATATTTATTCAATCATTAATTATTATCCTTATGATTGCCCAACCACCCTTCAAACAATTTGTGTTCAGCCTGTCACGAACAGAAGGTGAAAAAATTTCGGTTAGTGCAAATTATGTGGGCTTCCGAGGTATGGGATTAGCCGGAAGTTTGCTTTGGGATTTTTCAACTTTTCAATCCATTGGATTGCTGTTAAGTGCCGTACTTATTCCGCATTTAAAAACATATAAGGCTATTATATTTCATTTCTTCGCTTTTCTAATTATTGCCTTCTCCGTATTTGTAACAGGTAGAACGGGACAATTTGGTTTAATCTTAGCCTTAATTTGGATCATAAAAAATAGTATCAATGTCAAAGCTTATAATAGCGACAGGTACCGTAAATTTATTTTGGTGTTTGTTATCGGATTGCTCGCTGTTGTTGGTAATTATAAGCTTCTATTACCCGGCCATTATGTGCTGTTGCTTGAAGAAAAAATTATTCCTTATGCATTCGAAAGTATCATTAATAAGGCTTCCGGTGGAGGGTTTGAAACTGAGTCATCTAATGAATTAAAGGAGCATTATTTTAAAGTAGAACCTCAAACCGTTTTAATAGGAGATGGGTATTATACCTCGCCTACAAACAAAGATGCCTATTATAAAGATACAGACGCAGGATATATGCGAATCCTTTTATTTGGAGGTATATTTTTTAGCCTATTGCTTTATTTTTTATATCTCTTTATTTTTTACAAAGCCTATATGTTCAGTAAACATTTGGCTATTCGAAGATTACCAAGCCTTATTTTAATTATTACTGTAATTTATTTTTTAGTACATTATAAAGGTGATTTATTAACAGGCTCAAGAATCTTAATAAAATTCCTTTACTTGTTTTTCTTCGTCATTACTTTTGAATACCATAAGTTTATTTCTAATGGAAGAACCAACAGTTAGTGTTATCGTACCCTGTTATAATGTGCAAGGTTTTGTTAAGGAAACTGTTGATAGGCTTATGTTGCAATCCTATAAACACTTACAAGTGATACTTGTAGATGATGGTTCAACAGATAATACATACCAAATTTTATGCGAATTAAAAGCTGCGTACAATAACATTGAACTGATTAAAAGTAAGAACGCAGGATTAAGCTCAGCAAGAAATAAAGGAATACAAGCTGCAAAGGGAAAATATATTCAGTTTTTGGATGCTGATGATATGTTGCATAACCAAAAGATTGAAGCGCATGTGAAATTTCTTGAACAACACCCTTCGATTGATTTAGTATATTCAGATACGCTTTTTTTCGATCATAACCACCCCGAAATATTTTATAAAAACATTCATCTTACCCAACAACAGTGGATGCCAATGATATCAGGCAATGGCAAGGAAGTACTACCGCATTTGGTTAAAGGAAATATTTTTACCGTTTGTTCACCATTGGTAAGGTATGCTTTGTTTGAAAAGAATATTGGTTTTAATACTAACTTTTTCGCTCTCGAAGATTACGAGTTTTGGTTGAGATGTGCCATAAATGGTGCAACTTTTCAATACGATAACAATTCAATGGCAATTAGTTATGTTCGTGTACACCCTAAAAGTATGTCGAAAAACTTAACTCTAATGTACACCCATGCAAGCATGATTCGATTATATATCAATAGTCATTTACCTGAATTCAAACTTAGGTTGATCAATGGTTTATACAATCTAAAGATGAATATTGCCATTATTAAAAAAGGTTATGCGAAACAACCGTTTTCTTTTTTAATAGCAATTATCTTTAATATATTGATGTTTAAAAATACGTATTATCATATCTCCAATGAATAAAGCTAGAGAGTCGGTAAGTGTGTGTATGGCCACCTACAATGGTGAAAAACATATATTAAAACAAATCAATTCTATACTTCAACAATTTAACCCAAAAGATGAGTTAATTATCGTTGATGATGCATCAAATGATAACACGATACAGGTTATAAAAAATATTAGTGATAACCGCATAAGGTTACATGTAAATGATGCTAACAAAGGAGTGACCAAAACCTTTGAGCGTGCGCTGAAATTGGTACAAAACAATATTGTTTTTTTATCAGATCAGGATGATGAATGGATGAACAACAAAATTGATTTTTGTGTAAATATCTTAGCTGATAGAAGCTATATGGCAGTGAACCACGATGCGGTGATAGTTGACGAGAACGAACAGGTTGTATGTGCTTCAAATAACACTTTCTATAAATCGCGACAAGGGTTTGTTAAAAATTTAATTAGTACATCTTATAAAGGATGTTGTATGGCTTTTAGAAAAGAGTTGATAAATATTGCTATACCTTTTCCTAATAATATCGGTCCTGCGCACGATGTATGGTTAGGATTAATTTTGGATTTTTGTTCGTTTAAAGTCAACTTTTCGTATGATATACTTATGAAACATTACAGGCATTCAAATAATGCCTCGTTGTTTAATAAACGGCGCAAACTGACTGTAATTTTAAAAAACAGATTAGTTTTAGTTTGGCAATTAATTATTTTTGTTTTTACTCATAATCTATTAGCTATAAAATTAGCTAACATCAAAAAGAAAAATAATAGTGTTTAGTGTATTAATATCTGTATATCATAAAGAAAATGCTGCCAGTCTAAACGATTGTTTAGAAAGTGTTTTTAAACAAAGTTTATTGCCAACTGAGGTGGTTTTGGTAAAAGATGGGCCATTAGGTGATGACTTAGAAGAGGTTATTAAAAAATTTGTAGACAAAAGTGAACCCAAAATTAAGGTAGTTCCATTGCCAGAGAATGTTGGCATGTCGCGTGCATTAAATGAAGGAATTAAAAATTGTTCCTACGATTGGATTGCTCGCATGGACAGTGATGATATTTGTGTATTTAATAGATTTGAACTACAATTTGATTACCTGAATCAAAATCCTCAGGTGACGGTTTGTGGATCATGTATTGAGGAGTATGATGAGGAAATGAAAGCCAGTTTGGCTATTCGAAAAGTTCCTGAGAAGCACGAAGATATCCTGAAGTTTGCTCAATTTAGGAGTCCGCTAAACCACATGACAGTTATTTATAAGAAAGAAGAAGTACTACAAGCGGGTTTGTATCCATTTTTGGATAGGAAAACGAATATTGAAGATTATGTTTTATGGTGCAGATTATTACAAAATGGGTCAATATTCCATAATATTCAACAAAATTTAGTATTAGCTCGAACGGGCAAAAATATGCTGTCCAAAAGAAGTGGATGGTCTTATTTCAGCATTGAATATAGATACTTAAAACTATTAAGTGATAGCGGATTCTTTACAGGAGTGAATTTCTATGCAAATTTATTCATTCGTTTTTTTGCCAGAATTTTACCTCAAGGCATGTTAGGGTTCATCTATCGGTTAATTCGATTGTAATTCTGTGGGCTTGAAAACTTCTATTATTACTGTTGTATTAAACAATGAATTGTATATCAAAGATGCAATTGAAAGTGTAATTGCCCAACACCACACAGATGTTGAATATATTATCATAGATGGTGGCTCGAATGATGGCAGTTTAGCTATTATTAATACATATAAAGATAAAATAACTGTTCTTGTTTCTGAACCTGATAATGGTATTTATGATGCCATGAATAAAGGCCTGGCCTTAGCAACAGGTGATGTGATCGGCTTTTTAAATGCCGATGATTTTTATGCCAATCCTAATGTGTTGCAAACCGTGGCTAATACCTTTTCCCAACATAATTGTGATATAGTTTATGCTGATTTGAATTATGTTTCAAGGGCACATCAAGATAAAGTTATTCGGAAATGGCGTTCAGGGAATTATAAAACCAATGCCTTTGAACGTGGTTGGATGCCTCCTCATCCCACATTTTTTGCTAAGCGTGAATTATACCAACGGTTAGGTGGCTATAAACAAGAACTTAACCAATCGGCTGATTATGAATTAATGCTAAGGTTTATACACGTTAATCATGCCTCAGTTCATTATATACCTCAAGTATTTGTGCACATGAGGGTAGGTGGGCAAAGTAATAGAAGTCTTAAAAATAGATTGCTAGCCAATTTGCAAGATAGAAAGGCTTGGACAATCAATGGCATCCGACCTAAATGGTACACCTTATTTTTTAAACCCCTGTCGAAGGTTAAACAATTCTTTATTTAACCCGTTTTTTACATAACATTTCATTCTATCTGTGTTATATTTACAGGGCAATTTTTATGGATTTATTTCGTTTGTCGAGTATGTCAATTTTTAAAAGATTAATGCTGTTGTTGTTGTGCGTGCCGGCAACTGCTTATGCACAACAATACGGTTTTGAATGGATTAGAACATATCAGCCTTATTACAAATTTGAAATAGGTGCAACCGGGGTTTATCGTATCCCGGCAGCAGCTTTACAAGCATCCGGTGTTAATATCAATACCATAAACCCTAAAAAAATTCAAGTATTTTATCAAGGTAAGGAAGTACCTATTTACATTGCCGGCGAATCCGACGAACAGTTTAATAACGAAGATTTTATTGAGTTACTTTGCTTTAAAAACAATGGCGATATTGATACACTTTTGTATCAACAAAACGATTGGCAACCTCACCGTTTTACCGGGCTATTCACTGATACTTCTGCTTATTTCTTGACAATTTTACCCGATACCTCAATTCAACTACCTAAAAGATTACGTAATAACTATAACCAAAACTTTACAGGTCTGCAACCTGAACTTTATTTCATGGACACTACTATTGTAGCCCCTGCTCAAGAATACCTCGACGGACCTGATTTGATGAATGCCTCAGAAAAGTATGTTGCCTCGGAATATGAAAGTGGTGAGGGTTGGGCAGGTGAACGCTCATCTTGGTTTACTCCTCGTGTATATAGATTTAGAACTCCGGCAAGGTTTTTAAGTGGACCTAATCCTAAAATTGAATATAAAGTTGTAGGTGCTTCCAATGCTCGTCCAAATGCCAATGGTGTTAATCATCACGTGCAAGTTGCAGTAAGCCCGGATAATGCTTCTTTTTCAACCTTATCTGATCAAATTTTTCTTGGCTATATTCCCGTTAAATTTGAACCGAATATTACTTTATCACAACTAGGCGAGCCCTTTACTTACCTGCGAATGTCGGTAATTAACGATTTAGGTGTAGCATCTGATTTTATTTCATTTTCTTATGGATTAATTACTTATCCAAGAAGTTACAACTTGGCCGGGGAAACATCAAAGTTTCTTAAAGTATTACACCAAAGAGGCGGCTCAAGAAGTTTTTTGCAGTTTAGTGGTGCGCAAGGTAATCCGTCAAGTTATTATATATTAGATATTACCGGAAATAGCAGGATTCAAGCGTCTAATAATTCAGGTGTTTTAGAATTTGCTGTAAACAATACAGGCATACCTAATGAGGTATTTATTTACGATAGTACATCAGTTACTAACATAAGCCGACTCAAAGCGGTTAATTTTCCTCAGATAAATCCTTTGGAAAATTATGAATATTTAGTTATTTCTCATCCGGTACTCGAACCTGCAGCCGAAAATTATGCAACCTATCGTTCAATGCAGTTTAAAGTATTGAAGGTGTATAGCGAACAACTTTACGACTATTATTTTTATGGCAATAAACACCCCTTAGCTGTGCGCAGGTTTACTACTCACCTGTTACAACGCCAGGTAAATGCCCCATTATATCTATTGATGGCCGGACGTGGTTATCAGAACGATAAAGCACGTTTTTTTAGCGTATCATCAACCACGCCCATTGAATATTATAACCGTAATTTAGTTCCTGCCATTGGGGTTCCAGGCGCTGATGCGTTATTTTCAAATGGAATTACAGGAGATGGATTTTATCCCGATATTCCAACAGGTAGAGTTTCTGCATCAACTGCTCAAGAGCTACAAAATTATTTAGACAAGGTTGTTGAATATGAAATGTCGCCCGATTCAATAGTGGCTTGGCGTAAAAATGTTTTGCATATCAGCGGAGGTGGAACTGAACGTGAACAAACCGAATACCGCGATATTCTGGCAGTAAATGGTATAAAAATGCAAGGCCCGCAACTGGGTGCATCCATTAAATCATTTGCTAAGTCGCTGAATGTGCCAACCCAACTTGATTTGAAAGACCAAATTGTAACAGAACAAAATAGAGGGATTAGTTTGGTGTCTTTTTACGGACATGCATCTCTAACTATTTTAGATGTTGATATAGGCAGTATTAATGATTTAAATAACAATACTAAATACCCATTCTATTATTTCAGCGGTTGTAATGTAGGAAATGCAACTGAGGTTGACCCTTTGAATGGTGGAGTGATTTATGCAAAAGATTATTTGTGTACCGCCCGCAAAGGTGCTATTGGTTGGGTGGCTCATTCTAATATTTCTTTCACCGGATTTTTAGCTCCGATAATTAATACATTTTATACCAAGTATACCAATACCTCCTATGGCGAGTCAATGGGACGAATTATGAATGATGTTTGTAAACAACTTTCTAATGGTTCTAATATTACCAAATCGCATAATTTACAGTGGGTGCTTCAAGGCGATCCTGCGGTTAAGCCTTACAGTCCTTCATTACCTGACTATACCATTACCGGCGCTGATATTTTTGCAACTAATGCTGCTTTATCCGTACAAGATGAAACCTTAAACCTAGGCATAATTCTTACCAATATTGGCCGAACCACTAATGATTCTATCAGTGTGAGTGTTAAACGCACACTTCCCAATAATCAGGTTATTAATTATCCTGTACAAAAGTTTCCCAAGGTATTATTTAAAGACACAGCTTTTGTTTCCATAGAAATGTTAGGTGATTTAGCATTAGGTAATAACAATATTGAAGTAAGAGTTGATGCCAATAACGAAACACCTGAGATTTTTGAAAATAATAATACGGCTTCGGTTAATATTTTCGTCCCGGGAAATGGAACAAAAATTTTATATCCAATTAAGGATGGAGTTGTTGGAACTGACACAGTTTTGCTGGTTGTTCAAAGCAATAATATTTTATCATCTAACAACCAGTTTATAATAGAAATTGATACAGTTAATACATTTAATTCGCCATTCAAAATAAATACAGGTGTTATAAATGCAGGTACTTTGTTATCATGGCCATTACGTATAACCGTAAGTGATACCACAACATTTTATTGGAGAGCCAAATTAAACTTACCTGAGTTGCAAGGCGGACGTTATACCAATTCAGCATTTACCTACATCCCTAATCATCCTGATGCTTGGATGCAACGCACTTTTGAACGAATCATAGATTTAAATAAATTAAATTTACTGGTGGTTGATACCGCGAATAAAAAATTAGAGTTTAGCGATAACACAGCAATTTTAAACATCTATGCCAGTAGGTTTGCACACGCCGGTAGAGGTATTTGGTATGGCGAGAACCAAAATCCAGGTGTGTTACAATGTATTCAGAACGGATTTGTAGCTATCCTGTTTGATCAACGAACCCTTCAACCCTTTATCAATCCTAGGTTTCCACTCAATTGCCAGAATGTAATCAACAATAATAATAACCCATCTTTAAGGAAACTATATTATTATGGGTTCCCAAATACCGAACAAGGTCAGAATGATTTTAAGCGATTTGTTGATTCGGCTGAGCAAGGAACATATATAGCAATATTCAGTATTTATAATAATGGTAATACCACATGGGATAACAACATGCGTGGTACATTTGCCAGGCTAGGCTCAAGTACGGTTGCTAATCTTAATCATATTGATGCTGCTTTTAGTATGGTTGGAAGAATTGGTGCGCCAATTGGAAGTATTTTTGAAGATACTTTATTATCATATAAGGTTGATACTTTCACAACCACTAATGCTGTATTATTTGGTAAATGGTATGTAGCAGGTGCATCCACTTCTGTTATTGGTCCGGCTAAAGAATGGAAAAAGTTTTTATATCAATATGACGGATTAGAGCCTGATGGTGCCGACAAGAATATAATTAAAATTTGGGGAACACTTGCTAATGGTGAAGATACATTATTGATTGATCAAGTGAAACACAATGAAGACCTAAGCATGATTGACGCCAACCGATTCCCTTTTGTTAAACTAAGTTTCGAATTGCTTGACAGTACTTATCGAACGCCGGCACAAATAAATTATTGGATGATTAAATATACTCCGGTACCTGAAGGAACAATTTCAATTGCCGATGGTTACGAATTTTATAAAGATGAATTGGAACAAGGCGATAGTATGTCAATCAAATTGGCATTTAAAAATATCTCACCAAATCCTATAACCAATTTACCGGTTAAGGTTAGAATAATTGACGAAAATAGAGTGCCGATTTATACTTGGTCAAAACCATTAGGTGATTTAGCTCCCGGCTCTTTTGTTAGTGTTCAGCATAAGGTGTCAACATACAACTTCTCGGGTAGGCATGGACTTGAGGTTTATTTTAATGAAGGACCTCAATTGGAGTTAACCAAAACCAATAACTATGTGTTTAAAAACTTCAACGTTAAACCCGACCAAATTAATCCTTTGTTAGATGTAACTTTTGATGGTTATCGGATTATTAACGGCGATTTTGTATCAGCCAAACCTTTTATTAAAATTACATCGAAAGATGATAGTAAGTTTAAACTTCAACAAGATACAGGGAATTTTGCCCTGTTTTTAAAGGTTCCCGGTTCGGTTGATTTTGAAAGAATTGATTTAGGTGCAGCCGCTGTAAGATTTATTCCTGCCACCAACGCCGAAAATAAAGCAGCAATCGAATTTAATCCTGAATTTAAGCGGGATGGTTTATACACCTTGCGGGTGATGAGTAAAGATGCCAGCGGAAATATCGCAGGGAGTGAATTTTATGAAATAGAATTTAATGTTCTTCAAAAGTCAACCATCACTAACTTTTTTCCTTATCCTAATCCTGCCACAACTAACGTTAAATTTGTATTTACTTTAACCGGAAGCGCACCACCTGATCAATTATTAATTCGTATCATGACTGTTTCCGGTAGAATTGTAAAAGAAATTACTAAGGATGAGTTTGGACCTATACGCATAGGCCAAAACATTAGTGAATATAGTTGGGATGGTACAGATAATTTTGGTGACCGACTTGCAAATGGTGTTTATCTATACCAAGTGCTTACCAGGATAAATGGTGTAGAAATTGAAAGAAGGAAAACAAATGCCGATCAGTATTTTGTGCAGGATGTAGGTAAAATATATTTAATGAAATAATCGCACCAACTTGAAATTACGCAAACAACCTGATTCAATTATTGATTTTGTATTAGTGAAGATAGTGCTGTTTGTGTATGGCTTACAAAATTTTTTTCTTAGTGTTATTGCCAAAGTTTTATTTAAGCATCCTCGTAACCCTAAACATATTTTATTGGTACGTAAAGGTACAATAGGCGATTGGATTTGCACTTGGCCAAGTTTACACCAAATCAAAAAAATGTATCCCGATGCATCCTTTACCTTATTAACAAGTTATGGTAAACATGAAGAAGTTGGTTTTTTATCAATGTTTGGGCTGAGCATGTTTGACGAGGTAATTTCAGTTGAAAAGTATACTTCACGAGAAATTCATCATAAAATTAAATCAAGTGCTTTCGATTTGGTTATTGAATTACCTCAAGATTTAGATACTTTTTATACCCAGTTACGCAACATGTTATTTTTTCGCATTTGCGGTGTTTATTCAGGTTATGGCTGGAAAGTTACAAACATAAGATGGTTTAAAATGGTTCAGTATAAATACTTTACTTTTTTAAATGAACAGGAACGTTTGGCCTATGCCTTACATCCTTTAAGCTTAGAATGGAAACAACATGATGCAGGATATGTTGTTCCGGCCGATACTAATAATTTATTGCCCATTACCTTTAATCAACCCAAAGAAAAACGCATTGCTGTGGCTGTAGGAGCTAAACTTGAACGTAAAAAATGGCCAACTGAATATTTTAAAACAGTAGTAGATGAATTATTAAAGCAAGGCTTTGAAGTTGTTTTAATAGGAAATGAAGACGATGCAAATACCACCCAAAATTGGCTTCCTGATGTGACGCATAATTTATGCGGAAAAATTAAGGTGCAAACTACTTTATCCTTATTAAAAGAGGTTGCTTTAACTATAAGTAATGACAGTGGTCCAATGCACTTAAGTTATGCTGCAGGAACACCTGTAATTGCCGTATTTAGTGCAAGGAATTTTCATGGTAAATGGTTTCCTCCGCCTGTTGTTCAACAAAAGGTTTTTTATCCCGAAGGCGTTTCATGTGCCATTTGTATTGATCAAACCTGTGCCGATAATCATTGTATGCGCAATACTAAACCCGGAGATGTACTGGCAGCCGTCGAACAAATCGTACAATTGCCAAGGTAAAAGGTTATGATAATTTGATTGAAATTGTTTATTATGCAGGGCAGGACGCGGTATGGCTTCAATTAAAAAGAATTTTTTATACTATCTTTTATTTATCATTACTAATATCCTTTTTCCGGTATTGGTATTTCCATACATCGCACGTATTCTCGGACCCGAAGGGTTAGGTAATTCGCAGTTTGCCTTACAATTCAGTAAATATTTTGTACTGATTGCTTCATTAGGAATTCCCATTTATGGTATGCGGGAAGTGGCCAAGGTGAAACACCGAAAGCTAAGGTTAAGCAAATTGGTAAGCGAGTTGATAATTTTAAATATCGTAACTGCTGTATTAAGCACCATAATTTACCTTGCAGTTATCGGATTTACTCAAACATTTGCTAATCAACAGCACTTATTTTTAATCGCCGGTTTGCAAGTATTGCTGGGTTGTTTGTCTATTGATTGGTTTTTCGCAGGATTGGAAGATTTTAAAATAATTACCATAAGAACACTTGTAATTAGATTAGCCACTGTGGTGATGTTATTGTTGTTTGTAAAAACTAAAGATGATGTTTTACCATATTTGATTATATCTATTTTAAGCATTATTGCGGGATATTTATGGGTGTTCTTTTACGCCTTAACAAAAATTAAAATTGTAGTTAAGGGATTACAGTTTACCAATCACCTGCGTCCAATCTTCCTTATTTTTTTGATGAATGTTTGTATCACCATGTACACAGTATTTGATACGGTTTGGATTGGTTTATTAAGTACTCCGGTAGCTATTGGTTTATACACTTCTGCCATGAAATTATGTAAGATTGGTATTCCTTTTGTTACCTCATTGGGCACTGTCTTAATTCCTCGTTCAGCCCGAAAGTTTGCTGTTGATGAAAAAGTTCCTCAACACCTTAATGCTTCTTACAATTTTATTGTTGATTTAGCTGTACCGATGGGGGTAGGTCTGTTTCTTTTATCACCCGAATTACTTGAAATTTTTTCGGGGAGTGAATTTTTACCTGCCTTATGGAGCATGCGATTATTAGCCGCATTACCATTATTTATTGGTTTAAGTAATTTGTTTGGTATGCAAATGTTATCAGCCTCCGGCAACGATTTGTCATTATTGTTTTGCGTGTTTGGAGGTATGTTGCTAAATATACTATTAAATGTGCTTTTGGTTCCTTCAATGGCTCATACAGGAGCTGCGATAGCCATGTTCTTTACCGAACTTGCAGTAACTTTATTCACTTTTGCAGTAAGCAAGGCTAAATTTAATTCGTCATTTAGCTTCATGCGCATGCTAAAAAGCCTAATGCTTTCTCTTTCATTTATTCCGGTAATCTGGGTGTGTCGAAATTATTTTGGTGATGTTTTAGTGGTTATTTTTGCAATTCCTTCATGCTTATTTATTTATGTTCTATTGCAACATTTATTATTTAAAAACGAATTTGTGCAAATCGCTATGCAATTCATCCAACAAAAAAGAGTGAACCATGGAGTTTGATTATTTAATTGTGGGCGCAGGTTTATATGGTTGTACATTTGCACACGTGATGAGGCAATCAGGGAAGTCGTGCCTGATTATTGATAAACGCCAACATATAGGAGGAAATACGTACTGTAAAAATGAAGGAGGCATACAGGTGCATCAGTATGGTGCGCATATATTCCATACGAGTGATGAAGGTATTTGGCAATTTGTAAACCGTTTCGTTCATTTTAAGCCTTTTATAAATTCGCCAATTGCGAAGTATTATAATCAAACATACCCATTGCCTTTTAATATGAATACCTTTAAAGCGCTTTGGGGTGTTACTAATGCAGTGGATGCTCAGGCAATAATTAAAGAGCAAACAAGCCGTTATGCAGTGGTGCGTCCATCTAACTTAAAAGAACAAGCCTTAGCAACAGTTGGTGAGGATGTATATGAAAAATTGATACGTCATTATACCGAAAAACAATGGGGAATGAAGTGTGAAGAGCTGCCGGCTTTTTTAATAAAACGAATACCGTTGAGATTTACTTTTGATAATAACTACTTTGACGACACTTATCAAGGTATTCCTTCCGGAGGATACAATGTATTAACAAGTGGCTTAATAGGTAATACAGAAGTGAGGTTAGGAGTGGATTATTTTAAACATAAAGATGAATTGAATGCCATGGCGAACCAAGTTGTATATACCGGAAAAATTGATGCTTTTTTTAATTATCAGTTTGGTGAACTTCAATACCGTTCTTTACGTTTCGATCATCAACTATTAAATGATATCAGCGATTTTCAAGGAAATGCTGTTATCAATCATACTTCACCTGATGTTGCCTATACTCGTGTGGTTGAGCACAAACATTTTGAGTCGGTTATTTGTAATCATACTGTGGTTTCTTATGAATATCCTCAACGATATGTAAAGGGTGAAGAAGCATATTATCCTATTAATGATGAAAAAAATAATGCATTGTATCAACAATATAAAGTATTGGCCAATGAAAACCCCAAAGTTATTTTTGGTGGACGTTTGGCTGAATACAAATACTACGACATGCACCAGGTGATTGCAGCAGCGTTAACTAAAGCCAAGAAACAGTTATCATGAAGAGTTTGAATATATTGGTGTATTGTCCGGTTTTTTTACCCGAAAAATCAGGGTATAGCCATGCCTTTGCCCAATTAATTTCTAACCTCTTGCAGCATCAGTGTAAGGTAGATGTAGTAACTCCATTTTTATTAAATAAAGGCGAAAAAGAAATCTGGAGTCATCCATCTTTACGCATATTCAGATATAAACCTCAACTTAATATTTGGGCGCTTGGTTTATTTTATCAATATGGTAAAATTGCCGGTTTAATCAATAGTTTATGTAAAAAATATAACTACGATTTGGTATTAATTGAAACCGGCGACGATCCTTTGTTATTAGCCTCTTTAAGTCAACATGTTTTAAAAAAAGCAGTGGTGCGCTTTCATTCAACTAGTGATACCGAATATTTATTTATTGGTAAACATAAGAAATATAAAATCAGAAAGTTTTTTTGGAAACATATTGCTGCGAATAATGTTCGCAGGTTATCTGCAACTAATTCATATCATTTAAGATTTGCCCATAAGCATGTAATGCGATTTGCTGTGCTTAAACAGGCCGGAGTAATTATCAATGCTGTACCCGACACCGTCTTTGACTTGCCAACTTCGGGAGGTGCTAAACAATTTTTTATGTTAGGACGAATGGATGACGAAGGTTACCGACAAAAAGGTTATCGGGTACTGATTGAAGCTTTAAATCAAGTGGCTTTTTTGTTTGTAAAACATCAGGCAACACTTATCATTGTTGGTAGCGGAAAGTATTTTAATGAAGTGAAAACTGCTTTACAACCCTATTCATTTGTACAACTAATGGAAGAAATGCCTCATGACCAAGTGATGCAAACACTTACTAAGTCGGATGTTGTATTATTACCATCTTTATATGAAGGTTTATCTATGTTTGCACTTGAAGCTGTAAGCAGAGGAAACGTGGTTATATTCGGTAAAACCGGAGGATTAATTGATTTGGTGGAAAAAAATGGTTTTTTAGTTGAGCCCGGGTCGGTTGATGAGTTAGCTGAAGCTATTCGAAAAGTATTTGAAATTGCTGATTTAAAAGAAATGAAACAACATGGCATTGAGTTGATTAAAACTTATTTTAACGAAGAAGTGCAATGGCAGCAAATCAATAAATTTATTTCTTGATGGCTAGGATGAATGAACCATTAGTATCAGTTGTAATGCCTGTTTATAACGGAGCACTATACATACAACAAAGTATGGTATCTATCCTTAAACAAACCTACACCAACTTCGAATTTATTATTGTTGATGATGGGTCAACCGACCATACTTTAAGTATTATAAAAGCTAATAATGATACTAGAATTCACTTTGTTCAACTGCATTTCAATAATGGTATTGTAAATGCCTTAAACACCGGTATTAAATTGGCTAAAGGCAAATATATCGCACGAATGGATGCTGATGATATTGCCTTACCCGAACGATTAGCTAAGCAGGTTGATTTTCTTGAAAAGCATGAAGAGGTTGGTTTATTAGGAACTCAATATAAAGCCATTGGTGCACGCTCACGTAAATTTCCATTAATTCACAACGATTTGGTTTGGTATATGTTTAATGCTTGCCCCTTTATTCATGCCTCGGTAATGATTCGCAAATCGGTTTTAGATAAACATAATTTAAGTTATGATAAACAATTTGAATATGCGGAAGACTTAGCCTTATGGGTAAAACTTTCTAACGTTACACAAATTGCAAACCTACCCGAAGTTGCTTTAAAATACAGGGTTCATGAAGCTACACACTTTCAAACTAAAAACATCTCCATACAACATAACCATACAATTAAACTTCAACTGATCGAGCAATATTTAAAAGGGTTAAATAGTGAACAACAAAATGAATTAGCCGGTATTTTAAACCAAGTTAAGGTGCACGAATACAGCTTAGATTATTTCCAACATATTATTCAACTGTTAGATTTAGTAATAAAAAATGGTAATGCTAATTTTATACCAACAGCCAATAGGTGTTTATGGTTCCATGCGGCTTCTGCTCCGGCGTTGTTTTTTGGTTGTAAAAAACAACTTAGGGTTTTAACATGGTTGCACATTAATAAAAAACAATACCTATGGCTATTTATCAAGTCAATAATTAAACCTTAGGTATTGTTGTGTTATTTATAATTTGTTACAAGTGTGAACTGTAACTTCTATGATTAATAATGTCTTGTTTTGTTTGTCCGTAAACTACATCAATCACGCCCGGTTCGTTATAAAAGTCGCCCGGAAATCCTAATTCTATTGCACTTACCTCGTTTAGTTCTGCCATCAACTCATCAGGTATTAAAACCTTTACACAACCAAGTACATCTTCTATTTGAGCAACCTTGGTGGCACCCACAATAGGTATCATAACTTGATTTCTATTCATGGTCCACTGCAATGCAACTTGTGCAGGGGTGCAACCTATTTTTTCAGCAACCTTCACAACTTTTTGAGCAATAATAGTGCTTCGGTCATTCAATCGTTTGCTGTTATCGGGTAGCCTTCCTTTATCGCCTTTTAAGTATTTTCCTGTTAATGCTCCTCCCGCTAGTGGTGCCCAAGGAGTTACTGCTAAATCAAAAGCTTTAGCCATTGGCAACAAATCGCGTTCAGCAGTTCGGTTTATCAAGTTGTATTCAACCTGCAATCCTGCAAACTTATTCCATCCTCTTAAATCCGCAAGGGTATTGGCTTGAGCAACAATCCAAGCAGGTGTATCGCTTATTGCAATATAATGAACCAAACCTCGACTCACTAAATCATCTAAACCTCTCATCACTTCTTCCGGATGTGTGGTAAAATCCCAAATATGTAACCACAATAAATCAATATAAGACGTTTGTAATCTTTTTAAACTTTCTTCAACCGATCGGAACATATTTTTGCGGTGGTTTCCTGAAAAGTTAGGGTCGCCATTGCGGTCTTTTAAAGTAAATTTTGTTGCAACCACAAAATGATCACGGTCCGACTGAATAAAATCACCAACATATTTCTCGGAAGTTCCTTCTGTATATCGGTTGGCTGTATCTATAAAGTTACCACCTGCATGAGCATAAGCATCGAAAATTTTCTTTGAAGTTTCTTTGTCGGCACCCCAATTCCATTCAGTTCCAAATCCCATAGTACCTAAACTAAGTTCAGAAACTCGAAGTCCGCTATTTCCAAATAATTTGTATTTCATTTTAATAAATAAGTTAGTATTACATGCTAAAAAAAGCCGGTATCTCCGGCTTGTTGTTTATTTAATATTGGTCCACACATTGGTTACATCATCGTCATCTTCAATCAAATCTAACAACAATTGTACTTCCTGTTCTTGTTCTTCAGTCAATTCAACAGGTTGTGTCGGAATTCTCTGTAATTCTGCATTAATTATTTCCAACTTTCTTTCCTCTAAAGCTTTTTGCATGGTGCCAAAATCTGTGAAAGGAACCGAAATAATTAAATGACCTTCACCATCATCTTCTAATTCTTCAAGTCCGGCGTCAATCAATTCTAATTCTAATTCTTCTAACGCAATTCCGTTTGCATTTATTCTGAAAATTCCTTTTCTGTCAAACATAAAATCCAATGAACCACTAACCATCATTTGTCCTCCTTTTTTGTTAAAGTAGCTCCTTAAATTAGCAACGGTGCGGGTTGGATTATCGGTGGCTGTTTCAATGATCATTACAACACCATGCAAACCTTTACCTTCATAAGCAATTTCTTCAAAATCTTTATCTTGCTTGCTGCTGGCTCGTTGAATAGCACTTTCAATATTAGCTTTTGGCATATTGGCCGCTTTTGCATTTGCAACAATGGCCCTTAAACGTGAATTTGACTCCGGATCTGGTCCGCCCGACTTTACGGCAATGGCTATCTCTTTACCGAATTTAGTAAATGCCTGACTCATTTTATTATAACGAGCAAACATTTTATGTTTTCTTTTTTCAAATATCCTTCCCATTATTTTATGTTTAGCGGTGCAATGTTCGTAAATTCTTTCAATAGTTTCAAACAGTTAAAAGTCGGATCGCCTTTCCCACATATTCCATCTTAAAGTAATATTATATAAATTGGTATTGGTGTTAAACTTTTCTAATTCACTGGTAGTTGAACGATGGATTACATGAAAGTCAATAAATACATTATGTTTTACCATATATGAAAATATAACATCCGCAATTAATAATTCTGTTCTTATGCCTTGTGCAATGGTATGTCCGTAAGGATTGTTAATTGCCACATCCTGATAACTCAATCGAATATCCTTTCCAAAGTTTACACCCGGAGTATCATTTCCATAAATGGCATAAATACCTGTTAGTTTAATAAATAATCTTTTGGCAGGTTGGTAACGAATCACACCCAAGCCTTCGTAAAAATTAGCACCTAACGGATGTGCCATATTCTGGTTATAACTTACAAATGCATTTAACCTGTCAAATGAGGTGTACATGTAAGGCCGTGCAATATTTCCTTCTATTTGTAAGTCGAGGTTTTGAATGCCAAAAACATCAATATATTTAAATCCGGTTTGAACCGCCCACTTATTACCAAACCAACCATTGTCGGCCAATAATTCACTTATCCTAAACTCGCTGATAACAACTTGTCCGTACCATTGAAAATGTTTTTTGAAGTTCCATTTAAAATCGGCCCCTAAAATACTTTTGTCGGGACTATTTAGGCCATTCTCCACAGGTTTGTAGAAAATAATTGGATTTAAATATTGCCAATCAAATCCTCCTCGCGCATATCCACTGTCGCGTTGAAATGCTATGGTTTGAAACAAACCTATGTTAAAACTTTTGGTAAGGTTAATATTAGCATAAGTTGTAGCATAATAATGGCGTTTAGGAAGGTTGCGTTGTGATGTATTTACCCAATCATACAATTGCCCAAAAATATTGGTATAATTTATTTTCCAAATGCGAGTGTTTACGCGCATAAATAAATGGTCGCGACTAAAATCACTGATGTAAAAACTTCTTAATCCATTTCCAATAAAATTTCTTCCATGTCCAAATCTTATATCAAAATAATTTGAAGGTTGATAAACGATATAACCGGTGGCAGTGCTGTAATTTAATTGAGGTATTGTGTTACTGTCAGCGTTAAAGTTTTCCGGAAGCTTTATTAATCCTGCTCCGGGCAAGGCTTTATTGTCTAAGTAAAATTGATATAACCAGGATTGTGGTTTTAATATTTCGTCGTTAAAACTGGTGAAAAATCCAATAGATTTACCAATGGTTCCTCGCATTTCAATACCTCTGCTATTTAAAGCAACTTGTTTATTATTTGATGATTCGATACCGAAACTTAAATTAGTAATTGGATTAAATACCAGTGTGAAATCCTTTTGTTTTAACCCATAAAATGCAGGTTTGTACTTAAAAATTTCTTTTAAGTGTCGTTTACTCAAACCTGATTCGCTATTGGTAAATTCAAAATTGTCGGCTTGTAAATAAGCCATATTAAACAAGTCGCGGTTGCTTAGTTTCACCCCGGATAAACTAAAGCTGTCAATATAATTTGCAATTCGGTGACGTTGATATTCTTTTGTTGTACTGTTAAATTCATGTGGTAATGCTAATCGTCCCGACTTAATTTCCAAACGTTCAAGCAAGTGCATACTGTGACTGCCAAGTGGGATATAGCTGCTTTGGGCATTTACCGAGGTGTAAACCAAAAGTACTATAATTAGTTGCAGGGTGAATCTCATACAACAAATATGCATATTTTATTTTTAAGCCGAATTGTTGATAAACTTTTAAATGAAAACTCCTTAATTAGCAGGGATGAATGAACTAGAAGCAAAAATCAGGATAGATGAGTTAACTGCTCAACTCAAATCACATAATTACAGGTATTATGTTTTGTCGCAACCTGTAATTTCCGATTTCGAATTTGATATGCTGTTAAAGGAATTAGAGTCACTCGAAAAATTGTTCCCGCATTTACAACATCCTGATTCACCTTCGATACAAGTAGGTGGGGAAATAACCAAAACTTTTGTTCAGGTAAAGCACAAATATCCGATGCTAAGTCTAGGCAATACTTACTCAGCCGATGAATTGAGAGATTTTGATGAAAGGGTAACAAAACTTGCAGGAAAGAAAGTAGAATATGTATGTGAGTTAAAATATGATGGATTAGCTATTAGTATAACTTATGAAAAAGGAAAACTACTGCGGGCCGTTACCAGGGGAGATGGTATTCAAGGAGATGATGTTACCAATAACGTAAAAACAATTTCATCCATACCGCACCAACTGGCACCGGGCGATTATCCTGATTATTTTGAAATCAGAGGTGAGATTTTTATGCATAAAAAAACTTTTGAGCGACTTAATAATAAATTGCGCGAGGAACTTATAGTTAAAGGTTTTGATGATAATGAAATTAGTGAGAAATTATATAAGAATCCGCGCAATTTCGCTTCCGGTACATTAAAGATGCAAGACTCGGCAGAAGTAGCCAATCGTCCTTTAGATTGTTTTTTATACTTTGTTTATGCCGAAGTTCCTGTTGCAGAAACTCATGAAATGGCTTTAAATAAAGCTGCTTCGTGGGGTTTTCCCGTTGGTAATCATTTTAAAAGATGTGATTCAATTGAAGAAATTTTACAGTTTATTGAAAGGGTTGATGCTGAACGCGACCAATTAAGTTATGATATAGATGGGATTGTAATAAAGGTTAATAATTATCAGATTCAAGACGAATTAGGGTTTACGGCTAAAACACCGCGCTGGGCAATATCATATAAATATAAAGCACAAAGTGCACTTACCAAATTAGAAGAAGTTACTTATCAGGTAGGACGAACCGGAGCAATTACACCGGTAGCAAATTTAACCCCGGTAATGTTGGCCGGAACAACCGTTAAGCGAGCAAGTTTATACAATGCAGATGAGATTGAACGATTGGATTTGTATGAGTGTGATGCAGTATATGTAGAAAAAGGTGGTGAAATTATTCCTAAAATAACCGGTGTTGATGTTTCACAAAGATCACCAATGGCCAATAAAATAACCTATGCAAAGCATTGCCCTGAATGTGGTACCGAACTTATGCGTAAATCAGGAGAAGCTGTTCATTATTGTCCGAATGATACAGGATGTAAACCACAGTTAATTGGTAAAATTGAACATTTTATCGGACGAAAGGCGATGAATATTGAGAGTTTAGGAAGTGAAACGGTAGCGGGCTTATATCACAAAGGCATTATAAAAAATTATGCAGATTTATATGAATTAACTTATGAAATGTTAATTGGATTAGAATTAGAAACCTATCAGGAAAAGAAAGAAACAACGGCAAAGCGTACCTTACAAGAAAAATCAGTTCTGAATATTTTACAAGGAATTGAATTATCAAAACAAGTTCCTTTTGAACGAGTACTTTTTGCACTAGGTATACGAATGGTTGGTGAAACTGTTGCAAAAAAATTAGCTAAACATTTTGTTTCATTAGATAAATTAATGATTGCATCCCATGATGAGATTTCTTCGATTTATGAGATAGGAGAGAAGATTGCCGAACAGGTTGTTCAGTTTTTCGCATCAGATAAAAATAAATTGATATGCGAACGCCTGAAAAGAGCCGGGATTCAGTTTGAATTACAGGCATGGGAAAGTACGGGTAAAACAAATAAACTTGAAGGGAAGAGTTTTTTAGTATCCGGCGTTTTTACAATTAGTCGTGATGATTTAAAGCAATTAATAGAATTGCATGGAGGACGAAATGTTGGAAGTATAAGTAAGAGTTTATCATACCTAATTGCAGGAGACAAAATGGGACCTGAAAAACTTAAAAAGGCATCAGATTTAAAAATTCCTTTGATAACTGAGGAAGAATTTATGAGGATGATTAACGAATAAAATACTACTTTGGTTAAAGCGCAAATTATTTCGTAATCTTGTGGGTAATGACATGGATTGAAGATATAAAAAATTTTATAGGGCGAATGTTGCTTCTACGTGAAATTAATGCGAGAAAAACACAACCCAAACGTATTGGCTTTTCAACCATTCAACATGTAGGTATAGTATATAATGCAGCTAACAAAGAGAATGAACAACTGATTGCCCAATATGCAAATGCACTTAGAAGTGAAGGGAAAAAAGTATTTATGTTAGGATATGTGGATACTAAACAATTACCTCACACAAAAAAGTTTTTACTGAATTCAGAGTTTTTTTGGAAAGAAAAACTAAATGGTTTTAACCTGCCAATTAAAGGAAGTATTGGGTCGTTTTTACAAACCGATTTTGATTTATTGTTAAACTTATATTTAGAACCAATCTTACCTATGCAAGCCATATCTGCTTATTCTAAAGCCAAATATGTAGTTGGTTCTTATTTAGATGGAGGTTTAAATTATTATGATGCTATGATTGATATAGGACAAGGCAATAACTTGAAGAATTTAATTGAAGAAATAGATTTTTACATTCGAGCCATAAAATAACTACACTATGAAAGGAACAGGAGTCGCTTTAGTAACCCCATTTAACTACGACTATACAATTGATTTTGATTCACTAGCTGCCATAATAGATTATGTTATAAATGGAGGTGTAGATTATTTGGTAGTATTAGGAACAACCGGTGAAGGTCCAACCTTAACGAAAGAAGAAAAAAAATATGTTTTCGATTTTGTAACGAAGCACGTAAACGGGAGGGTGCCGTTAGTTGCCGGGTTAGGAGGGAATAATACATTTGATGTTGAAGAAGAAATGAAACATTTTAATTTCCCTGGATATAGTGCGTTTCTTTCAGTAAGCCCATACTACAATAAGCCAAATCAAGAAGGCATGTATTTACACTATATGCAATTGGCAAGTGTAAGTCCATTACCCATTATCATTTATAATGTTCCGGGAAGAACAGGTGCAGGATTAACATCGGCTACAACATTACGACTTGCAAATGCTAGTGAGCAGTTTATAGCTACCAAAGAAGCTTCAGGAAATCCGGAAATTTTTATGGATATTTTAAAAGATAAACCAAGACATTTTAATGTGATTTCAGGTGATGATAACCTAACGTTACCATTTATAAGCATGGGTATGAGTGGTGTTATTTCTGTTATTGCACAAGCTTATCCAAAATTATTTTCTACCATGGTGAATCTCGGCTTATCCGGTAGGTTTGAGGAAGCCAGGGCTATACATTTTCAACTTTATGAACTGATGAAAATGATTTTTGCAGATGGAAGTCCAGGCGGTATAAAAGTACTTCTGGCTCACAAAGGGTTGTGTAAAAATGTGGTGAGATTACCATTGTCGCCTGTAAATAAAGCAGTAGAAAATAATTTAATTAAACTGGCAGAACAAATTAAACATTAGAGTTTTACATGCCTGCCGAAGATAATTTTTGTTCAATTAAATGCATAGCCCAGTTAAACTGTTCGTCTTTGCTTAAGTGCGAATTATCCAGCACTGTTGCATCTTCTGCTTTTTTAAGTGGACTATCTTGACGGTGAGAGTCAATATAGTCTCTTTTTTCAAGGTTTGCCAATACTTCTTCAAAGGTAGTTTGTTGACCTTTATCGGTAAGTTCTTCTAATCGTCGTTGAGCCCTAACAGTAGGATCGGCTGTTACAAATATTTTTACCTCAGCATCAGGAAATACAACGGTTCCAATGTCTCTGCCATCCATTACAATTCCTTTGTTTTTTCCCATTTGTTGCTGCTGCTTTACCAAAAATCTTCTCACCTCGCTAATTGCACTAACATCACTAACGGTTCCCGCTACTCGCGGATTTACCCTGATTTCTTGCTCAATGCATTCATCATTTAAAAATGTTTCTTGAGCTGAAGTAAGTTCATTAATTTTAAAAGCAATGTTGATGTGTTGAAGTGCCTGTTCAATTTGTTCAGGATGAAATATATCCACTTGGTTTCTTATAAAGTATAGGGTTACTGCCCTATACATAGCGCCTGTGTCTACGTAACTGTAGCCTAAGGTTGCAGCTAATTGTTTTGCAAGTGTACTTTTACCGCAAGAAGAATAGCCATCAATTGCAATGGTGATTTTCATGCGGTAAAGTTAACTATTGCCCGATTTTTTTGAATATTGGTTGATAAAAAGTATAAAACTAAAACTATTGTTACCATAAGCAGCGTGGTATCCTGCACTTCCATAGGCAAGTTGAAGCTTTTTAAACTTCATGCCCACACCCCAACTAAATCCTGCTGTCCCATTTCTTTCTGCCATTTTCATTTCATACCTTCTGAGGTGGTTATAGCCAAATCCAAAGTACATAAATTTACCAAATAGTATTTCGGCACTCACATTCAGGTGTGCAGCAATTTTATCTACGGTAGTAATTTTATCTAATACAACTTTGCCGGTTTCTAAATCAACATTCTGCCCTGGACGTTTTTCGTTGGCATATAATAATTTAAGGGGGGCTTGTAAATGATGAGCCGTAACAGTAAATCGGAACGGGTTATGTTTAAATTTTTTACTAAACCCAACCATCATATTTAAAGGTAAAGGCTCGCGTGTGGTATTGTAATAAGTTAATTGTCGTCCAAAATTATTGATTGATGCTGCTAAACCAATATTCTTTTCAGGAATGTGATAAAACAAACCAGCATCAACGGCCAGTCCTATTGATTGATAAATATCTAAATTAGAGCTGATCATTTTTAATGTTCCGCCAACACGTAATCTATCACTTATTTTTTTTGATAAAGTTACGTGATAATTAAATTCACCTGCGGTAAATGTTCCGGTTTGTTCAGCATTAACATTGGTACGTTTAAATTCGCCATAATTAACATATTGCACACCTGCTGCGATTGTTAAATTTGAATCAATCCGATGAGCATATGCAAAATAACCTGCACTGATATCATCAACAAAACGCATAAAGTTTAATGCGGCCTGTTGATGCATCTTATCATTTAATAATGCAGGATTTTGAATCATGAGGTTGACATCTGCCTCAGGAAGAGCTATGGCATATCCACCTAAAGCATTGATACGAGCATTGCTGTGTAATTCTAAAAATTTATACGTGGCATTACCACCAATTTGTGCTTGTGCACCGGTAACTAATAAAAGTCCAACGAATAAAAGGTAACTTTTAAAACCCATAGGTTCAAACATAATGGTTTAAACGTTATCCATCAACTTGTAGTATAAAAAAAGCCGGCAAATATTTACCGGCTTTTTCTTTAAGTAAATTTTACTAATCTCTTCTACCTAATAATAAGGTTATGTAATATAACAAGGTGGTTACAGCGGCCAGTGCAGATATTACGTAAGTCATAGCCGCCCACTTCAATGCATCTTTAGCCATTGTTTCTTCTTTCTTTAATACTATGCCGTTTGTTGTTAACCAGGCTAATGCACGGTTACTTGCATCAAATTCAACAGGTAAAGTAACTAATGCAAATACGGTTATTACACTTTGGCAGGCAATAAGTGTATAGATTACGATTTCATAAGGGAATGATTTTGCAATAAAAATCCCTCCAAACATCATAACCATTATTATTATGTTCATGATTTTTGAACTTGCGTTTTGTACAGGTACCATGGCACTTCTGAATTTTAAATATGGATATGCAACAGCATGTTGTATGGCATGTCCGCACTCATGCGCTGCTACAGCCGCAGCAGAAACATTTCTTCCATAATACACATCCCTGCTTAAATTCACAGTTTTATTCAATGGATTGTAGTGATCGGTGAGTTGACCTTCTGTGGTAATTACTTCAACATCGTAAATACCATTACTTCTTAACATTTGTTCGGCAATTTCTGCTCCCGACAAATTTTGGGTCAAGGTAATTTCTGCGTATTTGCTGAATTTACTTTTGAAACGATAACCAACTGCCAAACTTAGCAGCATAAAAACAATGAATATTATTATCATATAATTTAAAAATAATTTATTTAATCTCTACAATTCTTGTTCCAATTATAATATCAGATATTTAAATATCATAAATATTACCGCTAAAAGAAACATTAATATGCTTATTTTATTGATTCCATGCATTATTTTCAAATTAATGGATGTCGTATTGTCAGCATTCTCCTGCTTTTTCCAAAACAAGATATAGGATAAAAATTTTTTAATCATCATAACTAACAAACAAGTTAATAAAGTTTTTGATTTATAACAAATGTAAAAATATTCGCTTAAAAATATTTTTAGACAAGCCTAAATTATGTACTTTTGTTCCATGTACACTTTTGCTGAAGAAAATTATTTAAAGGCCATTTATAAACTTTCAGAGTTAGATACACAAGCCGTAAGCACAAATGCAATTGCTGATTTATTGCAAACAAAGGCTGCTTCGGTAACTGACATGATAAAAAAATTATCTGACAAACGCCTCCTGAAATATGAGAAATACAAGGGTGTTGAATTAACAGATAAAGGCAAAAAAATTGCTATTGAAACCGTACGTAAACATCGTTTATGGGAATGTTTTTTATATGACAAATTAAAGTTTGGTTGGGATGAAGTACATGAAATTGCTGAACAATTGGAGCATATTCAATCGGAGGTTTTGGTAGATAAACTGGACGAATTTTTAGAGTTTCCAACCCACGACCCTCATGGTGATCCTATTCCGGGGAAGAACGGAATTGTGAAGAAAACGAATTTTATTTTATTAAGTGAATTGGAATTAGATAAAAAAGCAATCATGGCAGGTGTGGTTGACCACAGCAGTGTATTTCTTCAATACTTAAATAAGTTGGAAATTACGCTTGGAATTCAGGTGCAGTTGGTTGAACGAAATGAGTATGATGGTTCAATTGAAATTCAAATCCAGCGAAAGAAGTTACACTTAAGTAAAGAGGTTGCGAAAAACATTTTAGTTAAATTGAAATAGGGATGAAAGCAGGGGATAAATCATTAAGTGAAGTGCATGAATCGGTAAATGTACCGGTAAAAAAGAGCTTTTGGAGAACCTTATTTGCATTCTTGGGTCCGGCATATTTAGTTAGTGTTGGCTATATGGACCCGGGCAATTGGGCCACAGATATAGCCGGTGGCAGTAGGTTTGGATATAGTTTAATCTGGGTTTTATTGATGAGTAATATCATGGCTTTGTTATTACAATCATTGGCCGCTCGCTTAGGTATTGTTAAGCAAATTGATTTAGCTCAAGCTTCTCGAATGCAATATCCGAAGTGGGTTAATTATTCATTATATGGATTAGCAGAAGTGGCCATTGCCGCATGCGACCTAGCTGAAATAATTGGAATGGCTATCGGCTTAAATCTGTTGTTTGATTTGCCATTGTTGTGGGGTGTTGCCATTACTGTATTAGATACTTTTTTATTGCTTTTTTTATTAAACAAAGGCATCCGTAAAATGGAAGCGTTTATTTTGGTTTTAATTTCTGTAATAGGCGTTT
>JALONK010000010.1 GCA_025454975.1 Bacteroidia bacterium
TTAAGTAATTGGTATGTTCGTTTAAGCAGAAGGCGGTTTTGGAAAGGAGAGATGAATGAAGACAAACAAGCAGCCTACGAAACATTACATGAATGTTTAACAACTGTATCAAAGTTGATGAGTCCATTTGCTCCATTTTTTAGTGATTGGGTATTTAAAAACTTAAATGCCAACCATGAATCGGTGCACTTAACAGATTTACCACAAGCAAATAATCAAGCAATTGACTTATTATTAGAAGATCAAATGGACTATGCACAACGCATCACTTCATTGGTTTTATCTATTCGCAAAAAGGAAAATATTAAGGTTCGTCAGCCCTTGCAAAAAATACTGATTCCGGTAATTGATCCTGCAATTAAGGATGAAATAAAGCATGTGCAATCTTTAATTTTGGCAGAGGTAAATGTTAAAGAATTAGCGTTTATTGATGAAATTGAAAAAAGCATCAAACCAAATTTCAGGGTATTAGGTAAAAAAGTAGGTGCTAAAATGAAGGCTGCTGCTGAAGCAATATCCGGAATGACAAGCACCCAAATTAGCGAATTGGAACATCTGGGTAGTTTTGTTTTATCGGTTGATGGTGACCAAATTACTTTAGTTACTGAGGATGTGGAAATTTTGTCGAAAGATATACCTGGTTATAAAGTGGCTGCTGAAGGCAAAATTACAGTTGCATTAGATATTGAAGTATCGGATGAATTAAGACTGGAAGGCATTGCTCGTGAACTAGTTAGCAAATTACAACAAACCAGAAAAGAACAAGCTTTTGATGTAACTGACAAAATAAATGTTCGCATTGAACCCAATGCTTATATAAACGATGCGATAAATACTTATAAAACATATATTTGCAACGAAATTTTGGCGGTAAATCTTGAATTATCTGCAATTTCAGGCCATTCGGCCGATATAGAAGTTGATGAAGTGCAGGTTTCCGTTCAAATGAACAAAGCTAATTAATTCCTTATGGCTAAAAAACCTATAAAAAAAGCAGCTAAGCCTGCAGTGAAGAAAGCAGCAGCTAAGAGCAAGGTAGCAGCAACTAAATCTGCTCCTAAAAAGGCAGCTAAACCTACTCCTAAAAAAGTAGTAAAAGCAGCGCCTAAAAAAGTAGTGAAACCGGTGGCTAAAAAAGCAGCTAAACCTACACCTAAAAAAGTAGTGAAAGTTGCGCCAAAGAAGGTAGTGAAACCGGCAGCTAAAAAAGTGGTGAAACCTGTGGTTAAAAAAGTAACAGCTAAACCTGCTCCTAAAAAAGCAAGTAAACCTGCTCCTAAAAAGGTGGTGAAGCCTGCGCCTAAAAAAGCAACTAAGCCTGCACCTAAAAAAGCAGCAAGTAAACCTACTCCAAAAAAAGTAGTAAAAGTTGCGCCTAAAAAAGTGGTGAAGCCTGCGCCTAAAAAAGTAACAGCCAAACCTGCACCTAAAAAAGTGGTGAAACCTGCTGCTAAAAAATCAGCAACTAAACCAATCGCAAAAAAACCTGAACCGGTAAAAGTTGTCGCCAAAGCCAAACCTGAAATTAAAGCACCTGCTAAAAAAGTAGTAGCAAAACCGGAAGTTAAACCGGCCAAGGTTGAAGCTAAACCTAAGGTTGAAGCCAAACCAAAAGTGGTTAAAACAACCCCTGCAAACGTTAGCCCAATCCAAAAAATACTTGAGAAAAAAGAAGCTGTTGAGCGTGCAGTTGCCGCTAAGCCCGTTCATTTTGAAGAGAAAAAAGATGCTTTAGAAAAAGCGACGGAAGCTAAGCGTTATAGTGATGCTGACCTTGCTGAATTTAAAGAAATTATCAATAACAAATTAAGCATTGCAAGAAAAGAGCTTAATGATTTGGTTGACCAAATGCAAAACCCGGGAATAAATGCCGGTGATGATACTGATAATTCATATAAAACTTTGGAAGATGGTTCATCAACCCAAGAAAAAGAATATATCGCTCAACTTGCTGCACGTCAGAAAAAATTTATTGAAAACCTTGAGAATGCTTTGGTTCGTGTTGAAAATAAAACCTATGGTATTTGTAAGGTAACCGGTAAATTGATACCTAAAGAAAGATTGCGTGCAGTGCCTCATACTACGCTAAGTATGGAAGCTAAATTGCAGCAATATAAATAACTAAAATAATACACATAATGAAGCCGACTTCTTTACCGAGGTCGGCTTTTTTTATGCCATAAGAAACATAAAGGCACAATATTTTGGTATTACACCACCAAGTCAGTTAACTTTACTACTTTAAAACTATCCGAAATGAGGAAATCACTTAAATGTATTTTGCTTTTGCTTATAGGTTACATGTTAAACTGCAACACATTGTACGCCCAAACTATAAGTGCTCCCTCTGCCGAAAAAATTGAGCATGTTACCATTATTCATCGTGATACTTTAATTGATAATTATTTTTGGATGCGTGATAAATACAGTGCCGAAGTCGTAAATTATTTATACGCCAACAATGCTTATTCAGATGTATTAATGAAGCCAACCAACCTGCTTCAAAAGGTTATTTATGATGAGATGCGAGAACGAATAGTTGAAAGTAGAGACTCGAAACCAAGAAAAGAAAAGAACTATTATTACTACACCCGAACGATTAAAGACAAAGACTATCCCATAATTTTCAGGAAAAAAGATTCAATAACGTCAGGTGAACAATTGGTAATTGACATGAATAAGATTGCGGAAGAATATATGTACTTTTCGTTAATGGCTTCTGATGTTAGTCCGAATCAAGAACTATATGCATACGGTATTGATAGTAAAGGAAATAATATTGGAAAACTATTTATTAAACATATTGATTCCGATAGTTTGTTGTTGATAGATACAATTCCTGCTATAACCGGCATGATTTGGGGCAAAACAAGCGACTTTATTTATTATACGGTTCCTGAAGCAAAAACTAATCGCTCATATCGAATTTATCGTCATATACTTGGTACTCATTATAGCACGGATGAATTAGTTTTAGAAGAGTTAGATCCAACCTTTCAAATTGGGATGAGTACTTCAGCTTCTGAAGCATTTTTGTTTTTTTCAATTACTAAAACAGAAAGTGATGAAATATACTACATCTCGTCATCGGATAAAACAAATAAACCAACACTTTACCTTAAACGACAGCCTAAATTATTGTACAGCCTAGAGCATTACTCGGGTAATGAATTTTATATCAGCACCAATTACCAAGCAATAAATTTTTCGTTTGTTAAATCAGCCATCAATAATAATAACCCAAAAGCATGGCAAGCTATTATTCCGGGTCGTAAAGATATCTTATTAGAAGATGTTACGCTCCTGAAAAATGCAATGATATACAAGGAAAGAGAACAAGCACAACAACGGATAATTATTAAAAATCTTTTATTAAACAAGTATGACACCATAAAAGCTCCTTTAAAAATTTATTCATGTAGCTATAATATTCCTGAATATGATTACGAGTTGTCGAACGTAATTACTTATAGTATCACAAATGATATTGAGCCTGCCGCAACTTATGAATATGATTTAACCAGCAAACAAACTAAATTTATTGAAAGGGATAGTTTAAATGTACCTTACGAATCATCTAATTATGAAACCAAACGAATTTTTGCAAAGGCTAACGATGGCAACTTAATCCCTATAACCCTAGCCTACAAAAAAGGAATACAGTTAAACGGGAATAATCCATTGCTACTGGTATCATATGGGAGTTATGGTTCGCCTTCTCTACCGGGTTTTTCATCTACCGAAATAAGTTTTCTCGACAGAGGAATCATACTTGCAACAGCTCATATTAGGGGTGGCAACGATTTAGGTATACAATGGTATGAAGATGGAAAACTTTTAAAAAAGAAAAATACATTTACTGATTTTATTACCTGTGCCGAATTCCTGATTCAGCAGAAATATACACGCGCCGAAAAACTGGCAATACAAGGCGGTTCCGCCGGCGGATTGTTAATGGGAGCAGTTGTAAATATGCGCCCTGATTTATTTAAGTGTGTTGTTGCAAACGTACCTTTTGTTGATGTTATAAATACCATGTTGGATGAATCCATTCCATTAACAACTTTTGAATTTGAAGAATGGGGTAATCCAAAGAATAAGATTTATTACGACTACATGAAGTCGTATTCACCCTATGATAATGTAAAAGCACAAAATTATCCGCACATGTTGGTTACTGCGGGATATAATGATGCTCAAGTTGGATATTGGGAGCCGGCCAAATGGGTTGCTAAACTTCGAGAGCTGAAAACAGATACTAACCAAATATTATTTAAAACTAACATGGAAGGCGGTCACCGCGGCGCTTCCGGAAGGTACTCGGCACTAAAAGAAAGAGCATATGAGCTGGCATTTATTATGCATCATTTAGGAATAAAAGAAAACTACCTTACACTTAAAGGCAAAGTAATTAATGAAAATAATGAACCCATTGAATATGCCAACATATATATAGAAGGCGTTGGAACAGGAACCAATAGTAATACAGAAGGAGAATTTAGTTTACGCATAAAAAGTACCGACAACTTGGTAATCGTATTTCAAAGTATTGGATATGAAAAAAAGCGAGTGAAAATTGATATGAATGTTCGCTCGAATGATTTGGTGGTAAAATTAAGGAGTGATAATGTATTATTAAAAACAGCATTTATTACTACAGATGGTAAAGATCCTGCTTTAGGCATTATGAAAAAAGCCATTAAAATGAGGGCTGAAAATAACGCACAAGTGAAGGGTTTTTCTTCGGATGTATACATGAGGAGTACAGTTAAACTACAAGAAATTCCTAAGAAAATTCCGGCCTTTTTAAAATTGGCTAGTAATGGCGAAAAAATTGACTCTACTTTATTAGGCGTAGTGTATTTATCAGAATCTGTAGCTAAATATCATTATGAAAAACCTGACAAGGTGAAAGAAACCATGATTGCATCACGGGTAGCAGGAGCAAAACAAGGATTTAGTTTCAATCGGGTTGAAGATGTTTTTGTTAACTTTTATAACCCTACTATTTCATTGGCTTATTATAGTGAACGACCATTTGTATCGCCTGTTGCACCATTGGCCATGCTTAGTTATACTTATAAATTTAAAGGAGCTTTTACAGTTGATGGAACAGAAATATACAAAATTGAGGTGATTCCGCTTAGAAAAGGTGATCCCTTGTTTAATGGTTATATTTATATCAGCAGTAATAAATATCAAATAAACGGTGTTGATTTATTTTTAACCAAAGACGCCCAAATTGCTTTCGTTGATACCGTTTTTATTCAACAAGAAACTACCAATGAAAATAATATCCTAATGCCATTACAACTAAAATTGTTTAGTCATATTAAAGTATTTGGCTTTAAAGCTACTGATATGAGCGTGGCTACAATGAGTAACTATAAAGTTAACGAAGCCTTTAATAAAAACTTTTTTACGTATGAGGTATTTAACATTGCTAAAGGTGCTAATAAAAAAGATACCAACTATTGGAACTCAACACGAACGATTGTATTAACTGATGAAGAAGACCATCATTACCGCAAATCAGATAGTATTTATGCAGCACATCATACACCTGAATATTTAGATAGTATGAACAGAATAAGGAATAAATTTAAATGGAAAGATTTATTGTTTAATGGATATTCCTATTCAAAATCAAATGATACAATTTATAATGCTTTAAACTTTAACAGTCTTCCGTTTTCGTTCGGTTTTAATACAGTAGAAGGTGTATATTTTAATTATCGGATGAACATCGTTCGCTACCAATATACCAATGGTCGTTATCGTATAATTACTCCAATCCTCAGGTATGGATTTTCAAATGATAATCTTGCGGGTGGACTTTCCTATTTTAGATCATTAGCAGATAAAAACGCCTCCTCGATTTCCTTTACTGCCGGCCGTTACATACAACAATACAATCAATTCGAACCGATAAACCCATTCCTAAATACATTATATACCTTATTAGATAGAAACAATTACGCTAAACTACTTCAAAAAGATATGTTTTCTGTAACCTATAAAACAGAACTCATAAATGGTTTATACACTTCGCTTAATACACAATTTTTTCAACGAACAGCATTAACAAATAATAACAACTTTTCATTTTATAGTGACGAAGAAAGAACATTTACATCTAATAATCCTCAACAACCAAATAACGATGCAAAGGCATTTAACACACACAGTGGAGTTGAATATAAAATAGCAATTCATTATATCCCTAAACAACGTTTCGAAAGTTATCCTGCTTATCGAAGTCTTATCCCGGGTAAGTATCCCGACTTCTATTTATCATTTAAACAAGGTATTGCCATTGATGGTGCTTCATTTAATTACCAGTTGTTAGAAGGTGGCGCAGGTAAAGATATTGACGCGAAATTATTAGGGGTATTAAAAATTGATATTAATGCGGGTTGGTTTATACACTCACGTAGTCAATTGTTTGCCGACTACAAACATTTTAATGGCAACCAGACGTTGTTTTTATCAAACCCGGATAATAACAACACAATTGTAGATGGATTAAGAAGCCGACTTACAGGTTTTCAAGCGTTGAGTTATTATGGTCTAAGCACCAATAAACCATTTGTGGAAATTCATGCAGCACATAACTTTCGAAGCTTCTTTCTTGGAAAAATTCCTTTGTTAAGAAAAACATTTGCCCAAGAAGTAATAGGTATAAATTTTCTTCAAGTGGAGGATATTCAATATAGTGAGTTTTATGTAGGACTTACTAATTTCTTTAGTGTTTTAAGGGTTGATGCAGGAACAATTTTATCCGACCAAACAAACAATAATTGGTTTATTAGACTTGGATTAAAAATTAACTAATCTGTTAAAAAACATACAACTTTACAATACTTTGTTAATTTTGTCATGATATGGAAAAACAATCAAAATTAAAATTTTACATCCTACCGGTTTTGTTGATAGGCCTAATATTAGTGATAGATCAAGCTGTGAAGTTCTACATTAAAAAACATTTCTTTTTAGGAGAAGAAGTTCATGTGTTTGGCGACTGGTTTAGGATTCATTTTACCGAAAACTACGGTATGGCATTTGGATTAGAATTCGGAGGTAAAACTGGTAAAATTTTATTAACCGCCTTTAGAATTGTAGCCGTAGCATTTATAGCTTGGTATATATGGGATATGGGCACCAAGAAAAATGATAGATTTTATGCTATTGCATGGTCGCTAATTTTAGCAGGTGCTTTAGGTAATATTATTGATAGTGTATTTTATGGTGTATATTTTGGATATGATACTTGGTTTCATGGTCGTGTAGTTGATATGTTTTATTTCCCTATCATTCAAACAACTATTCCGGAAAGCTGGCCATTTTGGGCTGGAGAAAGTTTCGAATTTTTCCGACCGGTATTTAATGTGGCAGATGCTTCAATAACCATAGGTTTTATATTAATTGTACTTGGACAAACGTCTTTGTTAGGAAGAAAAGATCGTTCATTATACAGAAGTAGTTAATTACAATATTTGCATATGAAAAGATATAAGTTACTCTCAAATCAAGTATTTATTGAGAATAGAAAACGTTTTGCTTCAACTTTAGCTAAAAATAGTATAGCCATATTTAACAGCAACGAAGTAATTCCCAAAAATGGTGATGCTTATTACGACTTTAAGCAGAATAGTGATATGTTTTGGTTAACCGGAATTGATCAGGAAGAATGTGCTGTTGTAATTTTTCCGGATTGTGCAATTCCTGCTTATCGTGAAGCCTTATTTATAAAACGTACCAACGAACATATTGCGGTTTGGGACGGACATAAATATACTAAACAAGAAGCCACTGAGGCATCAGGCATCGAAAATGTTTTTTGGATGGATGAATTTGATGGCATGATCAGAGCAATCGTAAATATGGCTGAACGCATCTATTTAAATACTAATGAAAATGATAGAGCCAGCAGCACTGTGCCATATAAAGACTTACGATTTATTGATGAAATGAGGCAACGATTCCCATTACATCAATATGAACGAGCAGCTCCAATGCTTCAACGATTAAGAAGTGTTAAATCAACACTTGAAATTGAATACATGAAACACGCCATTGAAATTTCTAATCAGATGTTTTTACGTGTTTTAAAATTTGTTAAACCCGGTGTAAAAGAATATGAAATAGAAGCGGAAGTTATACATGAATTTATCAGAAATGGGGCTCGGGGACATAGTTTCTCACCAATTGTTGCTGCCGGTAAAAATGCTTGTACCCTACACTATATTGATAATGCTGATACTTGTAACGATGGCGATTTGTTATTGTTGGATACAGGCGCCGAATATGGTAATTATATCAGCGACATGACAAGGACCTTTCCTATTAACGGTAAATTTACTGCGCGACAAAAAGCCGTTTATAATGCAGTTTTAAGAGTAATGCGTGCAGCTAAAAGTATGTTAAAACCAGGAGTTATGTTAATGGAATATCATGCTGAAGTTTGTAAAATAATGGAACAAGAACTAATACAATTAGGTTTGATTTCAGTTGATGACATTAAAAATCAAAATCCGGCGTGGCCTGCATTTAAAAAATATTTTATGCATGGCACTTCTCACTTTTTAGGTTTAGATGTGCATGATGTTGGTATGAGGTATGAACCCATGAAAGCAGGCATGATGTTTAGTTGTGAGCCCGGCATTTATATTCCTGAAGAAGGAATTGGCATACGATTAGAAAATGAAATTCTTATCACTGATAATGGCTGCATTGATTTAATGGAACATATCCCTATTGAAGCCGATCATATTGAAACATTAATGCACCAGTAATATGTACTAATTGAAACTTCTTAACTCAGCATGGTTTCGTTAAAAGCATCTATAGATAAATTCGACAGCGAACTTTGGTATTATCATGTGATTATACCTGCTGCTAAAGTTAAAAGTTTCATTAAGGAAAATAAGAGGGTAGTTTGTACTGTAAATAAAACCATCTCAATACAGGCAGCATTAATGCCAAATGGCAAAGGCAATTATTTTATTCTACTTAACCAAGAGGTTCGAAAAAAACTGAAATTATCCTTGGGCGATGAAGTGCTTATTGAACTATCAAAAGATGAAAGTGAATATGGTATGCCTTTTCCACAAGAATTGGAAACTTTATTAGAACAGGATGAAGAAGGCAGGCTGTTGTTTCAAAAATTAACAAAAGGTAAACAACGTACATTAATTTATATTATAGCTAAACCTAAATCAATTGATTTAAGAATACGAAATGCTATTGGTGTAATTACTCATTTAAAATTAACCCAAGGTAAAATTGACTATAAACAGTTAAATGATACCATAAAAAGCATTTAACAATCTTATCATACATTACTAAAATTAATAGCAATAACTTTTCTGTATTACAACTACTTTCGTTGATATGTATGCTATTGTAGATATAGAAACAACCGGAGGTAATGCAGAAAATCATCGCATAACCGAAATAGCAATATTTATACATGACGGAGAACAGGTGATTAATCATTTTGAAACTTTAATAAATCCTGAAATTCCTATTCCTGCTTTTATTGAAAACTATACAGGAATAACAAATAAAATGGTAAAACAAGCTCCTACTTTTGAGGAGGTAAGCGAACAAATTTATGAGTTATTACAGCCGCACATATTTGTGGCACATCATGTAAACTTCGACTATAGTTTTATCAAACATCAATTGGCATTATGCGGACTTTCATTACAGCAAAAGAAATTATGTACTGTAAGATTAAGTAGAAAATTATTTCAGGGTTTACACTCCTACAGCTTAGGTAACTTAACCGCAGCACTTCAAATACCATTACAAAACAGACATCGTGCGGGCGGTGATGGTAAAGCAACCGTACTTCTATTTGAAAAAATTTTAACTCACCAATTAGGCATCTCTACAATAACATCCGCATTAAAAAAAGGCTCGAAAGAAGCTATTTTACCCGCCAATTTAGCCCACGAAGAATTTGCTCAACTCCCCGAAAAATCAGGTGTTTATTATTTTCACGACGAAGGTGGTAAGGTTATTTATGTAGGTAAAGCTAAAAACATCAAACAACGTGTTTACAGCCACTTCGCAGGTAAAACAACAACAGCTAAAAAGCAACAATTCCACCAACAAATCCGACATATTACGCAACAAATTACTCCTGATGAATTGCAGGCATTAATATTAGAATCCATTGAAATTAGAAAGCACTGGCCTAAGTATAATATAGCTCAAAAAAGAAAAGAATTTCCCGTTGGTTTATTTATGTATGAAGATCATAATGGTTACCAAAGACTAGCTATTGATTATATCAGAAAATATCTAACGCCGTTAAAAACTTTTAAAAATATAAATGAAGCTACATCCACTCTAAAAGCATTGGTAAGTGAATATGAATTATGCCCTAAGTTAGCCAACCTGCAATCAACGAAAGATAAGTGTGTAGCCTTAGAAGTTCATGCTTGTAAAGGAGCTTGTGAGAAACTTGAAACATGTATAGAGTATAATATGAGGGTAGATGTAGCCCTGGAAGAATTGCGTGAGGGAAAATCATTTGCTTTGGTGGCCTCAGATAAGAAGCATCACCAAATAAATTGTGTGATAGTGGAAAAAGGTTTATTTTACGGTATGGGCAGTGTAGAGGAGGATTTATTTATTCCTGACTTTGAAGAATTAAAATCATTAGTTACAGGCTATAAAACCAATTATTTTATTGATGATTTATTACAGCGTTCACATTGGCACAGATACCAAGTGATTGAAGCTTAAATAACAGATAAATTTTATTGCACTTCTGAAAAGTGATTGATTCAATCACCTTTCAGAAATATCAATTATTTATTTATTCATATTGTCAACCGTGATGTAGTTAAGAAACTCCTCACGTGTTTTCATGTCTAAAAATTTGCCGCAATATTCAGAGGTAATTGTATTACTGCTTGCATCTTGCACACCCCTTGAAGCAACACATAAATGGTCGGCCTCAATTAATACGGCAACATCATTTGTGTTTAAAGCTTCCTTCAGCATGTTTGCAATCTGAATTGTCATTCGTTCCTGCACTTGCGGACGTCGGGCAAAATGACGAACTATGCGGTTTAATTTACTAAGTCCAACTACCTTTCCATTTGGAATGTAAGCTACGTGGGCTTTCCCAATAATTGGAACAAAATGATGTTCGCATGTGCTGTGAAAACTGATATTCTTTTCAACCAACATACTTTTATATTGGTACTTGTTTTCAAACAACTTTACATCAGGCGCATTTTTAGGATCTAAGCCCGAGAAAATTTCTTTCACATACATTTTAGCTACACGATGCGGTGTACCCTTTAAACTATCATCAGTTAAGTCTAACCCTAGAATTTGCATGATCTCCTTAAAATGTTTTTCAATAAGTTCAATCTTAAGGTCGTCGTCTAATTCAAAAGCATCGGAACGTAACGGGGTTTCTAAAGAGAATGATGCATGTGAATCACCGATATGTTCGTGATGTTGATTAGTTTCCTGAGTACTCAACAAAGTTTCTTTCTGTTTCATATAATGTTATTTTCAGTTTTAATTGTTGGTTAATACGCTTACGTAACAACCTCCATATTACCACTGCTATATGTTCTGCAGTTGGATTTAAATCTTTGAACTCTTCGGTATCTAGATTTAAGTTTTTATGATCGAAACGGTCTTCTACCTCTTCCTTTATCACATCTTTCAATTCCTTCATATCAATAAGATATCCCGAAACCGGATCAACTTCACCGGTAACCTGAACTATTAACTCGTAATTGTGCCCATGAAAATTGGCATTGTTACATGAGCCAAAATACCTCTTATTTTCTTCATCACTCCACGCATTTATATGTAACCTATGCGCTGCGTTAAAATGTGCTTTTCTTGAAACCGATACTTCCATTGATTTGTTTTCCAATACTACAAATGTACAGCCTTGCTTTATGAATTATGCTACCTGTTGCAATTTGTTTAACTATTTATGTAAACTATTAAACAGACCTTTTGTTTTTCGAATCTTTAGAATAAACACCAAAAAGTGGCATAAATAGGGATAAACAAGAATTATAAAGGAATAAGGATTTCTTATAAATTATTTATTATACTGTTTTTCAATTACTTAAGTGTTGTTTAACTTTTTGTCATAAATATTTAACAAAGTAGATGGTGTTGATTTGGATAAGTATTGTACATTTGTTTAACAAATCAACCATAATATTAAACAATATGACAGGTATCGAATTCAAAAGAACAGTGCAACGCGAAACACAATCGCTGCGTCATTACGCTTATCAACTAACGAGAAACGTAGAAGACACTAATGATCTGGTACAAGATACCATGTTAAAAGCATTAACTTATCAGGATAAATTTACTGATGGTACTAATTTAAAAGGTTGGTTATATACCATTATGAAAAATACGTTTATCAATAACTACAGAAGAATGGTTAAACGTAACACCTTTATTGACCAAACAGATAATGATTATTATTTAGACTCTGTTTCTCATTCGGTAAAGAACGATGCTGAGAAAAAGTTTATGCTAAACGATATTGAACAAGCAATTGAAGCATTGCCGCCAAGCTTAAGAAAACCATTTACGATGAATACTAAAGGATTTAAGTATCATGAAATTGCAGAAATTTTGCATATCCCGATAGGTACTGTAAAAACGAGAATATTCGTTGCAAGAAGGCAGTTAAGAGAACAATTAAATGGATATGCAAAAATATACGGATTAGAAAATGTGATGTAGGTTATACTAAACTAATTTAAAAAGCAGTTCTAAATGAACTGCTTTTTTGTTTAATTTGAGTTTCAAAACCAATTTATATGAGAAAATCGCTTTTAATTATATCGTTTTTATTGTTTACCCTTCAATCGTTCGCCCAAATTGGATTCAAGAAAAAGCCTGATGAATTACAACAATTTAAAGACACCAGATTGGTGGTAGTATTGTTTCAAGACAGCGCATATAATGCATCTATCATTGAAGCCGTAGAAAAATATTGGACTTTTAATGGTGGTTTTTCATTTGTATATGACAGTGCAATGAAAGCTTATAACAAACCCGAATTTTCATATTTATTTTTTAGCAAAAGTAAAGGCACTAAAATAAAAGCAAAGCTTGGCAGTTCTGAAGTTGACTTTAATGGTTTGATAATTACAGGAGGAGGGAAATTTAAGAAAAAAGCATTAGAAGCAGACTTAATCGCAGGTGCATTTTGTTCAAACGATATTGATACAAGCGACTGGAGAGCTGAATTAAAAAGAGGCGTTCAACTATTGAACAATTATTTTAATACGGCCATTGAAGGTGAAGACGGAAAATCCATGTCGAATGCCTATATAATAAAAAACGCACCGGCCAACAAAAGCTTGTTAAATAACACTTTGGGGGTACCACTACGCAGCCTCGACTTAAAAGGAAAAGAAGATGGTGCTCAACTTTGGGGAGGCGAAATTGAAGAGTTGGAAGTTGAAGAAATCCAAAGAGCAATACTTACTGAATCAAATCAATTAATATTCTTTTATAGTAAAGATGAAAGAGGTTGCAATAAAGTTGTTACTTCAACTGCAGGTGAATTAGTGTATTTAGCAAATGATGCGCCTGAAAAATGTAAATTAAGTGCTAAGGATTTGAAAGCACTAAATTTAAAACGAACCGAATAATAAATTAAGGTTGTTGAACCAATAAGCGTTTTGCCGCGCGTATTCCATCAACATTTACCTCTATAAAATATAAGCCTTCTTGTATACCTTGTAGGCTTATTTTTTTGCTCGATTCAATTTGAGATACATCTTCCTGCTTTATTAATTTCCCTGTAACATCATACATCTTTATTGTCCATTTGCTTTGCAGAGGCAAGTCTAATTGAATTACTACTTGTTGAGTGGCCGGATTAGGATACAATTGAAACTGTTGCTTTAAAAAGGCTTCATTAAATCCCGGTCTTACGGAATCTTTCGGAAGTTCCATTACGGCAGCCAAGTACATTAATCCACCTGAGATATTTCCTATAATTAAATCCGGTAAACTATCCTGGTTAAGGTTGGCCGAGGTGATAACACTCCTACTTCCAAAGCGCTTATGATAAGCGGCATTAGAGTCTCTTCCAAAATCTACAAACATCTCAGGCATTGGTTTGGCAACCGAATCTTTATTGGCATAAACATTTGTATAACAAAAAATTCTTCCTGTACTCGACCCCAAATACATTTCCCAAACCCCATCTAAATCTGCATCTAACACGTGAGGGGTAGAAAAGCCATTAATCTCCACCATGGAAGAAACACCTATCGCTGAAAAAACTTCACGTGAATTTACCTTACCTAGGCTGTCAATGGTAGCAGTACTATTAAATTGAGGAGATGTTTTTGTACCATTATTTTTATAAAATTTCACCGTACCATTGCGTTGTCCGCAAACAATATCATTCAATCCATCTTTATCTAAATCAATAATTTGAGGTGTTGCAAAAGTACCAATTAAAATATTGAAGGCATTTCGGCTCATAAGCTTATATTTTGCTAAACCGGTATTACCTTCATGCTCAAAATAGCTCAACGAGCCGTTTCCATCACCAATTAATAAATCATCTTTTCCATCCCCGTTTAAATCACCAAAAGTTGGGTGAGCTGCAAAAAAACCGGGGCCTCTGCTTCCTAGTTCAGCAAAATTACTATCCACCATTTTAAATACCGGCCTTGTTGAGTCGCCAATATTCAGGAACAAAAACATACGGTCGTTATTATTTCCGCTCTTTTCTAGAATCCCACTTGTTGACACCACCAGATCTTTATCACCATCCCCATCAACATCAGTGAATACAGGTACTGAGCGAAGACCTAAATCAACCATATCTGCATATAAAAAATCGTTACCCGGCAACTCGTTAAATTGCAAATTACTATTCACTCGTGTGGCGTCAAATAACCAAATATTATCAACAGACTTAGATGCTAAGGTTTTGTTTGTTGTCACTAACAATTCATTTTTATTATCTGCATTTATATCTACATAATAGCATGCAGGAAATTCAATAAAATTTCTTCTTGTTCCATTCTTCGATAAGAATAAAGTGTCTTGCCTAATAATAGAGTCAATATTCCTTGAGTTTTGTAAACGACCATTAATCAATGAAATGAAACTATTATATTCTGAATCACCCATGATTAAATCTTTGATACCATCGCCATTTAAATCAATCATACATAAACTTTGATCGGCATGTTTGGCCTTTTTGCCCCACATATTGTAAACACATTCGTTTGACCTTGCTCTGTCGAAACCTAACTCATAAGTATGATTTTCAAATTTATAACTGGCAAAACCCCAGCACCTGTCTCTGAAAACATAAGCTGTAGTATCGTTTGAGAAAGGCGTATTTTGTTTATTTTTTTTATAGTTTTCGTAATAAATATTTGTTGAACTAAAGCCTTGATTAGTGATCATATCATCATCTCCATCTCCATCCAAATCACCAAACGCCGGCAAGGCATTTTCTACCGAATATACATTTGAAGGAGGAAAATTTTGATTAAACGGAGGTCCAACAAATAATCCGGTATCCATAAGCGTATTCGAGTATTGCTTAAAATAAAACTTCCCACCGGGTGTTCTTGTATTCACAAATAATTGAACTGCTTGAGGAAGAACAATTGGGTCAGCAGTAACTTTATTGTGAGAAAATGCATAAGTAAACAAATCAGGTTTACCATCATAGTTATGATCGCGTAAAAACACCCATCCGGTTAAATAATCTCTAAACGCAGCTTCATACTGTGGCGTATGCACCATTTTACCATTCAAGAAAGTAAATGCTATGGGTCGTTTCGACTCTCTATCAAAAACAAATAGATCAGCTTTACCATCATTGTTCCAATCAATATTACTGAATTGTGGTGCATTTATCCCACCGGCAAAAGGATTAAGAAGTGTATCGTTCGACCACATTTTTAATACTTTAGGTGTGGTATTTGTTTGAATATACCGCAATGATTGTGCATTAATGATATTGCTTATCAAAGTAAAGATCAATATGCTTGTAACAGTAATTTTATTCATAGCAAATAAATTAATGAGGGAAAATTACAATTTAATAAACTTAAAATTAACTTTATATGGGTGTTATTGAAAAAATCCATGAGCTTTTTAAAGCGACCCGACAAATATCTATTGATACAAGGAAGATAGAACGCGGCAGTATTTTCTTCGCCTTAAAAGGACCTAATTTTAATGCAAATACATTTGCAGAGGAAGCATTAAAAAAGGGTGCAGCTTATTGTATAATTGATGATGTAAATTATAAGGTTAATGAACAATGTATTTTGGTTAATGACGTTTTAGAAACGCTTCAACAATTGGCACTATTTCATCGTTCACAATTTAATATTCCAATTATTGCCATAGCAGGAAGTAATGGTAAAACAACAAGTAAAGAACTTATCACGGCAGTGCTTCAAACCACATATAATGTACATGCAACGCCGGGTAATTTAAATAACCATATCGGACTCCCACTTACGTTACTTATGCTTAATGAACATCACCAAGTGGCAGTTATAGAAATGGGGGCAAATCACGTAGGTGAAAATGCATTTTTATGCGAAATTACCAAACCAACATTAGGTATTGTAACTAACAACGGCAAAGATCATCTTGAAGGATTTGGAGACATGGAAGGTGTTGCGAAAAGTAACAGTGAACTTTATTATTATCTTTTACACCATAATGGTCTTGCCTTTGTAAATGCTCATGACGAATGGTTGTTAAGAATGAGCAGCCGATTAAGCAGAAGAATCACCTATGCCGCTAATACATCTAACCGCTTGGCACAAGCGCATTATCAAGGAAAAGCAAATCAACTCCAACCTAATATTGTTTATGAATTTGCCGGCTTAAATGGCACATCTGTATTAAGCGGTGATTATAATTTTGATAATATTATGGCTGCTGTATCCATTGGCAAAAACCTCGGAATTGCAGATGAAAAAATTATACAAGGCGTGGCCTCTTACCAACCTTCTAATAACCGTTCGCAGTGGATTAAAAAAAATCAAAACATGATTTTTATGGATGCATATAATGCTAATCCAACAAGCATGGAAGTTGCACTTAGAAACTTCGCACAAATGGACCACTCTAATAAGCTTGTTATTTTGGGCGATATGTTTGAAATGGGTAAATATGCCGCTTCGGAACATCAACGAATAATTGACCTTTGTAAAGAGTTAGAAATACCTAAGGTAATTGCTATTGGGAACGACTTTTACCAAACATCTTCTTATGATTATTTAAAGTTTGAGAAAACCGAAGAGGCTGCCCAATACTTAACCGAATATCAAGTTGAAAACAGCCTGATATTTATAAAGGGATCAAGAGGTATGAAACTTGAATCGTTAGTTAATTTGATTAATTAGTCTTACTCAATAAAACTACAGCATAAGCTGTTACACCCTCTTGTCGGCCGATAAATCCCATCTTTTCATTGGTGGTTGCTTTAACTGATACATCATCAATTCCTATTTTACAAATGTCGGCAATGCAGGCTCGCATCTGTTCAACGTATGGCATAATTTTAGGTTTTTCTAATACCAAGGTACTATCAATGTTTACTACCGTATAACCCTTTTCACCGATTAATTCAATAACTCGTTCCAACAAAATTTTACTGTCAATATTTTTAAACCCTGCATCAGTATCCGGAAAATGTTTCCCAATATCACCCAACGCCAATGCACCTAAAATTGCGTCACAAATTGCATGTAATAATACATCCGCATCACTATGCCCTAATGCACCTTTTTCGGCCGGAATTAAAATCCCACCTAACCATAACGGGCGTTCACTGCTTAGTTGATGAACATCAAAACCAAAACCTATCCGCATATTTATTAATTAGCAGGAACTTCAAATGAATCAATAGGCTTTTCTTTATCATTACTTCCACTACGCAATGCATCAAAATCTAAACCTAAAGTAAAACGCCATGTATTATCTAATGGATTACGTTGCCCAAATGAAACTAAATACGCTGCATCAATTGTAAATACAGTATACCTGATTCCAATGCCAAATGTTGCATATTTACGATTACCTTTAGTTGGGTGTTCATAAAAATATCCTCCTCTTAATGCAAATTGTTTATCGTACCAATATTCTAATCCTGTGCTGATATTTATTTCCCTCAACTCTTCACTTAATCCTCCGGGGGCATCAGTAAAAGATTGAAGCATGCCTTGAATAACCGGAACGTTTGTTTTTTTACCTGACTCTATCACAGGTTCACCATTGGCATCAAATTCGATTTGACCATTTTCGTTTCTTTTATATCTTGGAGGAGTTGGTACCAATAATTTGTTAAAATCAAGCATCAGTGCTAATGAGTTATATTTATCAATCTCTATTTGACCATACCCACCTATACGCATGTTAATTGGTATAAAGTTACGAAACTGATCGGTTGTATAGGTAATTTTTGAACCAATATTGGTAATGGCTGCACCTAATCCATAATTAATTTTGTACCCTTCAATTTTAGTTTTGTTTTTATAATATGCAGTAAGATCGGCCGAATAAGCAGTACCCGCCTGTATGGTACTTTGAGAAAGCTGAGCACCACCAGCTAAGTTTGAATAGATAAATCGAAAAGCTAATCCTAAACTAAAATTATCAGACAATCGCTGTGCATAAGCCAAATCAGCAGCCCATTCACTTGGAGTTGCTTTACCCATATTACCACCAAAATTGTCTGTAAATTGAATATCACCTAGTGAGAAATAACGTAACGAACCTCCAATTGATGACCTATCGTTTAATTTACCCATAATTGATAAGTACGAAATGGATACATCAGGAACAAGTGCACGTAACCAAGGTGTATAGGATAGAGCTACTGTACCATTTTTTTCATTGAAAACCATTTTTGCAGCATTCCAATGAATGGCATTCGGATCATTCGGGGTTGCAGCTCCAACATCACCCATGGCCCCTGCCCTAGCATTAGGAGTAATCATTAAAAAAGGAACAGATGTGGTGATGGTATTTTGCCTTCCATCAAGTTGCCCTGGGTTCGACACTTGAGCAAATACAACTTTGTTAAGGCAACTTAATGTTACTAACAATCCTACTATTCTTATTTTATTTTTCATTTTATATAATAACACTGTGTGCAATATCTTTACTTAATTTAAGATTACCAATTTTTGTGTAACCTCATCAGTTTTACCTGATCTAGATTTTACTTTCACTTTATAAATGTAAACGCCATTGGCAAGTTTATCACCAAAATCGTCTCTACCATCCCAAAAAATATCATCGAAGTGCGATTCCATTGCAATGGTTTCAGTTGATAATGTTTTTATAAGTTGCCCTGAAACTGTGTAAATCTGAATCATCACTGTCATATCTTCACCTGCTGCATTATGATCAAAATGAAAAGTGGTTGCATTTACAAATGGATTAGGATAATTCAATACATTTTTTAGCGACAACTGGTCATTGTTAATCACAGTAAATTCGATGGTTGATTCGGTAGGATTATTGTGGGTATCCCATGCCCTAAGAGTTAAGGTATGTTTGCCCGGTGATAAATTCGATAATTGGTAGCGAACTTCACCTTCTTGATAACTATCGGTTTTAGCACGATAATAATTACTCATTGGAATTGACTGTGATTGATCGTTATCTAAAATAAGTACCAATTCACGACCAATACCTTTACCAACGGTATTTATACCATTAATATCAAATAATCGTGCAATAAATAATGGGCTTGGCGATGTAATTCCGCCATAAACAAATGATTCGTCATTAATAAACAACCTCACATCCGGACCTACAGCATCTCTGTTAATAGAGTCGGCTGTTCCTCCTATTAAAAAATCTTCATTAAATCCATTACCATCTATGGTTTGATTTTCGGCATAATAAGAAATTTTGCCTTTCCCAAATTGATACGAAATATCTTTAGGAACGATAAAACTAAAGCTGAAAATTCCGTTTTTTACAGTTGCTGAACCACTGTAAATAATATTGTCTTGCATTTGGAATGTGAGTGAAGGAGCTGAACCTGGATTATTTACTAAAGTGCGATACGTAGAAGGTTTATCGAATACGGTAGGATAAACTAACCCATTAAAATTATTCATCAACTGACCATTCATATCCTCTACCCTACCTTCAACTGTAACCTTAGATAGTGCCTTTAAAGTATCAGTAATTGTAGTAATCGGCTTACCATTAATGGCAGTTGTTGTAACATTGTATCTTGGAATAGCAAGATGCATGGCGGCATCACCAAGTAAGGTAAAACTTCTATCGTTCACCGACATTTGTGTTAAACTTTTAGTTAACCTCATCATTTCACCAAATGAAACTGTTGACGCACGTTTGGCTGATTCTAACCCTACCGAACGATAAAAAGCATCATTAAGTCTATCATTTGCATCTACATAAACCAACCTTACTGTAGTTAATAATCCAATCGTTCCTCCATTAGGATTAAGAAAGGTAAGTTCGCCTGCCGATACCCTTTCAGGATCGTCAAATCTACTGAATTCGCAGGTTGCAGTTACAAATAAACTTAAGCGGTTGGCGTTGGTCCACGAATTAATATTTTCAATAGTTAATATACGTTCTGCGGCCCAGCCTAGTTCGCCGCCATGTCCGGTATAATTTAAAATCAATGAACCTTTTTGTACAGCATCATTAATGGCACGCTGAGCATTAGGGTAACGCTCGCCACCTGCTAAAATTTCTTCTTTAAAAGCGTCAATAAATATTTTTTGAGCATTATATTGCTTAAAATTATTACTGATATTATTGGCCATTTTATTGGCTTGATTCTGATGTAAGTTTTGATCATCATCATCACTAACAAACACTAAACGATTCCGCCAGTCGGCTAAAGCTTCGGATGAATGATAGGAAATTATTTTATCAATAACTTGTTTTAACTCTATGTTGTTGCTCACGGGGAGCCTTCCTACGCCTATTTCCATAAACTCGCTTCCACTGCTTACTTCATCCCATCTACCTTCATTATCATCCAATAAAGCGATATAATCATCGCTACAGTATGATTCAGCCAGATTAGAAAAGTTACTTTGGTATGTTGGAACAAAGTTTGAGTTATTAGCTATCCTTCCTTTATAATCATAGGATGCTCTTCCAAACAAGGTTACAAACTTTAGTCGATCTGCATTAACAGTGGTCTTATTATAAAACATCCTGATGAAATCACGAATGGCTGTAACATCAGCACAGCCACTACCAAATTCGTTATAAATTTGATGAGTAGTAACTACATGTATTTTCAATCCTCTTTCGGCATGAAATTGTGCTAATCGTTGTGCTTCTTGATAAAACTCTCCCGGTGCTATATATATACCGTCGGCCAGAGGCAAACCATGTAAATCTTGGTTTGCAATTCTACCTATCATAATTGGATTTATTAATGAATTAAATCCAAAAAAACCTGCAAGTTCATTTAAACCGGAAGCTTGATTAATAACCCGCGATAAATTATTTGCAACTGTAACCGGCAATTCTTTTACATCTGACTGGTTAGTAACATTAAACATCCTTATGCCATTGGGAGCACCTTCGATGTCGTAACCAACTATTTGATTATTGGCGGCTAGAACCCGATACAAAACCTGATTATTGTACCAAGTAATCTTAGCCTTTCCCGTTAATTCAAAGAAGTCGAGCCAACCAATAGAACCTCCGGGGGTTTGATTAAAACGATAGCTTACATTTAAATTACCGGATGTGGCAGGAAATAATGCACTTGATTCGCTTGGGGCATAATAAGGAGCTCCGTAATAAGTACCTAAAACAGGCATATTGTTATGAGTAATGATATTAACATTATTGATGCTAACCACAAAAGAAGCCGGTGAAATGTTTGCTCGTGCAGCAACCGACGACCTGATTCTGAAGGTATCAACACCGGTATTTCCTACAATATTTACAGAAAACTGACGAGGATTTTGACGGTCGAACGTTTCGCCTAAAAATACCTTGCCTGACTTTCCGGGGTTCACCAATTCTCTTTCATAACTGTAACAGTAATAATGCTTGGTTTCAAGAACATCTATTGCAGGCTGAGCCGTTGAGGTTGTAATCCTCTTACCTAGGCCTTGATTGAATGTTAAAAAATAATAGGTTGTATCAGAGTAAATATTTTTTTCTCGAACCAATTGATTACCGTTTTGTTTCCAAACATCGAACTGCGACTTGCCGAAAAACATGACATAATCATTATCATTAAACAAACCATCAGACTCTCCTTGTACGAATATTGCGTGTTCAAGCATATCATCGGGTCTTGTTACTGAATTTGGTTGTGGTAACACACCCGCTCCGTAGCTGTAAATCCTAATACTTCGTGGATCAATATTAGCTGTAGGTATACCATTGTTATTAAAAAAGGCAGCATCTAATTTATGAAATCCGGTATTTACAACTGCAATTTTGTACCATTGACCATTTGCCAACGCTGAATTAGATGCAAACGCTTTTTTGCCTAAAAAAATAGTTGGCTGAACAGTTTTATAGGTAATTTCTATTTCACAAGAAATAATTTGTTTAACAATACCCGAAGCGTAATTTCCTGCCAGTGGTAAAAATTGTAAAACAATAAGACTATTTCCCTGTTCTAAACCTATCGTTGTTTGAATGTCAAATTCTTGTAATAATTGGAGTGCCTTAGTTTGTTGTATTTTATTTGATATGTTATCTGAGGTTACCAGGTTACGAATTTTAATGGTTATATCCTCAGCTCTAATGCCGAGTCGGATGGCATCTTTAAAATATGGCAACCATTTGGTTTGCTCATTTTGATATGCGCCGTCGAAGGTTTGATAAAAATCGTAATTAACACCTCGTACAGGGTAATTTTTATGCTCACTCCAAAAGAAATTTTTTCTTAAAATTACTGAATTTGCCTGAACAGTAAAGCACATTATTACTGTAATTGAGCAGATTATAATTTTTTTTCTGTTTAGAAGCAATAAAAATTGCATAAGAGTTAACAAATTATTTATACTTGAAAAATGCATTTATCAGCGTTTATAACGTTAACAAATGAAATTAATTATATGTTCATATCAAAAAACACTGATATGAAATATTCAGTTGGCAACGGATTTTACTTACAAAAATAGGTAATAACGATGTAAGATTTTAAAATGAGATTAAAAACAAGGGCAGGAAGAATTGCGCTAACACATATCATTGCAATGCTTTTAGTAATGGCTGATGCCACTGCTCAGGACCCTCATTTTTCTCAGTTTTTTGCTAATCCTCTATATACAAACCCTGCATTTGCGGGCAGTACACACCATGCAAGGGTGGTAACAAACACCCGTAATCAGTGGAGTAGTATTGCCGGAACATTCACAACTATTTCGGCCGCATTTGACGAGCATTATGACATCTTAAATGGAGGTATTGGGATAATGTTAACAAGAGATCAAGCAGGTATTGGCTTATTAACTACAAATACAATTTCCGGACTTTATTCGTATCAAATTAATGTTAACAAATATGTAACGGTAAGGGCTTCGTTGCAAGCAAGTTTAGTACAAAAAACGATTGACTTTGGCAACTTTACTTGGGGAGATCAAATTCTTAGGAACCAAGGAATTGTTAAGCCCGTTACCGGTGAATCTATTGACCAAAATGCAATCTTTTTTCCAAATTTTGCTTCAGGAATAATTGTTTACACGAGTCAATTTTATGGCGGAGTAGCTATACACAATTTGCTTCAACCAAGTCAGGGATTTTGGAGTGAAACCAAAGACAGTAGCATCATAAGCAGAAGGTATACCGGTCATTTGGGCTTACAAATACCTATCCGTAAAAGTAAAATAGCAAAGAACAATATCAGCATATCCCCTAACGTTTTGTACATGCAACAAGGTCCGTTCACCGAAATCAACTTAGGCATGTACTACAATAAAGGTTCTTATATTTTAGGCAGTTATTTCAGACAAACAACTGCAAATGCAGATGCATTAATTTTCTTAATTGGTTTAAGGAGAGAAAAATTGAGGATAGGTTATTCCTATGATGCTACGATATCTAATGCGAGACCCGGAGCTAGAGGGTCGCATGAAGTTTCATTGGCTTTTGAATTGAGAAAACGCCAACCAAAATCTAGGGTACGTGCAATAAGATGTCCTGAATTTTAAACTTGATTAATCAACTTAATCACTATATTTGTTGTAATTAATTGCAGTCTATGTTACTTAATGGCCATATCAAACCTAGTTTGGGGTTAATATTTATTATATTATTTCCGTTGATATGTATTGCGCAAGATCCTCAGTTTAGCCAGTTTTATGGAGTTCCATTATACACCAATCCAGCATTTGCAGGCTCATCAGGAAACATAAGATTTAATGGAGGGTTCAGAGAACAATACGTGGGAATAAGCAATAATTACACTACCATGTTTGCCGGCTTTGATATGCCCATGAATAAAATTGGAGGTGGCATTGGATTAACATTTATGAATGATGTGGCAGGAGATGGAAGATTAACAACCAATCAATTTGGAGCGATATATGCTTTTAAAACTGCTTTAAACAGAAAGATTTTTTTAAGTGCCGCCATTCATGCACAAGCTGTTCAAAAAAATTACGATTTCAGCAGATTTAAATTCGGCGATATGATAGATGAGAGGTATGGATTTACTAAAACATCAATGGAACAACTCGCTTCAGACCAGCGTTTATTTCCAAATTTTGCAGCAGGATTTTTAGTTTATTCAGAGCGTTTCTTTGCCGGTTTTGCAAGCCATAACCTTACCGAACCCAATCAATCATTTTATTTTCAATCAAGTCCATCCGATGAGTTTAAGCTCCCCAGAAGATACACTGCCCATGGAGGATTAAACATTTATCTTAGCAACGAACGTGATGTGCAGGCAAGAACCATTTTATCGCCTAACATTTTATACATGAACCAACGAAATTTCAACCAATTAAACCTTGGGATGTACATAAAAAAACAGGCACTAACGGCTGGTTTATGGTTCCGACAAACTAGTCAAAATACTGATGCCGCTATTATTTTATTAGGAATAAAATTTCCTAAATTCCGCTTGGGATATAGCTATGATGTTACCGTATCAGGGGCAAGAACTGCTACACAAGGTTCGCATGAAGTTACCCTTGCTTTTGAGATAAAACCACCAAAAAAATCACGGCCTAGAACTAAAGCCTTGATTTGCCCAACTTTATAATCAAAAAAAAGTTGTAGATTTTAGAATAATTCCATTTGTTTTCCGTTATATTTGAAAAATTTAATTCGCAACTCGTACTTAATATGAAGCAATTAACAAGAGTTTTTTTATTCGCCACCATTGCCAATATTGTATTGGTAGGTACATCATGTAAAAAGCCTAAGTCGGAAACAACAGGCTGGATGTATAATAATGAAAAATGGGGAGGCTTTGAAAAACCAAAATTTAAAGAACAAGAAACAGGTCCGGGACTTGTATTTGTTGAAGGAGGTACCATCACTTTAGGTGCATTTGAGAATGATGTTATGTTTGAACGTAACAATTTCAAAAGAAGGGTATCAATTCCTAGTTTTTATATGGATGAAACTGAGGTAACCAACTTTCATTATTTAGAATATTTGTACTGGTTAAACAGGGTTTTTGTTGACAATCCATTAGTTTATCGTGGAGCTTTGCCTGACACATTAGTTTGGCGTAACAAGCTTTCATACAACGAGCCTTATGTATTGTATTACCTTCGTCATCCTGCTTACAGAGAATATCCTGTTGTAGGTGTTAGCTGGCTACAAGCTAGTGCTTACACACTATGGCGCACAGATCGTGTAAATGAAATGATTTTAGCTCGTGAAGGTTTTATAGATCTTGACGTACAAAAAACTACCGGCGAAAACAATTTTAACACAGAAGCCTATTTAATGGGGTTATATACGCCAACCGTTAAAAAAGAACTTAAAGATTATGCTCCTGGTGGTAGCAAACGTCAGGTTAGAATGGAAGATGGTATTTTGTTACCCGACTACCGTTTGCCAACGGAAGCTGAATGGGAATATGCTGCATATGGATATATGTCGGCAGAATACAATGAAAACATTGACGTGAAACGTATTTATCCTTGGGATGGTTTAACCATGAGAAGAAGTGATACAGAAAAAAATCGTGGTACCATGTATGCCAATTACATTAGGGGTAGAGGTGATGCAGCCGGTGTAGCTGGAAGGTTAAACGATGGTAGCTTTTATACAGCACCGGTTAAAAGTCCGGATTATTTGCCTAACGACTTTGGTTTGTACCACATGGCAGGTAATGTAAGTGAATGGACAATGGATGTTTTTCGTCCTTTAACTTGGGAAGACGGCCAAGAAATTGCTCCATTCCGTGGTAATGTTTATAAAACCAAAGTAACTGATACAGATGGTATAGTTGAAGCAGTTGATAGTTTAGGCCGTATCCCTTATCGTGAAGTAACAGAAGCTGAAAATGCTAAACGCAGAAACTACCGTAAGGCAAATAATATTGGTTTTAAAGACGAAGAAACTTATACTGATTTAGAGCAAAAGTACGATTATACAAATACTTCATTGATCAGAAATCAAGCAAGAGTTTATAAAGGCGGTTCATGGAATGACAGAGCTTATTGGTTAACTCCTGGTTCAAGGAGGTATTTAGATGAGGATTTATCAACAGCAACTATTGGATTCCGTTGTGTGATGGATAGAGTTGGAGACACCCGTAAAAAGAATTAATATTCGTTGTAAAAAAAATCCCGTTTGATTTTTCAAACGGGATTTTTTTATGCCTATTATTCAACGGCTCGCATACTCAAATCTAATGCCTTTATGCTATGTGTTAAGGCCCCTGATGAAATATAATCAACACCTGTTAGTGCATAGGTACGAAGAGTTTCGAGGGTAATTCCTCCGCTTGCCTCAGTTTCAAATCTACCATCAATTAATTGCACAGCCTCTGTAAGTAATTCAGGCGAGAAGTTATCAAGCATAATTCTTTGTACGCCTCCAATTTCCAACACTTGTTTTACTTCACTTATTGAGCGTGTTTCAATTTCAATTTTTAAATCCAACTGTACACTTTTCAAATATTGTTGTGTTCGATAAATGGCTGATGCTATTCCTCCGGCAAAATCAACATGATTATCTTTTATTAAAATCATATCATATAAACCAATGCGATGGTTATGGCCACCTCCAATTTTAACAGCCCACTTTTCTAATAAACGCATTCCGGGTGTTGTTTTTCGCGTATCTAAAATTTTAGTATGCAATCCTTCTAAAGCTTTTACATATTTGGCTGTTTGGGTAGCAACACCACTTAATCGTTGGATAAAATTTAATACTGTTCGTTCAGCGGTAAGCATGCTTCTCGAACTTCCTACCATATCCATCACAATATCGCCATGTTCTATTGATGAACCATCAGGAATTAATACACGAACTTTTAATGATGGATCAACACGTTTAAAAATATATTCAGCTAAAGTAACTCCGGCTAAAATGCCTGTATCTTTAGCCACAATAATTGATTTACCCGATTCATTTTCATTAATAGTAGCTAAGGAGGTATGATCGCCATCGCCAATATCTTCGGCAAATGCAATATCAATTAATTGCATTACCAATGGATTTTCCAATAAATTATTCATGCTGTATTATTTAGCTGAGCTATTGTTCTTTTTCAATTCTTAATTCATGAATCAATGATGTACCACCGGATTCTTTCATGAAAATATAAATACGGAACTTAGATAAATTAGTTTCATAAATCGCGATAACATATTTAGCTCCTTGTCCGGAAGAACCACGATGTTGAATAGAAACTGCTTTAGCCTGATTTTGTGAAAGAAAGTTTTTCAGCATAATTTCAGCTTGTTGTTTGCTGTAAACACCTTCATTATCATTAATCGTCATTTCTACATTTTGGTTAAACATCTTTGCAATCTCTTTGGCTTGTTGCGCTTTTAGCATATTCACCACATCATCAAATGTATCCGCTACAACCAACAAAGAAAGTGATATCATAAACACCAATAATATATTTTTCAAAAACGACTTATTCATAATTAATATTTGAACATAACCAGCTAAAAGTATGCCAATAGGCGCAAATTAAGAAAAATGTTCTAATTGAAATAACGGTTTAAAAAAACTTTATTAGTTAATTTTGCATCATGGCTAAAAAAACTGCTTTAATCATTCTTGATGGTTGGGGAAATGGTAAACCATATGATGGCAATGCTATTTACCAAGCGCATACACCAAACTTTGATTCAATTGTAAAACAATATCCCGGAACCAGCTTAAAATGTAGTGGTTTAGATGTTGGTTTACCTGAAGGACAAATGGGCAACAGCGAGGTTGGACACATGAATCTTGGTGCCGGAAGAGTTGTATACCAGCAACTGGTATTAATTAATAAAGCATTTGATGAAAATTGGGTTGCTACTAATTCAACTTTATTAGAAGCATTTGAATATGCCAATACGAATCAAAAATCAGTACACCTAATTGGATTGGTGAGTGATGGTGGTGTACATTCAAGTTTAAATCACCTCCTAAAATTATCTGCATTGGTGAGTGAAAAAACAAAGGAGCATTACATTCATGCCTTTACTGATGGCAGAGATACAGATCCTAAGAGTGGAGAAGGCTTTTTAAAAACACTTGAAAATCAACTTAAAAATTCTAAAGGAAAACTAGCAACAATTGTAGGTAGATATTATGCTATGGACCGTGATAAGCGCTGGGAAAGGGTAAAAATTGCTTATGATGCTTTAGTTAACAACAGAGGAGAATTTACTGATAATTGGCACAATTTATTATTGGAACGATATGCATCAGGAGAAACTGACGAATTTATAAAGCCAATAATCATTACAGAAGGAGGAAAACCTGTTGCAAAAATTCAAGAGGGTGATGTTGTGATTTGTTTTAACTTCAGAACCGACAGAGGACGAGAAATTACACAGGTGCTAACCCAAGAAAACTTCCCTGACTTCGATATGCAAAAATTAGCATTGCATTATGTTACATTAACTGAATATGATAAAAGCTTTAAAGATATTAAAGTTGTTTTCCCTGATATAGATTTACAACAAACATTGGGTGAAGTTTTAGAAAAACATAACAAGAAACAAGTCCGTATTGCTGAAACAGAAAAATATCCTCATGTAACATTTTTCTTTAGTGGTGGAAGAGAAAATCCATTCATAGGTGAAAGTAGGTGTTTAGCGCCATCACCAAAAGTAGCCACCTACGATTTACAACCTGAGATGAGTGCTAATGAAGTGTGTGGTTATGCCATTGAAAGCATGGCTAAAGGAGAAGCAGATTTTATTTGTGTAAACTTTGCCAATCCTGATATGGTTGGTCATACCGGAGTTATTCCGGCCGAAATAATTGCAGTACAAAAGGTAGATGAATGTTTAGGTAAGATAATTGACGCAGCACTGGAAAATGGATATACATTATTGGTAACCGCAGATCATGGTAATGGAGAATATATGAAAAATGAAATGGATGGAACACCAAATACGGCTCATACTACTAATGACGTGCCGCTAATTATGGTTAATGGAACTAATCATAGATTAAAACCGGGGCGACTTGCAGATATTGCGCCAACAATATTGGAATTAATGCAAATTGAGCAACCGAAAGAGATGACAGGAAGCTCTTTATTATGTTAACAAATTATACCTTATCTAAGGTCGATTACTTCGCACTTAGGATAATTTTTTGCATCAAATACGAAAAATTTATCCTCTAACTTGACATTAGGGAATTGATTGGTAACAGTGTATGTATGGATAGTTCCACTTTTTTCGAATACCTGGGATTTGATGATGGTTTGATTAGTTTTATCAATGGTAAGTTTAATTTTAAAGAAGTTCTTCTTTTTATCTTTAGGTGTTAGTTCTATCAAAACGATTTCACTTTTACCTTCCTTTTTTTGTTCAATTATTTTAGAAAGAAATCCTTTATCATACATAGTAAAAATATCATCCAAACGTATAGGTGATTTTTTAGGATCGTAATTATTTACCTGAACTTCATTGCTTTCACGGCTGTAAGTCCAAATCGTTTTATTATCACAAAAAATAAGCTGATCGGCAATATCAAGTCTGAATTTGTTCCCTTTCACATGGATTGTACCCTTTTGCTTTTCATTCACTTTTTCCGCTTTACTCTCAATACTGTATATAAAATCAGCCTTAATGGTCTTAAAATTTTTATACCTATTACTGATGGTATTTAGCAGCTTGTCAGCGGCTTTATCTGCTGTTTTGGGTGCATTTTGAGCTACTGCGTATGTTCCAATCAACAGTAACAACCATATGGCTTTTTTTAACATGAATTTGATGTAAATAATTTTACAAATATATACAAGATGTATGCCATTAAACACATACCCTTTTACTTTTTAATTTGTATAAAATAGAAAACTTCCTGTTCCATAAAACTCAAAAATCTGTAAATCAATATATAATATAAATACCATTAAACTTTTAGAGGGAAAAGTTATCTTATGTTTTTAAATACCATTCATGGGTGAGATTTTAAAAACTGATGAAGAAATCTTGAGGGCTTTTAAGCAACCTGATACGCAGATAAAAGCGTATGAATGGTTATTGGATGGTTACCAAAAGAGAATTTACTGGCATGTTAGAAGAATTGTAATCAGTCATGATGATGCCGATGATGTAAGTCAGAATACATTAATTAAAATATGGGAGCATTTACATGAATTTAAGGGAGAGTCAAAACTTTATACTTGGATTTTTAGAATTGCTACAAATGAGGCTATTGCCTTTTTGAATAAAAAGAAGAACCACCTTAGTTTAGATGATGCAGCAGAAAGTTTAGGTAAGTATCTTACACCGGAAGGTTATTTTAATGGTGATGAAGCGGCATTAAAACTACAACAAGCCATATTACAATTGCCAGAGAAACAACGATTGGTATTTAACATGAAGTATTTTGAAAATATCAAATATGAAGATATGAGTGAAATATTAAACACCTCTGTAGGTGCATTAAAAGCATCATATCATCATGCAACTCAAAAAATTGAACAACAATTAAAAAACATTAAACCTTTATCCATTTAATTTATCTCAATAGCGTATGTTAGACAACGAGAACAATACCATCCATAATAACTTCGATGTACCGGAAAATTACTTTCAGGAAATTAAGTTTCGAACATTGAACAAAATAACCAATGGAGGTATGACAGTTCCTGATCATTACTTTGACCTTCAACGCGAAGCCTTAAAATCTAAAATATCACCTGTTCAACCCAAATCTAGAAGATTGGCGCTATCCATACGTTGGGTTGGATTAGCCGCATCATTATTGTTTATTTCGGGAATGTTATGGTATATGTTAAAACCTCAAACATCTGCTACGGCGATAAGTAATGATGAGATTGTTCAATACCTTATGCAACAAGAATTGCATGATGTAAATGAAATGCAGTTGGTTACAACTGTTTCATTAAGTAAGCAAACCAATGAAGAAGAATTTTTACATGAAGTTGATGAAGAACTTTTAATAAATGAATTATGAGAAAGTACACAATAATATTATCATTATTTGTTGCCTTAATAGCTCCTTTCGAGTTATTTGCCCAAGATGATGAAGATGGAGCCGCAAAGGATAAAGTTGAAGCCCTAAGAATTGCTTTTATAACTGAGAAACTTAACTTAAGTAGTAAAGAGGCTGAGTTGTTCTGGCCTATTTTTAACAGTTTTCAAAATGAACTAAAGGGTATTCGTAAAAAGCAAAGAGATGCCTCCAATGCGTTTAAATTAAAGGCTAATCCGAGTGAAAAAGAATGTGAGAATTTTATAAACGAACAACTATCTTTCCGTCAACAAGAAACCGATTTGTGGAAAAAATATTCAACACAGTTTAAAAAAGCGATACCCGCTTATAAAATTGCCAAATTGTTAAGTATAGAACAAGAATTTAAGGCTCAATTGCTTAAACGTTTGAAAGAAAGAAGGGATAAATAATTCGTTGCTTCTATAAATAAGATTGGCTGCAAATACATCTTTTCTATATTTGCGCTAAATTATAAAGAAATGACAAAAGGACCTATTTCACAGTTTGTTGAAAAACATTACAAACACTTTAATGCAGCCGCATTAGTTGATGCTGCCAAAGGTTATGAAGCACATTTAACTGAAGGTGGCAAGATGATGGTAACCTTAGCCGGTGCAATGAGTACGGCTGAATTAGGTAAATCATTAGCTGAAATGATTCGTAATGGAAAGGTTGATATCATTAGCTGCACCGGAGCAAATTTAGAAGAAGATATCATGAATTTAGTTGCCCATAGCCATTATAAGCGTGTGCCAAACTATCGTGATTTATCGCCGCAGGACGAATGGGATTTATTAGAAAATCATTATAATAGGGTAACCGACACTTGCATTCCAGAGGAAGAAGCTTTTAGAAGGTTGCAAAAACATATTTATAACATTTGGAAAGGTGCTGACAATGCAGGTGAAAGATTTTTTCCGCATGAGTATATGTACAAAATTTTATTAAGCGGAGAACTTGAGCAGTATTATGAGATTGACCCAAAAGATTCGTGGATGTTGGCGGCTGCACAAAAAAATTTACCGATTGTAGTTCCAGGTTGGGAAGACAGTACTATGGGAAATATTTTCGCCAGTTATGTAATCAAAGGTGATATCAAAGCATCTACCATGAAAAGCGGTATTGAATATATGGCTTGGTTGGCTGATTGGTATGTTAAAAATAGCAGTGGAAAGGGTGTAGGTTTTTTTCAAATAGGTGGAGGAATTGCAGGAGATTTCCCTATTTGTGTAGTACCAATGTTATATCAAGACATGGAGATGGAAAATATTCCATTCTGGAGTTATTTCTGCCAAATCAGCGATTCAACAACATCTTATGGATCTTATTCAGGTGCTGTGCCAAATGAAAAAATCACCTGGGGAAAACTGGATATTAATACTCCGAAATATATTGTTGAAAGTGATGCCACCATTGTAGCTCCACTAATTTTTGCGTGGATTTTAGGCTGGTAAACTTCGTGTTTTTTTTCAAATCAAGGCCGCTATGTTTTAAAGTAGTGGCCTTTTATTTTTTCTTCAATCGTTTTCTCATTTCAATAAACGTTTGATATGGTCCCTCAGTAACAAATAAATTAATCAACCATGCCGGTACCAATCCGGCCGGATTGAAAAACAATTGGTATTCGCCTTTAATTTTATTTGCACCAATCGGAGTAAATCGCCAAAAAGCTTTAGACTGTTTAATACGAATTCTATCCTCATTTTCTTTAACAATTCCATCTACTGTATGTGATTGTATTTCTACAACACCATCAGCCTTATGTGTTAAATTAAACTGTGATACTTGATCGCGGTCGCTTACAGGCCAAGGCGCATCAGTTACATAATAAAACAATACTTCGTTAGTGCCTTTTTTAATGATAGAGGTTTCCTTACAAGCATAAACCCACTCGGGATACTTCTCAACCTCCATAATTACCTGAAGTAAGGTTCGCATATCAGTTTCAAGTTCCAACTCAGCACGAATTCCCTTCACAGGAAACTCCGGTGAGGATGAAGTATAAATTTGGATACCTTGACTGTTCTTCACCAGCTTCCATTTTTGTTGATGCTGAAAGCCTGTTAGAACAAAATAAAGTAGAAAAGTGCCAAGGACTTTTTCCGGTTGTTTCATTTAGTTTACACTTGTTTAGGCGCTCGTTTCGAACCTTTATACAATTCGAATTTATGGAATTTGCATAAAAGTGGACCATTAAACAAATTTAATTTTGTTGAAGCTGCTAAACCTACTCTTTTCATCGCTTCTGCATTAGATGAAATAATCCATGCAGCATATCCTTGAAAATCTTGTTTTAATTTATCACCCATCTGCTTATAAAAAATTGAAATTTCTTCAATAGGTAATCTTTCTCCATAAGGTGGATTAATCATTACAGTTCCTTCACTTGAGGCCGGAGGTTTTACTTCTTCAAATCTTTTATTGCTAAACACTACAAACTCATCTACCCCTGCCCTAACAGCATTTTGACGAGCAATTTCTATTGCCTTAAATGTTTTATCACTTCCTATTAGTTTACAAGCAGGTTCTATTACTAGTTGTTTAGCCTTTTCTATTGCTTGTTGCCAACTTTCTTTATTAAAACTTGGCCAATGTTTACAACCAAAATAACTTCTGAATAACCCGGGAGAAATTTGTGAGGCAATTAAGGCGGCTTCTATAACCAAGGTTCCACTTCCACACATAGGGTCAATAAAAGTTGATTTTCCATCCCAGCCACTTAACAAAATCATTCCAGCAGCGGTAACTTCATTAATTGGTGCAATTGTTTGCTCTTTTTTATACCCTCGTCTATGTAAACTAATACCCGAACTGTCTAGTGAAACCTTTACTTCATCATTAACAATATGCAACATTACACTTAAATGTGGTTCAGTTAAATCAACACTTGGCCGACGACCAAATTTCTCTCGGAACCTATCCACAATTGCATCTTTAGTTTTTTGTGCAAGAAACTGCGAATGGTTAAATAATTTTGAATTTAAAACCACTGAAATGGCTAACGTACCATCTACATCCAATACTTCCTCCCATGCCATTTCTTTTATTTTTTTGTATAAATCATGCTCACTTCTGATATGAAAGCTAGTGATAGGCACAAGAATTTTTAAGGCAGTTCGCAATTGAATATTTGCTGAATACATTACAGAAAGATCGCCTGAAAAAGATACAGCCCTGTTATAGGTTTCGATATCTTTCGCCCCAATAGATTCAAGTTCTTTGCTTAAAACCGGTTCGAGGTATTGCTGAGTGGTTGCCACCATTTTAAAGGTGGTAGATTTAAAATTGAACATAATTTATTAAACAAAGGTAACCAAAACACTCTTAGTATTATATTCGTCCCTGATTAGGGAAACATAATATGCATATTTTATTAATAGGTTCAGGAGGAAGAGAACACGCATTTGCACATCAATTAAAGAAAAGCAGTAAGTGTGATAAACTGTTTATCATGCCGGGAAATGCAGGTACCGCGCAGGAAGGAATAAATGTTCCGATAAATCCGCTCGACTTTGCAATGGTTGGAAAATTCTGTATTGATAACGAAATCGGGCTATTGATTGTTGGTCCGGAAGAGCCACTGGTAAAAGGTTTAAGAAACTTTTTTATGGCCGATGATAAATTAAAACTGATTCCATTTGTTGGTCCAACCCAAGAAGGTGCCATTATTGAAGGTAGTAAAGATTGGAGTAAGGCATTTATGCAAAAATATAATATACCAACTGCAGCCTATCGTACCTTTACTTTTGAAACAATTCATGAAGGGGTTGATTATATTAAGCAACATTCATTACCAATTGTATTAAAAGCAGATGGATTGGCAGCAGGTAAAGGTGTATTGATTTGTGAATCGCATGAAGAGGCAATAACTGAATTTCAATTAATGTTGAGGGAACAAAAATTTGGTGCGGCAAGTGCTAAAGTTGTTGTGGAGGCATTTATGAAAGGAATTGAATTATCAGTGTTTGTGTTAACAGATGGCTCGCATTATAAAATACTTCCTGAAGCTAAAGATTATAAGCGAATTGGAGAAGGAGATACCGGACTGAATACCGGAGGCATGGGAGCCATTAGTCCTGTTCCATTTGCAGATGTTACCTTTATGAATAAAATTGAATCGCGGATAATTATCCCAACTATTCATGGTTTAAAAGAAGAAAAAATAGACTACAAAGGTTTTATATTTATTGGGATAATGAATATGAATAACGAACCGTTTGTTGTGGAATATAATTGCCGTATGGGCGATCCGGAAACAGAAGTAGTACTACCCCGAATGAATAGCGACCTGGCAGATTTATTACTTGCTGCTGCAACCGGAACATTAGCCGACCAAACCTTAAGTATAAGTAATCATCATGCCGCTACAGTAATGATGGTGGCAGGCGGTTATCCCGAAACTTATGCCAAAGGAGATGTAATTACAGGATTAGAAAACGATACAAATGTTTTGGTATTTCATGCAGGAACTACTAAAAATACTAAAGGTGAAATAATTACCAATGGAGGAAGGGTTATTGCTCTTACTTCATTAGGAGAGAATTTACATAGTTGCATTTATCAATCATTACAGGTTGCTGAAAAAATTAATTTCAATAACAAATATTACCGCTCCGACATTGGATATGAATTCAAATAATGTTTCACAATATGCTCAATAATCTGAAAATATTTTTATTATTTATTGTTTTACTTGGGCTTACCAAAATTGGTGTAGCACAAGACACGTTGCTTATTAAATATAGCATAGATGTTAGGGTAACTAATAAAGCAGGCGAAAAGCTTTCAATGGGTTATTTAATCCGTTCTTGTAAAGAGGAAGGTATTGATGACGCAAAAAAATATTTTAGAAGAGCAAGGGCTATCAGGTGGTTTACCACACCATTTGCTTATGTTGGCGCAGGAGTATTCTTTTATCAAGTTCATTTAGCTTTTTCAGGAAAAACAACCCTAATGAATGATGAAGCTTATTTGGGCTTAGGGTTGATGAGCGTGCAGTGGATTGCAGTATTAGGGTTTAAGGATGGTGCTATCAGAAGAGGAGTATCTATTTACAATGAAGCCATGTATCAAAAACGAATACAAGCCTCACTCAACTGAATTTAACCACAACTTACAAGATGCCACATTTATCTAATAGAGAACTTTTTTTATTGCATCAGGCACAAACTACCAAATTTCCGTTGTTGCTTGAATTTGTTCGTGCAAATGGCATTTACCTGTATGATGTTAACAACAAACCCTATATTGATTTTATATCGGGCATAAGTGTTAGTAATCTTGGTCATGGAAACAAATCCGTAATAGAAGCCATAAAATCACAGGCAGAAAGTTATATGCATCAAATGGTATATGGTGAATATATTCAATCCCCGCAAATAAAACTTGCAAAAGCTCTTACTGATGTACTACCTCCAAGCTTAAACAGTGTATATTTTGTAAACTCAGGAACGGAAGCCACGGAAGGTGCGCTTAAATTGGCAAAAAGGGTTACAGGTAACAGCAAAATTTTCGCCTTTAAACAAGCTTATCATGGAAGCACACATGGTGCATTAAGTTTAAATAGTAACGAATACTTTAAACAAGCCTTCCGTCCGTTATTACCCGATATTGGGTTTTTAGACTATGAAGATGAATCATCATTATTACAAATAGATAAACAAACAGCATGTGTGTTCGTTGAAATTGTACGAAGTGAAACGGGCTATATTCCGGTTAGTAAAAACTTCTTACACCAATTGCAAAAACGTTGTAATGACACATGTACATTGTTGGTGGTTGACGAGATTCAAACAGGTTTCGGTAGAACCGGTAGCTTATTTGCATTTGAACAGGCCGGCATTGTACCCGATATTTTATTATTAGGAAAGGCACTAGGGGCCGGACTTCCCATGGGTGCATTTATAGCCTCCAATTCATTAATGTCAACACTTGCATACGACCCAATATTAGGTCATATAACTACATTTGGTGGCAATCCTGTGGTTTGTGCAGCAGCATTAGCCGGATTTAATGAATTGCGCAATGGTTCAATAATTGAGCAAGTTGTGGCTAAAGAAAATCAAATTAGAAATTATTTTAAACAGGCCGGACTTTCCGAATTAAGTGGTAAAGGATTAATGTTAGCATATCCGTTCCCTGATTTTACCACCTGTAAAACTTGCATTGATGCGTGTATTGAAGATGGTTTACTTACAGATTGGTTTTTATTTGCAGATAATTGCATGAGGATTGCTCCACCATTAATTATTACTCCTGAGGAAATTGAAAAAGCCTGTTCAATAATCATAAAAAATATAAAAAAAGTAAGTTGTGATTAAACCTTATGGATAATTATACATCTTAGTGTTATAAACCAATTACAGTATGAAAAAGTCAATTTTATTAGGATGCCTATTCGCTTTAAGCGCATCGTTATCAATTGTTGCCTGTAAAAAAGATAAAGAAGAAAACCTTGATGTAGAAACCCAAACGGCTGCCGACCAATCCAGTTCGGAAGGTTTTTTTAGTGACATTTATAATCAGGTTGAAGAAGCCTCTAATTCGGCAGGATTAGGTAAATCAGGCCCCACAGTTATTGTTGATTCCTTATCAACGCCACGTACTATGGTAATTGATTATGGAATTAATACTTTATGCAATGATGGTAAAACAAGAGCAGGAAAAATAAGAGTTAGTTGGACAGGACGTTACCGTCAGGCAGGAACTTTAATCACCATAACGCCTGATTCATTTTATCAAAACGGAAACAAAATTGAAGGTGTAAAAACTGTTTTAAATAATGGTAGAAACACAAGAGGTAATTTAAATTATACCGTTACTGTTTCTAACGCAAAAATCACATTTATTGATGGAAGAATTTCAACTTGGAATGCAACAAGAAATCGTGAATGGACAGCAGGTGAAAATACTTTGGCATGGAACGATGATGTTTATTTAATTACCGGAAACGCGAATGGTACAGCCAGAAATGGTATTAGTTACACCTCCGATATTACTAATGCTTTAAGGGTTGATTTGAGTTGCACACATCGTTTAACTGCCGGAACAATTGAAATTAGACCAACAGGAAAACTTTCACGAACTATTGATTATGGAAACGGTATTTGTGATCAAACATTTACAGTTAGTATTGGTGGAAGAACCTTTACTGTAAATTTATAATTAAACTGATTGCATAATTATGAAGGTTACCGTTAACAGATGGTAACCTTTTTTTATAAACTTACTAATGCAGCTAAGCCAATGCCTGCAAGCATCGCAAGTACTTTTACCATATTAAACTTGTGGTTTTCCGACGACTCAAACAAAATGGTTGTAGCAATATGTAAAAATGTACCAACTACAAATGCCATTAAATATTCGAACATTGAATGAGGCACACTATCTTTTAATAATGAACTCATAACTACTCCGGTTGTGCTCATTGATGAATATACAACAACAAATAATAACAATTTACTGTTGCTAAGTTTAGCAGCTTTTAAAATGCTAACCATGGCAAATGCAGCCGGCATTTCATGACTAACAATTCCGAATAAAAAAGATAACTGTCCGTTAGAATTTTCCAATAATCCACTTCCCAGAGGCATACCCTCCATAAAACTATGCAAGCTTAAACTTATCAAAATTTCATAAGGAATATAATTCGACTTAGAAGATTGTTGATGAATGTGAAGATGACCATGTTCAACACCTCTCGAAAACTTCTCTAAATAAACTTGAAAGAAAAATCCTGATAAAATTAATATTCCGGAAACAACATTAAACTCGGTGTATAAGTGAGGTATCAGGTGAAACAATACAACAGATAACAAATAAGCACCGGCAAACGACAATAAGATTTTAAGTTGATTTTGCTTTTGGATATTTGTATAAAAACCAATAAGTCCACCTATAAGTGGAAAGCCAATAAGCAATATGTACATCCACCACTTCATGCCAACTTAAGCAATTTATGATAAGTAACTTTACCAAATAAAAAACCTAATATACTTCCTACAATCGCTCCACAAATAACATCGAAAGGGTAATGCACACCAACATATACTTGGGAAAAGGCAATTGATGCTGCCCAAAGTGGTGCTGCATAATACAAGAATTTAAATTTATTACCCATTAACACTATAACGTAAATAGCTAAAGCAAAATGATTCGTAGCATGCGCACTAATAAAACTAAAGCCCTTACCACAGTTAACCAACAAATGCACTTGATCTTTAAGTAAAGGTTGATTGCAAGGTCGCAAACGTTCAAACGTATTTTTGATTAAATTAGCACTGAACTGGTCGGCAACACCAACAAGCACACCTGCTATAGCTAATAATAGAAATGCCTTTGTACCAAATTGTTTATACCAAACATAAACCAGTATTAAATATAGAGGTATCCACATTTTGGGCTCACGCAAAAACGGACATATCATGTTGAAAAAGGAATTCTCTAATCCATTATTCACAGCCAAAAACCAAACAGTATCAATATGATTTAAGTATTCTATCAAACGACTTTAGCAATTAAAATTAATCTTTCACTACTTTGTTGTTCAAACGGAGTTAATGCATAATTACCGAAAACATTAATGAGTTCAAATCCTGTTCGGCTAAACAAATGCTTAAAATCGCTTAAGTTTAAAATTTGTACCTCTTCATAAAAGCTAAAATTTTTTCCTTGGTCGTTAAAAGTAATATGTTTTGTTATCAACCCTTTTTTTATTTCTTTTTTGATTTGAAAGTTAATTCCTTCAATTTCCTTTTCCTCAAAAGGTTTTAGTTTACCGGCAACCAAGTCCACATTCATAAAGTCGATAACCAGAACACCGTTAGGTTTAAGAGAGTGATGAATTTCCTTTAACACTTTCACATTGGTTTCATCACAATCAAAATAGCCAAAACTTGTAAATAAGTTTAACCCAAAATCAAACTTATGCTGATAAGGTAACATGCGAAGGTCTTGTACTTCAAACCTTAATGCATCATTTTGATACACGGATGCAGCTTTTATGCTAGAGGCAGATAAATCAATACCGGTAACATTAAAACCCAGTTGATTCAAAAAAATACTGTGTCGTCCTTTTCCACATGCCAAATCAATTAACAGTTGTTCCGGTTTTGGTTTTAAATAAGCAACTAAATTTCGCAAAAAGAACTCAGCCTCATTCATATCTCTGTTTTTGTAGAGAATATGATAATATGGCGAATCAAACCATTCGCTAAACCATTCTTTATTGCCTTGCATTGGGTACAAGTTTACGGCATTTTATGAATACATCCCATTAAACTGCTAAATTATAATCGTAATCAGCGCTTTATAAATCAAACTTGGTTTGCTTTGATTCAAATGATATTTTTGCGCACCCAAAAACAGACACAGTGACGTTAATTAAATCAATTTCAGGAATTAGAGGTACCATAGGCGGCAAAGCCGGTGATTCATTAACACCGATAGATGTAGTGAAATATGCAGCAGCTTTCGGTTCAATTATCAAACAAGACAAAGAAAAATGTAAAATAGTAGTAGGTAGGGATGCCCGTATCAGTGGCGATATGGTAAACCGATTAGTTACAGGCACATTAATTAGTTTAGGAATTGATGTGGTTGATCTAGGATTAAGCACCACACCTACTGTTGAACTAATGGTGAAAGACGAAAATGCTGACGGAGGAATTATCCTTACAGCAAGTCATAATCCAAAACAGTGGAATGCTTTAAAACTATTAAATGAAAAAGGTGAATTTATCAGTGATGAACAAGGCAAGTTAGTTTTAGCCAAAGGTGATAAAGGTGAATTTGAATTTGCTCAGGTTGATAAATTAGGTATTGTTTCAGAAAGAAGGAATGCCATTAAAAAACATATTGATAAAATTCTCGCTTTAGAGTTGGTGGATGTTGAAGCTATAAAAGCACGTAAGTTTAAGATTGCTGTTGATGCAGTTAATTCTTCGGGTGGAATTGCCGTTCCGATGTTGTTAAAAGCATTAGGTGTTGAAGATATTATAGAAATTTATTGCACACCGGATGGGAAATTCCCTCACAATCCTGAACCACTTCCTGAGCATTTACACGAGATTTCATCAGAGGTTAAAAGAAACAAAGCTGATTTAGGAATTGTTGTTGACCCTGATGTAGATCGTTTGGCGTTGGTTTGCGAAGATGGAAGCATGTTTGGGGAAGAATATACATTAGTTGCAATTGCCGATTACGTGTTAAAAAACACCACAGACGAACAACTTGCTAAAGGAAATTTCTTACGTAATACCGTTTCAAATTTATCATCAACCCGCGCACTTCGAGATATAACCGAAAAGAACAAAGGCAGTTATAAAGCCAGTGCTGTAGGTGAGGTAAACGTGGTAAAGTTGATGAAGGAAACACAATCTGTTATTGGAGGTGAAGGAAACGGAGGAATCATTTATCCTGAGAGTCATTACGGTAGAGATGCTATGGTTGGTATAGCACTATTTTTAAGTCACTTGGCTAAGTCGAAAAAGTTATGCAGTATTTTGCGTAGCGGTTATCCTGATTATTTTATTGCTAAGAAAAAAATTGAATTAACACCGGATATTAATTTGGATGCATTAATGCATAAAATCCAAGACAAATACAGCAAACATCCAATTAATACAATTGATGGTGTAAAAATTGAATTTGATAAAGAGTGGGTTCACTTGCGTCGCTCAAATACCGAACCAATAATTAGAATTTACGCTGAAAGTCAAAGTGAAGCAACTGCTAATCATCTTGCTGAAAAATTGATAAGCGACATGAAACAATTTATAAAGTAATAATAGAATAATAAAACCAGGACCTAATCAATATGGGATTAAAATGCGGTATAGTAGGATTACCAAACGTGGGTAAATCAACTTTGTTTAATTGTTTGAGTAACGCCAAAGCACAAGCAGCTAACTTTCCTTTTTGTACAATTGAACCAAATGTGGGTACTATTACAGTACCTGATGAAAGGTTAAATGCATTAGCAGAGCTTGTAAATCCGCAACGCATAGTGCCAACCACGATAGAAATTGTTGACATTGCAGGATTAGTAAAAGGAGCAAGTAAAGGCGAAGGATTAGGCAATCAATTCTTAGCTAATATTCGAGAGACTGATGCTATTTTACATGTATTAAGATGCTTCGATAATGAAAATATTATTCACGTAGATGGTAGTGTTAATCCTTTGCGTGACAAAGAGATTATTGACACAGAATTGCAACTTAAAGACTTAGATAGTATTGAGAAAAAGCTGCAACGAATCAGCAGGGCTGCAAAAACCGGTGATAAAGAGGCTGCAAAGGCAGAAGCTGCATTGTTAAAATATAAAAATCATTTAGAGTCAGGTCAATCAGCAAGAAATTGTCCGGCTGATGATGAAGAGAAAAAACACGTAGAAGATATTTTTCTTCTTACGGCTAAACCTGTATTGTATGTGTGTAATGTTGATGAATCGTCGGTAGTTAATGGAAATGCTTATGTAAATGCAGTGAAAGAGGCTGCTCAAAAAGAAGGTGCCGGAATATTGATTATAAGTGCAGCTATTGAATCGGAAATTGCCGGATTAGAAAGTTTCGACGACAGACAAGCGTTTTTAGCTGACTTAGGATTAACTGAATCAGGAGTAGCGAAACTAATTAAAGAAGCATATAAACTATTAAACCTAATCACCTATTTTACAGCCGGTGTGCAAGAAGTTAGGGCATGGACAATTACCAATGGTTTTAAGGCACCTCAAGCTGCCGGTGTAATTCATACCGACTTTGAAAAGGGATTTATTAGAGCTGAAGTTATTGGTTATGATGATTACCTTAATTTTAAATCTGAAGCTGCGGTAAAAGAAGCAGGTAAAATGCGTGTAGAAGGAAAAGAATATTTAGTACATGACGGCGACATCATGCATTTCAGATTTAATGTTTAATTAAATTATCTAAGAATTACTCTTCGATAACTTACACCATATCCGGTGAATGAACCAATAGCGCCGGTAATATTTGATTTCACCATTACAGGCGTTGAAAAAGGTCCACCATTATCTTTGGCATCATCAAATGAATCCCAGAATAAATATTCTCTTCTTCCTATCGAATTCAGGTATATGTTAACGGTGTCTGAATAATTAAACGGACTAAAAAACGAGTATGGTCGGCGGCCATTATTTAAAATCGCATCATCAAATTCGCGGAAGGTATTTGCTGTTCCCCACCCTACCATTAAAGGATTTTGTGAATTATGAACAATTAATCGGTAATTGTTTTGTTCAGGTCCATCCACAAATTCAAAGGTTAAAAACACATCAGTATCACCTTCTTGCTCATCAAATTCAGTACGCCAAAAAACAGTATCAATCTCTACTACATTTGGAATTGTAGTTACTCCTGAGATAAAAGAATTTTCAACCGTAATTTCCAACTTATATGGAACTCCGATTTGAGGCAACAATAAAGGATTAAAATAAACTCCGTTAAATCCTGCCAATAAGCTGTCAACACCGGGTATTTCGCTAATATCAAAAAGTTGAATTCTGTTACTCACATTCCAAATCGTATCTCTTCCTTGTATTTCTCCTGGAGTGATAAAAACCAATGCATCTTTCACCCCATTAAATGAAAGATCGGGGTTGAAATAATCCAGTGTTCTCGAAATGTATACATAATTTAAGTTAGGAAACTGTTGATTAATGCTTGCTTCCACCACAATACTTTTTTTCCCGGGAGGTAAATTCACGGTTATTTCTTTTTCACAAGAAACCAGTCCTGCAACTACTATTACTAATATGATATTTACAATTGTTGTACGCATATTAAAATTTAAAATTCCACGCAACTGAAGGTAAAATTGGAAACAGATATACCATATATGCCCTTACTCGTTGCGCTTCAAGATCGGGAACAAAATAGATAAAATATGGATTCGCCCTGTTATATAAATTGTAAATACTAAAATTCCACGACGATTCAAACTTTTCAGTTTGTTTGGCTACGTAAGTAAAAGATACATCCAACCTATGGTAAGCCGGCAAGCGATAATCATTAATTCGATCGTATAAATCAATAAACGTAATTTTGGGTTCACCCGTTATTAAATCAAATCCGGGTTGATAGGTATAGCGAGCTGTTGGAAGCGTAGTAGCGTTGCCTGTGCCATACACAAATACCCCATTCACTGTCCACTTATTATTTATTTGATAGGTAGCTACAATACTAATATCATGTGTTCTGTCATACCTAAAGAAAAACGGGCGACCATTATTCAATTCATCAAATTGTCGAGTAGTTCTACTCCAAGTATAACCAATCCAACCTGTTAAACGACCAAATTTTTTCTTAGCAAAAAACTCGATACCATAAGATAATCCTTCGCCAAATACCATTTCATTCTCTAGGTTTTGGTTGAAAAATAAATTAGCACCGGGTTTAAATTCAATTTGATTAAACATAGGTTTATAATAGGCTTCGATAGAAGTTTCATATTCATTTTTATTGAAGTTTTTATAAACACCAACTGCATATTGATACGCCAATTGTGGTTTTACGCGCTGTGATGAAGGCACCCATAAATCGGCAGGAAATTGAGCACCACTGGTAGTTGCTAAATGTAAAAACTGATAAACCCTGTTGAATGATGCTTTTAAGGATGTAGTAGAGTTTAACAAATAAGTAGCTGCCAAACGTGGTTCAATGCCGGGATAGGTAACTATTGGTTCGCCCGACTTATATGTTTTTCCGTCGCCAATAACCAAGTCTTGATCGTCGAATATTTTTTCGGTAAACGGACCAACTTGTGTAAATAAAACACCACGTAATCCGGCGTTTACGGTTAACCTGCTACCTAATTTAAATTCATCTAAAAAATAAATTGCAGCTTCGTGAGCATATTGTTTATTGATGGCTTCATTAATTACAATTGTACCTACCTGCCCTGTTGCAATGCCTGGAGTAAATGTATGCCAAATATAAGAAGCACCAAATTTCATGTTATGATTACCTGACAGGTAGATAAAATCGTGTTTTAAATTCCAATCTTGAAGACCACTGCTGAGCACAAAACCGTTAGAACCAAATTCAAACTTATTGTTTAAATCATATCGGTTATATACAGCCACAGTATTGCTGAATAATTTTTTATTGTATTGATGAAACCACTTGGCACTAACTGCGGCATTTCCCCAACCTACATTGAATCGAACTAAATTATTGGTTGGGCTTCTAAAACTAAAGATATCACGGCCATAATATGCCGATATTACTATTTTATCTTTATCTGAAAATTGATAATGAAATTTTGCGTTAAAATCATAAAAGTAATAACCATTTGCTCGTTGCTCGGTAGTTAAAAACGGTCTGGCGATAGCGTCAATATAAGTTCTTCGTCCAGCAATCATAAATCCACTTTTGCCCTTTTTTATCGGACCTTCTACACTTAACCTTGATGAGATTAATCCGACTCCTCCGTTAGTTACAAACTTTTTATCATTACCCTCTTTAAGATTTACATTTAAAATAGATGAAAGTCTCCCACCATAATTTGCAGGCATCCCGCCTTTTATTACTTCTATATTTTTTACCGCATCCGTATTAAAAACCGACAAAAATCCTAATAAATGAGAGGGATTATAAATAACCGCATCATCCATTAACACCAGGTTTTGATCAGGTCCTCCTCCCCTTACATAAAATCCGGTACCTCCTTCACCTCCACTTTTAATCCCCGGAAGAAGTGTTATGGCTTTCAACACATCCGGTTCACCAAAAATTACCGGTAATCCTTTTACTTGTTCTGCTGTTAGTTCAACACGACTCATTTCGGTGCTGGTCACATTTTTGTCATTTCTGTTCCCAATAATAAGTGCCTCTTTCTTTTCTATAACAGTTGGCGATAAAACCAATGGCAGGTTCACGTTTTTGCCATTTACCACAACTACTTTTATTTGTTTATTAAGGTAACCTAAATAGCTAATTGTTAAGGTATAAGTTCCGTCGGCAATTTTTAGTTTAAACTGACCGTTTTCGTTGGTAGTAGTTCCTGTATTGAGTTCCACCACTTTTATGGTAGCACCTATCAATGATTCACCTGTAGTTGAATCTTTAATAGTACCGGAGATTTGCTGTGCATGAGTATCAGCAAAAAAAACTATAAATAAAATAAGGAATATAAAACTACTTTTCACCGAATAATTGACACTTAAAGCACACTTTTCGTTTTCTACGAATTGTTATTAGTAACGATAAAAACCATAAATTAAGGTGCAATGTTTAAAAAATTCATGAATATTTTATTACGAATTTTATAAATTACCGACCTAAACACTTGATGAAGTTCAGTTTACGATTGCTTTTAAATTGACAATAATCATGATGAGTATTGGCGACATATTAGCATCTTTGTTTGTGAAATTTTAATACTATGATACGATTTGAATATTTGGAAGAAAATAAAGATAAATTCAGGGAGCTTTTCCTTACTGCTAAACCTTTTCCCCATATTGGAATTGACGAGGTGTGCGAGCCGCAAAAGTTGATGGAACTTTATCAGCTTATTCCTGATATTGAAACTCCAAGTGCTGATTACGTTTTTGGTAAAAATAAATTCGAAAAGTCAAAGTTCCGCGAACTCGGTGGTGTATTTGAAGAATTATATCTCGACTTCACTTCAAAAAGATTTCAAGAATGGTTAAAATACGTGAGTAATGAAGATGTATTTGTTGATGAAACCTTTTATGGTGGTGGCATTCATCAGGGTAAAACAGGAAGCTATTTAGATATGCATGCCGATTTTAATTACCATCCATTAAACGATAAATGGTTCAGAAACCTAAATTTATTATTATACATCAACAAAGATTGGAAAAAAGAATACGGAGGCGAATTGAAATTAGAGCATAGCGACACCGGGGTAAAAACAGCAGTTGATGTTCCTTTTAACCGCTTAGCAATTATGTTATGCAGGGGATACACTTTACATGGTTACGATGCTATAAAATTTCCAGAAGGTAAGTACCGCACCAGTATTGCTGCGTATGCCTATACTTTGCATCAAACACCATTAGAAAAAGCAAGAACAACCGAATGGCATGTTGAGAAATCGAATCCGGTAAAATATCTCCTATCAAAAATTTGGGTTCCTGCTGTTCGTTTAAAATCTAAATTTAGCAAGAGTAAAACAGCCGATCATTAATGGTATCACAAAGTAGATTTGCCATTATTGTTGCAGGCGGCTCAGGTATCCGAATGGGAACTGAAATTCCTAAACAGTTTTTATTGATTAATAATTTACCGGTGTTGATGCATACTATCAATAAGTTTAATGATAGTAATGCAAAAATTATTCTGGTGTTGCCCATTCAACATTTCGACTATTGGAATAACCTCTGTACTACTTATCAATTTACGGTACCACACACATTAGTTGCAGGTGGAAAAGAAAGATATGAAAGCGTAAATAATGGTTTGAAACAAATTACTCAAGAAGGGGTAGTAGCAATTCATGATGGCGTTAGGCCATGCGTTTCAACTGAATTAATAGAGCGTTGTTTTAATGAAGCTGAGCAATATAATAATGCTGTAGCGGCAGTTAAGCCTAAAGACAGCATACGCATGAAACAACCTGAAGGAAGCATAAGTGTAAACCGAGATGATTATTACTTGGTACAAACCCCTCAAGTTTTTCAACTAAACTTACTTAAAAATGCTTATGACCGCTTAAGTGGTTCACATTTCACCGATGATGCTTCGGTATTTGAATCTGCCGGATATCAAATACACCTAACAACAGGTGATTATAAAAATATCAAAATAACCACACCTGACGACTTAATATTAGCATCAGCGTTTATGAACGAGAAGTAGTACTATTTTTCGTTAATAAATCAATTATCCCTTGTTTTCCCCACTCTTCAATTTCAGTTTCTGTCCACAGTTGAGGATAAAAAATGCGTTTTTGAAAACGAGGAGGAAGATACTTTTGCCAATTAGTTCCACCTGTTGCTGCGATATCTTCCGGACTTTTGTGTAAGTATCTTACTGCCGAACGATAATGTTGCAATGGCCAATTCACATTTACATTTAAATCGAATTGACGTAATTGCTCAATTAATTCGGGATGTTGTTGATCAGATTCACTTAAATTAGTGTAGGCTATCCAAAGATTTTTAGTAGCATATTCTTTTGCTAAAACTAATAATTGATCGCTATATTTTTGTTCAAACTGAGTAAGCGTTAAGGTTTTTTTACCCGAGGCTAATTCGGTAGCTCCTGCTTTCCAATACACGTGATCAAACTGATCTTCCATTGAAGATGCAAAGGTTATTTTATTGCGGTAATCTTTATCAATTAAATTAACAAAATCGGTAGCACAAATTTCTACCATACGGTATTGAGCACTTTGAAAACCACTGGCCGGCAATAAACTCATTCTATACTTTAAAAACTGTGATTGTTCCATTCCATCAACCATAATTTCAAAAGAATGAATTAGGTTTCTGAAATAGGCATTCATGCGTTTTACGCGGGCGGCAAAAAAATCCGGATTAATATGTTCAGCATGCTCAGCAACTTGCTCCATTTCGTGCAAGGTAAGCTTAAAATAAAGCTCAGTTATTTGATGATAGATAATAAAAATAACTTCATCCTTTATGGGTGTACGAGGCTTTTGAAGTGTTAATAACGTATCCACCTCAATATAGTCCCAATAATTTAAATAATTTGCATAGAGTAAACCCTCTAAATATGCTTTTAAATCTTGGCCCGATTTAGTATATTTCTGTTCAAGTTTACTTAGTAATTCTAAGGTTTGTTCATCAAGTTTCATATAGGGGGGAGTAAGTTTTTAAAAAGGTGAAATAAATGTATTGAATGGAGATAACAATTGATCTTTTTCACTAATGATGGCATCAGAGGTTCCCCATTGAATATTTAAATCTGCATCATTCCATAATATACCACCTTCGCTTGCCTTGTTATAATAGTTGGTACATTTATATTCAAAAATAGTATTGTCTTCCAGGGTTACAAAACCGTGTGCAAAACCGGCCGGAATCCAAAACTGGGTTTTGTTATTCTCATTTAATTCAATCGAAAAATTTTTACCATATGTTACCGAATCTTTCCTGATATCAACCACTACATCAAGCACTGCTCCCTTCACTACCCGCACCAATTTACCTTGTGCAAATGGTGGTGCTTGAAAATGTAATCCTCGTAATGCGCCTTTTTGAGATAAAGATTGATTGTCTTGAACAAAAGTGTCGGTTATCCCAAACTCTTTATATTTAGCTACACTAAATGTTTCATAAAAGTATCCTCTTTCGTCGAAAAACACTTTCGGAGTAATAATTAATAATCCGTTTATGAATGTGGTTTGAACCATTATAATGCTTTTTTAAGATTTGGCAAATGTAAGGATAATATTCTATCTGCAACTAACGAGTAAATGTATCGTTTTTCATAAAAACTCTTATTTTTGTCACCATGGAAGAAAACCGCAAAAACTCGGGTAAAATCTATTATATCATAATTATAATAATCTTACTGGCTTTAAACGGCCTCTTTACGTATAACTATTTTAATACCGACAAAAAATTAGTACAAACGGAAGAAACATTATTCGCAACTGATTCAGCAAAAGCGGCTTTAGAAAAAGTACTTACCGAAACGGCGAGTGAACTCGATTTATATAAAGGCAAAAACAAAGAACTTGATGCATTTTTAAAAGAGAAAAATGATTCGCTGCAAGAATATGCCGACCGTATAGACAACCTATTAAGAACAGGGAAACTTACCAAGCTACAATTAGAAAAAGCCCTTGAGGAAATTGATCAATTAAGGTATTATAAAAGAAAATACTTGAATCAGATTGATTCATTATCTACACAAATTACAGTTTTAAACCGCGAAAATGCTTCACTTAAAGGTTCTATAGATCAGGAAAAAAGAAGAAATGAAAACCTGAAAATGGAAAACGTGAAATTGAATAACAAGGTTGCAATTGGTGCAAAGTTAAATGCACGTCAAATTTATGTTGCCGGTGTTAAGCAACGCTCGAATGGAAAAGAAAGAGAAACAAACAGAGCCTCGCAAGTTGAAAAACTTAAAATTACATTTAACATTGACGAGAATTATGTGAATGATCCGGGTGAAAAGAAAATTTATATAAAAGTAATTGGCCCCGATGGATCAACTATGTACAATGAAAGTGCAGGGTCAGGCTCCTTTAATTTCCAAGGCCAGGAATCATTATACTCAACCGTGCATCAATTCGAATTCGAACAAAAGTCGACCGACATTACCTTGTATTGGACAAGAGGTACAACTTTTGGTAAAGGCGAATACAAAATAGAATTGTATGCTGATGGATTTATGATTGGTCAATCCACCTTCGAACTAAAATAACATTTTTTTGTTTCCCCGTTTATCCCTTAGGGCTATCTACTTGGTAAAGTTATTAGGAAGGAAAGTAGCATCTGCTGAGGTATGCAATAATATTTACTCACTTGTATGATTTCCAATAAATTGTTTCATTATTAGTTGTGCTTAAAAGATTTTCATTACTTTTAAAGAAATGAAAAAACAACTCTCCTTATTTGATTGCATAATGCTGATAGCCGGCAGTATGATTGGTTCCGGAATATTTATTGTTCCTGCATCCATGAGTTTAAAATTGCAATCACCATTTATGGTAATCTTGGCATGGATAATTACTACTATACTTACAGTATTTGCAGCTTTAAGTTACGGAGAATTAGCAGCTATCATGCCTAAAGCCGGTGGTCAGTATGTTTACTTAAAAGAAGCTTACAATAAATCAATTGCTTTTTTGTACGGGTGGACTTTTTTCACCGTTATTCAAACCGGAACTATTGCTGCTGTTGCAGTGGCTTTTGCAAATTTCAGCGGAGTTTTCTTTACCCAAATAAATGATTCAAATACTATTTTACAATTGGGCAATTATTCAATTAACACCAAACAAGTTTTAGGTATTTTTATTGTTTGGGCACTAACATTTACAAACATGCGCGGCTTAAAAACCGGTGCGGTTATACAGAATACTTTTACGATTGCAAAAATTGGCGCGCTGGTATTAATGATTGGAGCAGGACTATATTTTATACTCACCCACTCCCCTCAACAAATTGATTGGATACCTTCTGAGCTTAACCTTGATTATTCGTTCTGGGGAATATTTTGTACGGCAATGGTAGGTAGTATTTTTAGCAGTGATGCATGGAATAATGTAACGTTTACCGGTGGCGAAATTCAACAACCCGGTAAAACCTTACCATTATCTTTAATTATTGGTACAACTAGTGTGCTAACATTATATATCGTAATCAACCTTATTTATTTATACATATTGCCTTTTAACGCCATTGCTCACGCACCAAATGAAAGAGTAGGCACTTTGTTGCTAAACACCATAGCAGATGATGCAGGTTTATACTTAATGGCAGGATTGATTATGGTAAGTACCTTTGGATGTATTAACGGATTAACCTTAAGCGGCGCAAGAGTATATTATGCCATGGCCTTGGATGGCTTATTTTTTAAACAAGCCGGTAAACTTAATCAACAAGATGTACCACAATTTGCTTTGTATATTCAAGCTATTTGGACCAGTTGTTTGGTATTAAGCGGAGGTTATGGCGACCTGCTCAATTATGTAGTAATAGCAGTGCTTTTATTTTATATTATCACAGTTGCTGGTGTTATCAGGTTAAGAAGCAAACAACCTAACACAACTCGAACTTATAAAGTATGGGGATATCCTATAGTTCCAATAGTGTATATCATTGGAGCAAGCTTTATATGTATCAACTTATTGTTATTCGAACCTAACAATACCGTTCCGGGATTATTAATAGTAATCAGTGGTTTTCCTGTTTATTATTTTTTAAAAAGAAAATTAGCCTAACGATTTAATTTCACTAACTAATTGAGTAAGCGCTTTTTTGGCATCACCAAAAAGCATGCTTGTTTTAGGTTTAAAAAACAATTCGTTTTCAATACCGGCATAACCGGCCTTCATGCTTCGTTTATTTACAATAACTTGAGCGGCACTTTCTACTTCCAAAATCGGCATGCCATAAATGGGTGAAGAAGGATCAGTTTTAGCCGCAGGATTCACAACATCATTTGCTCCCACAACCAACACTACATCAGTTGTAGAAAATTCAGGATTTATCTCTTCCATTTCAACCAATTTATCATAACTCACATTACTCTCTGCAAGCAACACATTCATGTGTCCTGGCATTCTACCGGCAACCGGATGAATGGCATATTTTACCTCCACTCCTTCCTTTTCTAATATCTCTTCCAATTCGTGCACCACATGTTGAGCTTGTGCCACGGCTAATCCATATCCGGGAACAACTATTACCTTTTTAGCATACTTCATTAAAATGGCTGCATCGCTTGCTGTAACCTCCTTTATGCTGCCTTGAATGGTACTACCTGAAGCCGTTGATGCTGCTCCACCACCAAAATTCCCGATCAACACATTTGTTAGCGAACGGTTCATGGCCTTGCACATCACAATAGTAAGTAAGGTTCCTGCACTTCCTACTAAAACTCCGCCAATCAGCATCACTTTATTGTCATATAAAAATCCGCCACTTGCCGCTGCTACACCTGTAAATGAATTGAGCAATGAAATCACCACCGGCATATCTGCACCACCTATAGGCATTACAAACAATACACCATATAAAAGCGACAATATCAATACAGCATAAAACAACTCAATGGTTTCTTCACTTGAACCCATGATGGTAAAACTACTTAATGCAACAATTACCAATAACAAACCGATATTTATAAACTGCTGAAGTTTAAACGAACGGTCTTTTACTTTACCACTTAACTTTCCCCAAGCAACAATACTTCCTGCAAATGATACCGAGCCAATAACTAAACCAATGATAATAGTGAGCAGTTGACCTTTGGGTAGTTTTGAAAAAAAAGAATAACCACCTTGTGCATAGGTTTCCATTGAAAACCCGGATGTTAAATGATTAAACTCTATCACAGAAATAAGCATGGCACAGGCACCACCCATACCATTAAACAAGCTCACCATTTCAGGCATTGCAGTCATTTGCACCTTTTTAGCGGCTATCCAACCTACAATGCTACCTACTAATAAACCTCCGAAAATAAATGGTAAATTTTTAAGATGATTGCCGGCTGCATCGGTATATAAAAATATAGTTCCAAAAATAGCTAAGCCCATGCCGAATGCTGCCATTAAATTACCTTTACGAGCAGTGGATGGATTACCTAAATATTTTAATCCCAAAATAAAGGTTACTGATGCAACCAAGTATATAATTTCTAACAGGTGAGTTCCCATAATTTAAATAAATAAAGTTTAGTTATTTTTTCTTTTTAAACATTTCCAACATACGGTCGGTAACCACAAAACCCCCTACTACATTAAGGGTTCCTAACACTACAGCCAGAAATCCTAATACCAGTGCACCGGTATGCTCAGCTTGTCCCATAACTATAATTGACCCAATAATAACTACGCCATGTATGGCATTTGCACCACTCATTAGCGGGGTATGTAGTACAGAAGGCACATGACCAATTAACTCCACTCCAACAAAAATCATAAGAATTAGCAGGTAAATTATTTCCCTGTTTGCATAAATAAAATTGAATACTATTTCCATAATTAAGCAGTTTGAACGATTGATGGGTGAATGATTTTTCCTTGATAAGTTATAAGCGTACCTTTTGTAATTTCTTCTTCCATCTCCCATTTTAATTGTGCATTGGATGTTAAATGCATTAAAAAGTTGTAGATGTTTTTTGCATAAAGTTCGCTCGCATTTTGTGCAAGTGTACTAGGTAAGTTTGAAATACCAACGATGGTTACGCCATGTTTAACCACAATATTATCGGGTTCACTTATAGCACAATTACCACCTTGTTCAACGGCCATATCTACAATTACACTGCCAAGTTTCATTAATTTAACTTGTTCTTCACTTACCAGCACAGGTGCTTTGCTTCCAGCTACCAAGGCGGTAGTAATTACTAAATCGGCCTGGGCAATACTTTTGTTAACGGCGGCTTTTTGCAAAGCTAAATATTCTTCACTTACTTCTTTTGCATAACCGCCTTCTACTTGAACACCGGCTGCATTCACTTCAATAAACTTACCTCCTAATGATTCAACTTGTTCTTTAGTTTCAGGGCGAACATCGGTAACTTCAACAATTGCACCTAAACGTTTGGCTGTTGCCACGGCTTGCAAACCTGCAACACCCGCACCAAATATCATTACACGTGCCGGTGTTATGGTTCCTGCGGCTGTCATCATTAACGGGAAAATTTTGGCCATATAATTTGCACCTAATATCACGGCCTTGTAACCGGCCAAGTTATTCTGTGAGCTTAATGCATCCATACTCTGTGCTCTAGAAATACGAGGCATGGCATCCATACTAAAGGCTGCTACACCTGCATCTGCCAATTGTTTAATTAATGCAGGTTGAAAACGATGATATAAATAACTAATCGTTACAGTACCCGGCTTCATGCTATTGATTTCATCACTTGTAGGTTGATTCACTTTTATAATGATTTGAGCCTGTACAATAGCTTCTTGTTTATTGCTTACTATTTCACTACCAACTGCAACATAAGCTTCATCGCTAAAATTGGAATAATATCCTGCACCCGATTCAACCATACAGGTGAACCCGGCTTTTATCAATTGCGCAACAACGGGTGGAGTAATTCCTACACGTTTTTCATTGGGCCTCGATTCTTTTAAAACAAGTATTTTCATGAATACAGTTATGATTTAAGAATAAATGTAACATATTGTACAACAAATAACAAAACTTGAGGAATTAAAACTGTTAAACATCAGTTTTGTTCGAAGAAATAGTTTATGCTTACCATTGCTTATCATCCTATCTACCAACATCCATTGCCTGAAGGGCATCGCTTTCCAATGCTCAAATATGAATTAATCCCTCGACAATTACTGCATTATGGAATTATTACCGAACAACAAATATTTGCACCTAAGCCTTGTGATGAGCAACACATTTTAGCTGTTCATGATCAGAACTACTGGCAACAACTAAAAAATTTAACTTTAAGTGCATCTCATATCAGAAGAATAGGATTCCCACTTTCAGAAGAATTGATTCAGCGTGAAATAATTATTGCCGACGGAACCATACAATGTGCCCTTCATGCCATTACAAATCAAGTGGCATTAAATGTAGCAGGTGGCACCCATCATGCATTTACAGATAGAGGAGAAGGATTTTGTTTATTGAATGACATTGCTATTGCAACAGTTTATTTACTTCAACAACAAATTAAAAAAAGAATAATGATTGTTGACCTAGACGTACATCAGGGAAATGGAACTGCTGCTATTTTCAATCAACATCCCGATGTATTCACCTTTAGTATGCATGGCAAACATAACTATCCATTTTTTAAAGAAACAAGTAATTGTGATATAGCTTTAGAGGATGGTACCACCGGTGATGCTTATTTGGCTTTATTAGAAAAACATTTATTATCTTCAATAGAAAGTTTTAAACCCGATTTTATATTTTATTTAAGTGGTGTGGATATACTGGAGACCGACAAATATGGAAAATTAAAAGTTTCAAGTACTGATTGCAAAAAAAGAGATGAGTTTGTTTTTACTATTTGTAAACAGATGAAAACACCTGTGGCGGTTGCCATGGGTGGCGGTTATTCGCCTAAAATAAGTGATATTGTAGATGCCCACTGCAATACATTTGAGGCTGCTTCTTCAATTTTTTTCTAAAATTTTGTTCGAGCTATTGTATTTTAAAGAATGGTTTCATTATTTCACGCCCTCAAGCATACTTACCTATTGACTTGTTGAATGATTTACGCGAAAAAAATTATTTATAAAAAAATAGTCAGTATTCTTGTTAAAAAGTAAAAACAATTAAATTTGAATATCTAAACTTTTTTATTGTTACGATGACCAAGGGTAAAAAAAATACACCGGCTAAAAGCACACCTGCAAAAAAAAGCGCTAATGCAGCGTCAAAAGTAGCTGCCAAGAAAGTGGCTCCAAAAAAATCTATATCTGAAGAAGAGGAAGAAGATGATGATGAAAATTTAGATTTGGATATGGATGATGTAGATGTGGACTACGACAAAGGTTTCGGCTTTGATGATGATGACGATGATGATGATTTTTAATCATCGTCACCAATTATCTTCTTAGTATTATATCGTTCGACTCGATTTCATTACTCACATGAAGTGCCCTGTCTATTAATAAAAATCTCAACTTTACCGTATCAGCTTTATTACCTAAAACATTGGGCTCTATCTGTGCTTCAATAGTTCCTCTAATTGCTTTAAATTTGCCTTCAGGTGTCAAACTCATTACCCTTAATTCTCGTCTAAGGGTATCTCCTGTAAACTCACCAACCACATGTTTATACTCACCATTGCGTTTTTCTAAATAATCAACGTAACAATTGTAATGATAGAAGTTGGTGTTCCTGCGTGCGGGATCATTTGGGGCTGAAACGTAATTATAAGGAGGAAAAGTATCACCTTCAGCTAAACCAATATCTCCATCACCATCCTTAAATTTAAAAATAAATCCGATTAACGAATCATTCCCCGAACGGTCGAAAATCACATAACTACTTTCAAATTCTATTGATGGAATTATCGGATATATTTCACCACCTTTGCATGCAACAAATACTGATGATACTATAAAAATTAAAATTAATTTGGACAGAAATACCTTCATAGCTGATGTTTTTCGTGCTAATGCGATGCAATTTAATGATTTAGCATTACAACTCTATCGTTACCAATTAAAGAATAACGTTATTTTACAAAAATATGTTGAGCTAACCAAAGGTGACCCTTCGCCAAAAGCATTGAATCACCTTCGCTTTTTACCGGTAAGTTTTTTTAAACAACAAGAAGTGAAAACAGGTGATTATATCCCCGTAACCACTTTCATAAGTAGTTCAACCACCTCACAAATTCCTTCCCAACATCATGTGCGTGATTTATCAATTTATGAACAATCATTTTTAACACAATTTGAAAGGGTATATGGAAGTGCTGAACAGTATATATTTTTATGTTTGTTACCGGGATATTTAGAACGAAGTGGCAGTAGTTTGGTATATATGGCTAAAGGTCTGATTGAAGCATCAAACCATGTTGACAGTGGATTTTATCTGTATGATTTTGAATCCTTACACCAAAAAATAATGTCGTTACAAAACAGCACACGCAAAATATTTTTATTAGGAGTAACCTTTGCTTTATTAGATTTCGTTGAGCAATATCCTGAAGGTTTAGGTGATGCTGTTATCATGGAAACCGGAGGTATGAAGGGCAGAAAAACTGAATTAACCAGAAAAGAAATTCATGATATGGTTAGCTCTACAACTAAAAATCCAATAATACATTCGGAGTATGGCATGAGTGAGATGTTATCGCAAGCCTATGCTGCTAGTGGTGGTATATTTGAACCTGCCCCTTGGTTGCAAATAATTATTACTGATATTAACGACCCTTTTCAACCCATACCTAATGGTAAAACAGGGCTTGTAAATATTATTGATTTGGCCAATATTGACTCATGTGCTTTTTTACAAACCCAAGACATTGGAAAGGTTTACAACGATGGTAAATTTGAAATTTTAGGTCGACTTGACCATAGTGAAATAAGGGGATGCAACTTATTGTACATCTAAAAATAATGGCATAAAAAAAGCTACTTACCTTAAGTAAGCAGCTTTAAATAAAATTTATTTAGAAGATTATATTGTTCCGCTGATTGCTTTTTGAACCAAATCAGCAGCTTCTTTTAACTGAATTGCAGAATATACTTTTAGTCCTGATTCATCAATCAGTTTCTTTGCTTGTTCGGCGTTGGTACCTTGTAAACGAACAATGATAGGTACAGGAACATTTCCAATAGATTGATATGCATCAACTACACCTTGAGCTACCCTATCACAACGAACAATACCACCAAAAATATTGATTAATATTGCTTTAACATTTGGATCTTGCAAAATGATTCTAAATCCGGCTTCTACTGTAGTAGCGTTAGCTGTACCTCCAACATCAAGAAAATTTGCAGGCTCACCACCTGATAGTTTAATAATATCCATGGTTGCCATTGCTAAACCCGCACCATTTACCATGCAACCAACATTACCATCTAACTTCACAAAGTTTAAATTAAACTTACCTGCTTCTACTTCTGTTGGATCTTCTTCCGATAAATCACGCATAGCTGCATAATCAGCATGGCGATATAAAGCATTATCATCAATACTTACCTTACCATCAACAGCAATAATTTTATCATCAGCTGTTTTTAAAACCGGGTTGATTTCAAACATAGCTGAATCGCTGTTATCGTATGCTTTGTATAATGCGGTAACAAATTTCACCATTTGTTTATGCGCTTCACCTTCTAACCCTAAATTAAAAGCAATTTTTCGGGCTTGAAAACCTTGCAATCCAATTTTAGGATCTACAGTTTCTTTATGAATTAAATGAGGTGTAGTTTCAGCAACATGCTCAATATCCATTCCACCTTCAGTGCTGTAAACAATAATGTTTTTTGATTGAGAACGATCAAGCATTACACTCATGTAAAACTCTTTAGGTTGGTTTGGACCCGGATAATAAACATCCTGAGCAACCAAAACTTTGCTTACCAATTTACCTTTGGGTCCGGTTTGTATGGTAACTAAAGTACCTCCTAAAATATTTGATGCGATTTCTTTAGCTTTATCTGCATTTTTCGCAACTGCTACTCCGCGTTGTTCTTTACCAACAATGCTACCTTTGCCGCGACCACCCGCATGAATTTGGGCTTTTACAACCACAAAGTCGCTCCCAAACTGTTCTTTAAGTTTAAGCGCTGCATCATAGGCTTGATCAGCAGTTTCAGCAACTATACCTTCCTGTACAGCTACTCCAAATGATTTTAAAATTTGCTTGGCTTGATATTCGTGAATGTTCATTTTCAGAAAATTTGCAGCGAAAATAGTATTATATTTTACTTTTAAGTCAAAAATTTAATCATGTAGCGATAATCACAATTAAAATCAGGGCTTTTAACATCTCACACCAATTATTAAACCGTATTATTTTCAGTTTCATTATTCAGCACCTTTCATTTCTTCCGCAGGTTATGTTGAACAATTAAACTTGCAATTCATTATATTGCCCCAAAAAGCAGGGGAATTAGCATGATTGAACTTAAGGGCATTCGTAAAAAGTACCGCGACCTTGAAGTATTAAAAGGTATAGATTTGTTTATACCTAAAGGAGAAATGGTAGCTGTTGTTGGGGCAAGTGGCGCAGGTAAAACCACTTTACTGCAAATTGCCGGAACATTAGATAAACCAGACTCCGGTTCGGTATTCATCAATCAAACCAATGTATCTGCCCTTAATGATAAAAAGTTGGCAGCATTTAGAAATAAAGAAATTGGTTTTATATTTCAGTTTCATCAACTATTACCTGAGTTTACTGCCTTGGAAAATGTAATGTTTCCGGCATGGATTGGCAACAAACCTAATAAAGTAGCCGAAAAAAGAGCCTGTGATTTGTTAGACTTTTTAAAATTAACACATCGCCTGCACCATAAACCCTCCGAACTTTCAGGAGGAGAACAGCAAAGGGTTGCAGTGGCCAGGGCATTAATGAACGAACCTTCTGTTGTGTTTGCAGATGAACCCAGTGGTAACCTAGATTCAGCCAACGCACACGAATTACATGAGTTATTTAACACCCTTAAAAAAGAATTTAATCAAACCTTTGTAATTGTTACCCATAACGATGCCTTATCAAATTTGGCTGACCGCACCTTAGTGATGAAGGATGGTGTAATTTCTGCGTAAAATGTCGGTTTCAATTCATGATATATTACTGAAATATTGGGGTTACGATAATTTTCGTCCATTACAAGAAGATATCATTCGTTCTATACTTGATGGTAAAGATACCTTAGCGCTATTACCAACCGGAGGCGGAAAATCTATTTGTTTTCAAGTACCAGGTATGGCAAAAGAAGGCTTATGCATAGTTGTAAGCCCGCTTATTGCGCTGATGAAAGACCAGGTTGAACAACTTCGAGCAAGAGATATTCCGGCTGCTGCTATTTACAGCGGCATGTCGTTACACGAACAATTAACCACCTTAGAAAATGCCCAAAACGATGCGTATAAGTTTTTGTATTTATCGCCTGAACGTTTAAAAACATCAGCATTCAGAGAACGCCTACCATATCTTAATGTAGGTTTATTAGCCGTTGATGAAGCGCATTGTATAAGCCAATGGGGTTATGATTTTCGACCTGAATATTTATTGATTGCTGAAATAAGAGAAATCATAAAAGATGTTCCGGTAATTGCTCTAACAGCTTCGGCAACTGAACGTGTAGTAAATGATATTCAAGAACGACTATTATTTAAACAAAAACTTGTTTTCAGAAAAAGTTTTACCCGTTCAAATTTAAGCTATGTTGTAAACAACATTGAAAACAAAAGGGAACGAATCTTACATATACTAAACAAAATAAAAGGGAGCGGACTGATATATGTGCGTAATAGAAAACAAACACAAGAGTTAGCCTCCTTCCTTAAATCAAATCGGATATCTTCTGATTTCTACCATGCAGGATTGCCACATTTAGTTAGAAATAAAAAACAAGAAGACTGGATTCAGAACCGCACCCGAATTATGGTATGCACCAATGCATTTGGAATGGGAATTGATAAACCTGATGCCCGAATTGTTATTCATATGGAAATCCCTGAATCGTTGGAAAGTTATTACCAAGAGGCAGGCAGAGCAGGGCGAGATGGAAATAAATCTTACTGTGTGCTATTACATCATGATGGTGATACTGCCGATGCTTATCATAAATTGGAATTAAGCTATCCCCCTGAACCGGAAATAAAAAGGGTGTACCAAGCGTTGTGCAACTATTACAGCCTTCCTGTTGGAGCTTTGCCTGATAGAAGTTTTGACTTTAACATCAGCGAATTTATCAACACCTTTAAATTGCCTTCCCACACCACATATCCATCCTTAAAACTATTAACACAACTCAATTTAATTGCCTTTAATGAGTCATTCTTCGAACCATCTAAACTAAAATTCATACTTCAACATGCGGCACTTTATAAATTTCAGGTTGAGCATGAAAGGTATGATGAGCCTATAAAAGTAATTCTTAGAAGTTATGGTGGTTTGTTTGATCATTATCAAACCATACAAGAAAAAATGCTCGCTACACGCATGAATAAACCGGTTGAGTGGGTGGTGAAACTACTAACTGATTTGCATATCTTGGGTGTTATTGAATATCAACCACAAAAAGATCAACCACAAATAACCTTCACTGCAACAAGAGTGGAAGCGTCTACCATTAACTTTAATAATATTTTATTAAAACAAAGAAAACAACAAGCCATAGAAAAACTGGATGCAATGGTGGCCTTTGCTGAAAATACTGTACAATGCAGAAGCAAACAGTTGGTTCAATATTTTGATGAGTGGAATACCGAGGATTGTGGCGTGTGTGATATTTGTATTGATAAAAAGAAAAAAAGCAGCTCAGCCTTAAAAAACATACATGCATTGGCGTTAAAAATGGAAATAGAACTTCAACAACCAAAAACAGTTAAACAACTTAAAGATTTGTTTAACGAAATTAACGAGGTTGAATTCACACAAGTTTTAAGATTTATGCTTGATGAAGGCAAAATAAGTTACACTAAAGAACAATTATTAGTTTGGAAAAAAAGTACCATATAACCTGTTGCGTAACCAATGATGTGGTGAACGACCAACGCATGCAACGCATCAGCAATACCTTGCAAAAAGCAGGCTATGAGGTTACTTTAGTAGGCCGACAAAAAGTATTATCGCCCCCATTACAAAAGTTGGATATCACACAAAAACGTTTGAAGTGTTTCTTCAAATCGGGTGTTTTATTCTATGCTGAATACAATATTCGATTACTGATATTTTTGTTATACAGTCGTTCGGATATTATCTGTGCTGTTGATGCAGATACATTATTTGCCTGTACTTTGGCGTCAATCATCAAACAAAACAAACTGGTATTTGATGCACATGAATATTATACTGAAGTTCCGGAACTTGAAAACAGGTTTATAGTAAAATCTGTTTGGGCCTTTCTTTTGTCGGTGTGCGTACCCTATAGTAAATTATCCTATACAGTTAACCGTACTTTGGCTGAAATATTTAGCGACATGTATGGCTATACATTTCATGTGATTGGGAACCTGCCGACTTCAAAAGAAATCACTCATGCCGAGAAAAAAAATCGCTTTATTTATATTGGTGATTTAAATGAAGGTCGTGGCTTAGAAGTGATGATTAATGCTATAAAAATGGTTGATGCTGAACTATGGATTGTTGGCGACGGACCAATTAAAAGTAAACTAATCAAACTTGTAGATAGCAATCATTTAGCAAATAAGGTAATTTTTACCGGGCGAAAAGATGCAACTACCATGCATGCATTGGTAAATGAGTCAATTGCAGGATTGAATGTTTTATATCCCAACAGTTTAAGTTATTATTATAGTTCGGCCAATAAATTTTTCGACTACATCCAAGCAGGTGTTCCGGTTATTAACTCGCGTTTCCCGGAATATGAAAGATTACAAGGCGATTTTGAGGTAGCCGTATGGTGTGAATATGATGCGCTTGAAATGGCCACGGCTATGAAGAGGTTGATGACTGATGATAATTATTATCTTAAATTAGTGCATAATTGCAAAGCAGCAGCAAAAGCATGGAATTGGGAAAATGAAGAACAAAATTTACTCACCCTTTATGGTAATTTGTTAAATGGATAGCTTGCATATTGTTAGTTTCGATAATCCGTATCCACCAAATTATGGCGGTGTAATTGATGTGTTTTATAAACTAAAAGCATTTAAAGCTGCCGGTATAAAGGTTACCTTACATGTATTTGAATACGGCAGAAGAAGATACCCTGATTTAGATGCATATTGTTATGCCGTTTATTATTATAAACGTAGAACATTTGTAAATCCATTTATTGGCAGTTTACCTTACATTGTAAGTACACGTAACGACCTTCAACTGTTACAACGGTTAACTGATGATAATGCCCCAATTTTGTTCGAAGGTTTGCACTCATGTTATTTTTTAGATCATCCGGATTTAAAGCATCGTTTTAAAATGGTAAGGATGCATAATATAGAACATGATTATTACCGTAAGTTGGAAGATGTGGAGCAGAATTTTTTTAAAAAATATTTCTTTGCTAAAGAAGCAGATCGTCTTGAACGTTTCGAGCAAGTTTTGCAACACGCCAACTTAATTTTAGCGATATCGTTTAATGATGAACAAACATTATTAAAGCGTTATCCTCAAGTACGATTGCTACCTGCATTTCATGCCAATGAAGAGGTTACTGCAATTGCCGGTAGAGGGAAATATGCATTTTATCATGGCAATTTAAGTGTAGGTGAAAACGATGAAGCAGCGAAGTTTTTAGTAAATGAGGTATTTCATGATTTAAACATCCCCTTTATAATCGCAGGAAATAATCCATCAGATGCACTAAAAAAAGCGGTTGCTAATTATTCGCATATTCAATTATTGCAACATGCAAGTACTGATGAAATAAACCAACTTACCAGAGATGCTCAAGTAAATGTATTACCAACTTTTCAAAGCACAGGAATTAAACTAAAACTAATAAATGTTTTATATCAAGGAAGGTGGGCATTGGTAAATAACATGATGGTAGAAAATACGGGGCTTGCCGATTTATGTATGATTGCCAACACATCGTCGGAAATGAAATCGGCCATTAAAAAAGTATTTAGTTTGCCTTTTGAAGAAACAGCTTTAGCTCACAGAAAAGAAATTTTATCTCAGGCTTTTTGTAACCAAAACAATATTGAACAATTAATCAGGTGTATTCCATAATAAATTGAACAATCAATACAACCTAATTAGGTTGAATTTTATTCTCAATATTTATTTCATTAACGTAACCAATATCACATAATATTGTTTCTATGCGCAGTAAAAATTCGTAATTCATATTCAGTATTACTAATATTTCACTGAGTCTTTGGGTTGAAATTTTGATTTCACCGCGTTCAAGTCGTGAGTAAGTACTTTCATCAATATTCAGTTTATCAGCCATTTCTTTAATAGAATAATCACGCAACAAACGCGCCCTTCTTAATTGTTTATGGGTTATCATAATTTTTATAATAAATCTTAAATATGCAAGTAAATTCACTAAAATACAATTTTATTCAAAAAATTACCTTTTTTCTGCATGTCATTTAATTTTAAATTTGATGTAAAATTTATTTAAAATGAAAAATATAATTTCAACAATTTCAATTTTCATGTTATGCAGTTTTAATGCAAGTAGTCAATTAATTGGTCCAAATAATAATTTATTAGAAACGAACAATAATATTAAAATCTCTAACGCTCCATTAGTTGGTCTTCCTGGTTCGACGTTTTCGCCTCTATTTCTAGTTCAGTCACTTGACATAACCCCAATTGATATTTTAAGTGTAAATCATAATGAAATTAATTTTGGAAAAACCACAATTTTCAATAATTCAAATTTGATATGCAGGAGAAGTAATAATCAATTAGCTTTTCAGGTCACACCTATAGGTAATCTCACACTTACGACAGATGGCTTTAATAATAACTTTAGAGGGCTTTTCATAAAAACACCTAACTCTGATATTTTAAGTGTAACCAATTCTGCAATGACCTATTCCACAGGAAATTTAGTACTTAAGGGAGGGGATTTAATTATTATGGATGCAAACAATACAATTCAATATAGAGTTTATAATGACGGGCTAATAAGAGCGAGAGAAATAAAGGTTAATTTAAATGTGATACCACCGGATTATGTATTTGAGTCTAACTATAAACTCATGTCATTAAATGATTTGGAATGTTTCATAAAAGCAAACAAACACTTACCAAACATCCCATCAGCGAAAGAAATGATTACGTCTGATGGAGTAGAATTAAGTACAATGCAATTTAAGCTATTGGAGAAAATAGAAGAATTAACTTTGTACTTGATTGAACTTAATCGGGAAAATCAAGTATTAAAACAAAAATTATGCGAACTAGAGAAACGATATTAATTTTAATTTCTTGCAGTTATTTTAGTTATGGGCAAAAGCAAACTTCACTTAATTTTGGAATCGGGACAAATTATTCTTGGTTTAGTCTAAACAAACAATCTAAAAATTATAATAAGAACTGGTCCGATAATAAAAATTCATTTTCGCCAAAGTTAGGTTATAGTATTGGAATAGGTATTGAAAGAAAAGTCAACTCTAAAATAACAATTTTATTATTATCTCGTTGGCAGAGTTGGGGTGGGGCAACTAAGACATGGAATCAGGCTTCAAATTATTATGTTTCTTACGACATTAACTATCAAAGTATAAGAACTCCAGTTCTTTTAGATTACTGTTATTATAAAAGAAATAATTGGTCATTTTCATCTAATTTCGGAATAGGTATTGACCATACTTATAGGCTCTTATTTTATCAAAGTACACCTTATGGGACAGGACTCGCTCAACCAAGAAATGTAGGAATGACTTCAACATTTATAGCATTAGGAAAAAGTATAAAATATATGAAAAGTTATTCAAAAGTTGAATATGAGCTATTATTAAATATAGAAACTGACAATTACCTTAATCCTAATCGTTTTAACGATTTTGGAGGATTCTTTGGTCAGCAAAAAATACCTTTGAATTCCATTGTAATAAACAGCATATTAAAAATCAAATATAAGTTATAATATTATTTAAGATAGAAAATTCACATACTGATTCTAAATACTATTTACATAAAAAAAACCTTTTTTAATAATATTTTAGATAAAAAACAATTTATTAGATTAGTCACCAAAACAGAATATATTATAAAAATTAAGATGGTTTAAAATGTAATTTTATGATTCTTTAAATTTTGAAAAAATTATACATCAATAACCTCCATTAATTTTATTTCTGAGAAAATTACATTGTAATAGTCTTCTCGAAAACAGAATTTAAAGTGCAAAGAAACTAAAACCAATAAATTTATACTTATGAATCCAAAACTCGCGGGAAAATACTTAGTCACAATTGCAATACTTTTTATTTCTGAACATGTATACACTCAAACACCCAGTAATCTAATAAATAATTTCAGTTTTGAAGAATCTAATAATAATTTAAATACAAGAGATACTTGTGAAAGGTCATTTGTGTATCACCGACCTCTTTATTGGCAAGTATACGATTATGTTGGTTGCGTTGTTTGTACGCCTGACTACATTTCATTTAATCAGGATAAATTAAGCTATTGCTATACATGTATAAATAAAAATCAAAATCCATTTCAAGACGATAAACATATTTTTTTATATTTTAATAATCCTTCTAAAGAATACGTTCTTACTACTTTAAATGAAAAACTGCAATCTGGTAAAAAATATAAATTTAGGATCCAAGCTACTGGGAGCCCAAATGAATATTTTTACGGCCATCTTACAAAAAAAGGTGGTGCAGATTGGCAATCATCTCAAAATGATAACATGATGAATTTTTTCTCTGGGACAATCCCAAGCACTCCAATTAAAGAAGAGTGCAAGGTAAAGGTATATGAACAAGTTGTTGATGTGAATAAAAACGATCTGAATTTCTTAGTTCTTCAAGTTAACGGAGAAAAAAATACATATCAAGAATTTAGATTAGACAGGGTAGAATTATACGAATATTGCACTGAATCTATAATAAGGACAAATAGGGAATATAGATATGAAGCTGAGTTAGAAGAGGCAAAATATATAAGTGCAGGTGAAATCGTAAATACCACCAACACTGGCAATATTCAAATGCTTGAAGGTAGTATTACAACTTTTAAAGGTGAAAAAGAAATAACCCTTGTATCAGGCTTCAATGTAAATAGAGGGGCTGATTTTACGGCAATGATTGGAAGGTGTGGTTCTAGTTGCCCAAGCAGTGATGTTGAACTCACAGAGAATTATTATTTATGCTCAAACTCTTGCATCAATATAGGTAGTCATAGCATTCGAGGTTTAACCTACGAATGGTCAAGTTTAAACCCACTGAATATTTCATTACTATCATCTGTAGATAAATCATCTATTATATTTTGCCCAGGGAATACGAGTTCCGGTACATATATCTACACGATTAAAATAAGAAATAAATGTGGGGATATTACAGAAAAAACCATTTATGTTCATTATTATCCAAATGCTATTCCAAATCCAGACTTTACTGTAGTAAATAACAACTTATTGACAAATCCAATTTATCCTTGGATAGAAATAAAACCCATTTTAAATAGTGAAAAAGTAACTGTTGATGTTATGGACTGCGAGGGGAATTTATTAGATACAAAAACTTATTTATCAGGAATTGAATTTTCAGATGGTGAAAACATAGTATGGTCATTAAACACATTTTTAACACCTTGCAATTGTTATAAAATAAGAATAAGGTCTAAGAATTTTTGTAGTCAAGTAATTAAGGAGGAGATTTTAAATTGGAATAGAATAAAACAACCAACAAATATAAGTTTACCTACATTGTCATTTTGTAAAGACGGGAAAAGGTGGATCTGTGTTACTGGAGATGGAATTAATAAAGCAGAATTTATTTTCTTCAATCGATATGGCACAGAAGTCAGCTCGGTTAGTCATACATTTAACTCTAACCCATTTTGTTTTGAAATTCCAAATGCGAATATTTTGCCAGATGGAACTTATTTTATGACCACTAAAATATGGGGATGCGATGGAACTCAAGTGCAATATGATAGAACAAGTATTTTTTTTCCTAGCTGCGATAATATAGATGAGGTTAGTAACCCTAGCGATAATGCTTTAAATAACTTGCAAACAGACCCTTTTGACTCTGTTTATGCAATAATTTCACCTAACCCTTTAAGCTATCATAATCAAATTAAATATCACGTTCCGCAAAGTGGACGAATTATTATCAAAGTCTTAAATTCAAATTTTGAAAATATTTTCACAGTTATAGATAAAAAGCATGACGTTGGTGATTATTTAGTTGATTTTAAGAATAATAATATTTTAGAAGGAGTAAATTATATATATATTGAGTTGTTAACTAATTATTCTTATCAAAAAAAAGTGTACAGAGTAATTCAACCGTATTAATATTGCAATTGAATTTCTACCGCTAGTTAACAATTAATTAAACAACAATATATGAAGACAAGTTTAACTTTCATACTGCTGATAATATCCTTTCATGGCAAAGCTCAATGGATATGGCGAAATGACTCGTTAAAGAGAAGTGATTTGGTTCAATTCTCAATAGGATTTCATTTTGGCACCTATCAATTAATATCAAAATATTCAAATCTTGATTATATTAAATTTAATGGTTGGGAAAGAGGATTTAGTTTTGTAACTCAAACTAAGTTATCACCTGTAATTAGCTTCAGCTTCAACTATAAAAAATTACAACAGGGTATAATGATGTATTACATACACCCTGATTTTTTTGAATCATTTATGCTTAATAGCATTCAAACAAGTTTATCGCCAACTATTAATTATACAATATTATCAAGAAAAAAAATCGAAATTCTATCTCTTTCGGTTGGTGCAAGTTTTAACAAAACTTATTTCACAGTTCCATTTGCTGGCAGATTTAACATTTCTAATCAATACAATATAAATAATACCGCTGCTATTCTAATTAACTCTACTACCTACTCGAATCATTCTTTTGTGATAGGGTTAAGTAAGGGTATAAAACTTGGGACGAGTTTATCGTTGAACGCATTTATAGAGACAGAATATAATCCAAAATTTGTTGAATTTAAATATCAATATTTCGATAGTAGAACAACACCAGTTTATAATAAAGAAGTGAACTTGTCATTTGCTTCATATCAATCTAGATTAGGTGTTAACTTGAAGTGGTGATGCATTTTGAATAACTAATAGTTTGTACAATTTTAGTAATTAAATACTTAGTTACTATTAACAAAATATCAGCTTTTTAGATTGCACATTAATGAGCGCTGAATACCAAATCAGCAGCTAACATGGCTTGCGTAAACATTTTATTATCTATACCTAATGAGATATTTTTCTCACCAAAATAAGATATTATTTTTTCGGTAGGCATATTACCTGTTAATTCATCAGCAGCCATCGGGCAACCACCAAAACCTTTAATGGCACCATCAAATCTGTTACAACCCGAGTTAAAAGCAGCATCTACTTTTTCATACCAAGTATCGGGTGTGGTGTGTAAATGGGCTCCAAATTCAATATGAGGAAAAGCCGGGATTAATTTTGTAAACAGGTGCGAAATAATGGATGCATCAGCAATTCCAATCGTATCACTTAATGCAATACATCTTATACCAATGGCATCCAACTCTCCTACTTTATCAATGGCTATTTCCGGACTCCACTCATCACCATAAGGATTACCAAATCCCATAGATAAATATACCACAGGTTGCTTATGATATTTAACACATTGCTCGTGCATAAGCTTTACTGTGTTTAATGATTCAGCGATACTGCTATTGGTATTTCGTTGCTGAAAAGTTTCGCTTATTGAAAAAGGAAAGCCAATAAAAGAAATATTATTATGTTTAACTGCTTCCTCAACACCGCGTAGGTTAGCTACAATAGCCAGCAGTTGAGTTGAAGTATTCCATTCCAATTGTTCCAATACTTCGATTGTATCTTTTAATTGTGGAATTGCTTTAGGAGAAACAAAACTTCCAAAATCAATGGTATCAAATCCTACTTGCAACAGTTGATTGATATACTTGATTTTGGTAGCAGTTGGTATAAAATCGTGCAAGCCTTGCATGGCATCACGCGGACATTCGATAATTTTTACTGACATAAATAAAAATGAAGAAGCGAATTTACAATATTTTTATTTGGCATTGATTTATCGGAAAAACGAAAATTATAACGAAGATAAAACGAGCCAAAACCGGATTTATACAACTGAATTACAAAGAATTAAAAGGCAACAATTTTTTAATGTATAAAGTATAAAAAAACGTACCTTTGGCGTCCCTTCATTATTAAGGTCATGACAGAAGAACTAAACAAAGATGAAACAACCCAAGTGGTTGATCCTACTACTGCCAACCCTTCGGTGGTGCCAACCGAAGCGGAAATGAATGAAATGGCTGCTGAAAACGTAGACACAGCAGACGTAAACGACGGCGACCAAGAAGTAGAAGCGGCTGCATTATTGCAAGCTGAAGAACAAAATTACGGCCAACTAAACAAACAAGAACTTGTTAGTTTAGTGAAGACAATTGTTCAGGAAAAAGATTTAAATGAGGCATCACAAATTATCAAGGTGATTAAACCCATTTTCGAACAATTACTTGCCGATGAGCGCAATGCTGCACTTCAGGCATTTATTGAAGGTGGTGGTGTTAAAGACGACTTTAGCTTTAAAGGTGATGGTGCCCGTGAAGAGTTTTACAAATATTATCGTGAATTAAAAGATAAGAGAACCGCTGCACAGGCTAAAGCTATTGCCGAGAAGCAAACCAATTTAGAAAAGAAAGACAGTATTCTTAGAGATATTCAAGCATTAACAGAAGCTGAGGAAACACCTGAAACATTTAGGAAGTTGAAGGATTTACAAAGCGAATGGAAACAAATTAAAAACGTTCCTAAAGAACACGCTGAACGTTTATGGGAAAGTTACAGGGTTTTACTTGATAAGTTTTATGATCAGGTATCTATCAATAATGAGTTAAAGGAGCTTGACCGCAGAAAAAATCTAGATCAGAAAATTGAATTAACCAAAAGGGTTACTGAACTTGCTTTAGAAACTAATATTAACAAAGCACTCATCATGCTAAAAAAGTTTCAGGAAGAATGGAGAACCATCGGACCTGTACCCAAAGAAAGCAATGATGATATTTGGAATAGATTTAAAAGCGAATGTGATAAAATCTATGACATGATTAAGGCTTTACAAGCCGAACGTGAACGCAAGCGTGAAGAGAATTTAGTAGCTAAAAAAGATTTATTGGCACAAGCATTGCAATTGGCAAACTATAGTGGAAATAGAATTAAAGAATGGGTTGAGTACACACAAACCACTAATAGGTTAATGGAAGAATGGCGCAAAATTGGTCAGGTACCATTAAAGGTGAGTGATGAAATATGGAATGAATTTAGAGGCGCGAGAAATAAATTCTTTAACAACAAAAATGCATTCTTCAAACAATTACAAGCTGAGCGTGACACCAACCTTAAAGCAAAAACATTGTTATGCGAAAAGGCCGAAGCGATTGCAGCGACACCAATTGACTGGAATAAACAAACAGATGAATTAAAAAAATTACAAGACGAGTGGAAAAAAACCGGACCGGTGGCAGAGAAAATTGCTGATACCATCTGGAAAAGATTTAGAACCGCTTGTGATACATTCTTCGAGAAAAAAGCACAACACTACGCCGCTCAAGTAGATGAACAAAAACAAAATTTAGAAACCAAAAAAGCGTTGATTGCTAAACTTGAAGAATTATTAAATAAAGAAGAAAGCGCGAATATTTTGCCTGAGCTTAAAGCAGTACAGGATGAATGGAATAATACCGGATTTGTACCTTTAAATGAAAAGGAGAAAGTAAGTAAACGTTATCAAGAGCTTAATGATAAGGTGTTTGCTAAATTCCGTCAGGCTAATAATGAGCTAAGAGAAATAAGAGACAAATCGCATTTCGAAACCATGGCGGGTAGTCCGAATGGTGCGCAAAAATTAAAGCGCGAAGAGAAATTTTTATTAGATAAAATGCGTGGTTTAAGAAATGATATTGATACTTGGGAAAACAACCTAGGCTTTTTCAGTAAAGGTAGTTCGAGTAACCCGATGGTAGCACAAATTGAAGAAAAAATCAGTGGTGCGCAAAAGCAAATCAAACAACTTGAAGAAAAATTAAAATTATTACGTAGCATTATCAATCAGCCAAAAACCGCTACCGAAAATTAAAACCGGTATTTAAGGCATGATTAACCTGCACTTTATTTTTAAAGTTTTATCACATTATGCGAGTGCAACACGAATTGATGTGTTGCACTCGCCTTTTGTTTATACCCTGTATAACCAATGTATTCGTAAACAACAAACACAACCGGATTGGATAATGATTGAGCAATTACGCATAAATGCGTTGCGTAATAAAAAACAAATCATCCAAAATGATTATGGAGCTTCAGGGTTTAAGCAGCCGCTAAAAAAACATAAGGTTTCATACCTGGCAGCAAAGCATGCCAAACCTTCACGTATTGCACAAATATTAAACTTACTGGTTAAACATTATCATTTAAACCATGCAATTGAGTTAGGCACTTCACTTGGTTTTACCTCAGCATATATAGCTAAAGCTTTACCGGAAAATGGCCTATTACACACTGTTGAGGGTGCACCGGAAATTGCTGCACTGGCACACGAACATTTTAAATCGTTAGGCATTGAAAAAAAAATCGTTCAGCATGTTCAAAAATTTGATGATATTTTACCTCATATTTTAACGAATCTGCCAAAACTTGATTTAGCATTTATTGATGGAAACCACACGTACCAAGCTACCATAAACTATTTCAACTCTTGTTTACCTTACGTTCATAATTCCACTGTTTTAGTTATGGATGATATTTATTGGAGTAAAGAAATGACTAAAGCTTGGGAAGAAATTAAGTTGCATCCCCAAGTAACGGTAACGGTTGATTTGTTTTTTATTGGACTTGTATTCTTTAGAACAGAGCAGGCAAAAGAGCATTTCAAATTACGTATTTGGTAAATACAACTGCTTTGTTTGTATATTGCAGGTAATAATTCAAAAGATGAAACACCTGATTTATATATTAAGTACAATTTGGGTATTGCCAACATTAGCCCAACAAGTAACTTACCAAACACTGTATCATGTTTCGCCATTACAATCAGTTGTGGTAGGTAATGAACGTACACCCGATTTCGATCCGAGGTTGCAATTGTTGCAGTCATCAGCCCCATTACCTTTGCAATCCAATAAATATAAAAAGCTACAATTAGATCAACAGCGATTAACATTTACACCTCAACCTCAAACAACTTTAGGTAAAACCACCGCTCCTAGTCCGGCTATTATAAGGGGCTTTATGGCCAACCTTACACAAGGCACTCCTAACGACAATGATATTGCCATGAGTAATGGCGGTAGAATTATTAGTGTGGTAAATACCAATCTTGGTTTTTATAATGATACCGGAAGATTTATATTCGGTAGAACCTTAGCTAACTTTGCGCGCAGCTTAGGTTCGTTAAACCGAACATACGATCCGCGTGTAATATATGACCCTGAATGGGATAGGTTTATTGTAGTATTTTTACAAGGCACTACTTCGGCCGATACACGCATTATAACTGCCTTTAGTAAAACAAACGATCCTAATGGAGAATGGAATTTTTATACCATCCCCGGTAATATTTTTGGTGATAGCTCGTGGAGTGATTATCCCATCATTAGCATTTCAAACAGCGATTTATTCATTACAGTTAATCGCTTAAAAGATAATACATCGTGGCAAGCAGGATTTATAGAGTCATTAATTTGGCAGGTGAATAAGGAAGATGGATTTAGTGGTGATAGCTTAAGGAAAAAAGCTTATTTTGATATTAAGTATGCAGGTAAATCCATTTGGAGCATCTGTCCGGTTAAATACAGCTATAAATTTAATAGTAGTAAAATGTATTTCTTATCTGTAAGGCCAAGTGATTTACAAAACGACACAGTGTTTTTACATGAAATAGGTGGGTCGGTTATTCATAACACTCCGTTAAAAACAACCATCCTTAAAACTAATGTGAAGTATGGCTTACAGCCGAATGCACCTCAACCTAATGGCGAATACTTACAAACAAATGATGCCAGAGTTTTAAGTGCATGTATACACGAAAATAATATTCATTACACAGGCAACACTATTGATCCGGCCTTGTTTTCTCCTTCAGTGTATTATGGCAGAATTGATATTTCAGATGAAAAAAATCCAACTATTACAGGTAAAATTATAAGCTATGATAGTATGGATATTGGATATCCTAGTATTGCTTATGCCGGTAATGGATTTAAGAACGACCAAAGTATGATGGTTACATTTTCACATGTATCAAAAACAAAATTTGCCGGCACAAGTGTAGTGTATATTGATGGAAATGGGAATGTATCTGCCCCTATTCACATTAAAACCGGAGAAGGTAATGTTAATGTTTTGTTTGATACGATTGAGCGTTGGGGTGATTACACCGGAATTCAAACCAGGTATAATAATCCAGGCGAATTGGTATTATCTAATTCTTACGGTATGGCAGATGGTTCGCATAGAACATGGGTTGCAAGGGTGCGTTCAACTGATCTTAAATTATCAGTACCAACTTCCGACATCACACAACAAGCTCCTGTAATGTATCCTAACCCGGCACATGAATATGTTCAAGTTGAATTTGAATTGCAATCATCGGTTATTTTATCCTTTACAGTAAGAGATATCACCGGAAAATTTGTACAACCTTTATTAAATGATAAAGGCAAACCGGGCATAAATCGTTTTTCATTTAGCACGCGTGATTTACCCGCAGGCACTTATATTTTAACAGCAACAGGTAATGATAAAACCATATTCAGCAAAAAAATTATTGTTGCTCATTAGTGTTTTTAGCATGATGGCATGCCAACGGTATGAACAACGTAAAGAAAGCAAGGAAAAACAAGTAATTCAACATCCGCTTCCTCAATCAGATGCTAATCTTGATTCGCTAAAAAGAATTCAACAATACAAGCGAGATAGCATCAATAAACTTAGGTAGTTGCTTTAGCTTTTAAAAAGATGGCTACAATTGCACTTGTAATTATACCCATGCCGAACGAGCCGATGGTTGCCTCAATCATGTAGTTCAACGGATTGAAATATTCTTCAGCCGCCTCTTTAGTCATGGCACCAGTGCTTGTTACATAATTTTTCATATTTATAAAATATTCAGGGGCTATAGCTACATTTATCAGGTATTGCACCATTGGTGTTAAACACGTAATAATTATAGAAAGTACAGCACCACTTACCAATAACTGTATATAGGTTGCTTTACCGTTATAAGTAATTTTACGTTTTTCTCTTAAGGCAAATACAAAAATGAGAATTGCCGGAATTGCTACAAAATTTGTAATAATGCCATGCAGGGCAATACGTTCACCATGAAACCCAAGTTGATTTTCGGCAACCATCCATAACAACATCATAACTGTAAAAATAATTGCCCACTTAAATTCTAATTGTATATTTTTCATTTTGATTAGGTTTAGTGAATCTAAGGTAATAAAATTCATCCTGATTTTGTAAGTTATTATTTGAAACTTAACCAATTGGTTTGTAAATTCAGTACTTTCGAAGGTTTAAATAACAATTTATGTCATCACATCATATCGTAAGAGAAGGACAAGAACCTGCATTGATTATAGCTAATGGAGAAGCATGCAGTAGTGAATTGCTCGGACAGTTATTGGAATGGAGCCCATTTGTTGTGGTGCTTGATGGTGCATTAAAAAGGGTATTGGATTTAGGGATAAAAGTGGATGTTTGGTTGGGTGATTTCGACCATAACCACGATTTATCATCGGATGTTTTACAACAACAGCATATTGAAATTGTGCATACGCCCGATCAAAATAAAACTGATTTACAAAAAGGAATTGAATTTTTAATAGAGAGAAAATTCGAAGCCGTAAATATTGTATGGGCCACAGGCAGAAGGGCTGATCATCATTTAAGTAATATCACTGATATTGTTAGGTATAAAAAGCAGATAGGAATCGTGGTGCTCGACGATTATTCAAGAATATTTACCCTTCCAAATAAATTCCAAAAATGGTATGTGAAGGATACGCCAATTTCATTAATGCCTGTAGGTGAAGTGATGGGTGTAAACACACAAGGTTTAACTTATGAATTATTACACGAGTCGCTAAAGCTGGGGCATAGAACCGGAAGTAGTAACAGCACAAAATCAGATGGAATTATTACCATTGAACATACCGAAGGTGATTTGTTATTGATGGAATGTATTGATTTGTAAAGTGCATAAAAAAGCCCCGCATAAAGCGAGGCTTTTCATACCTAAACCTTATTGTTTATTTGATGATTACTAAACGATAAGTCTTGTTGAATTGAGCTGTTGAGATATTAGTGAAATACACACCTGAGTTTAACTCGGTAGTTTCAATTGTTAAATCATAGCTGCCTTGTGTTAGTTGTTGAACAGGAATTGTTTTAACCAATTTTCCGCTCATATCATAAATATTAACCGACACTGTTTCTTGTTTATTTAAGTCGAACGAAATGGTAACTTCATTTGCTGTAGGATTTGGATACATTGAAATGTTGTTAATTGAAGCAGTTTCTTCTTTAACATTAGTTGCAATTACTTGAATGTTTTTAGCAACTGTGTCGGCACCGGCTGAACCAAAAGCATATAAGGTAACTGTATAAGTTCCGTTTGCAGGGAAATTAAACACAGGATTCTTAGCTGTTGAGGTATCAGTAGTTGATGCTGCTACACCAAAATCCCATAAGTAAGTAGTGGCAAATCCTTTTTCATCAGTAGTATTTGTGAATGTAAATTCACGTGAACCTGTTGTAGATGATTGAACAAAAGTAAAATCAGCAACCGGATTTGATGAAGCATCATTAATAACCACAGTTTTAGTTTCTACTGAATTACCACAAGCACTGCGAGCAATTAAAGTAACAGTATATGTACCGTTTGCAGGGAAAATAAATGTTGGGCTGGCACTAACACTTGTGTCGCTTGTTGTATTACCTACACCAAAGTTCCAGAAATAACTTGAAGCATTTGAAGAATTATTGGTAAAGGTAACTGAACGTCCGCTGGTATTTTGGAAAGTGAATCCGGCCAATGCACCAGGCTTGTTATATGGAGCCGAATTGTAGTTTTCATTTTGAGGGTCAAAACTCGACCAGCAATTAGTCCAGTTGCTATCAGGATTGTTACTTAACGCACCTCTGTATGAAGTTGGAATAAAGAATGGATCGTTGATACGGTCACCTGTAAAGTTAGCACCTGTTAAGGCAATTGAACCAGAAGCAGGCGTGAAATCAGGAGAAGAATAATTGAAAGGGGCATTTAACACACCTGCTGATGATAAAACTGAATCGTTGTTGCTTAAATAAATTTTAGTTCTTGCACCTGATGCAGATGAATTATTAACTGCACGTAAGTTACCTGCTAAAATATTATTTCTAAACATCATCGAGTCGTTTTGTAATTTTTGTCCTGTTCTTGAACCGTCAACAAAAACACCATCAGGCCATCCCATGATGATAGAATTAAAAATTGAAGTTGATGAATTTCTTCTGATACGTGCACCATTTTGGAATGAAGTAGAGAAACTTAATGCAGTTCCATTAGCTAAAGGACCTAATACAGTGATATTAGAGAAAGTTGGATTAGTATATGGTTGTGCTTCTGTTCCTGTTCCATCATTATCTGATTCGAAACCATTGGTAGTTGGACCTGTTCCGATATCATATAAATTAGAGTCGCGTAAGATAATTGCATTTTGAACTTTACCTGTATATCCAAAATCAACATCTAAATCGTCGTCAACGTTGCGGTAAGAAATTAAATTTCTTGCATTAGCTGTACCACCAAACCATTCGAATGCATCGTCATCAGTAAATGAAACTTGAATGTTTTCTACAACAGTTCCTGAACCAATTGCACCCATGGTTAAACCATTTATCTCGTTACCCGGAGTAATCACAGTACCTGCATACTCTATACGCACATAACGTAATGAACCTGCATTGTGTGTATCATCTGTACCACCATATAAACCATCGCCATTAGCATTATCAATATCACCTTCAATAGCAGCTTGAATTCCTGCTTCGTTTGAAGCTACAGCAGCACCAGGGCATGAAGTACAATCAGTTGGACGATTTACACGAGCTTTACCTAATATGATAATTCCACCCCAATCACCTTTAGCTCTTGAACCGGCTGGTTTAGCAGAAGTGAAAATGATTGGTTGATTTTTTGTTCCATTTGCTTCAATTCTACCATTACGTGTAACAATAATACTTGCTCTATCAGCACCACCTTTAATAATGGTTCCTGATTGAATTGTTAAAGTAGCATTGTTCTTAACAAATACATATCCATTAAACGTATAAATAGTATCACGGAACAAAGTTGTATTGGTTGTGATTTCTCCTGAAATTGCTTTAACAGGTGAGTTAATACCTGAAATGGTTACCTGACGGGTGATGACTGCTGTACATCCATTTGCGTTACGAGCAGTTAAACGTACTTGAAATGTTCCATTAGCAGTATAGGTATGTGTTGGTGAAGTAGCTGTTGATGTATTGCCATCACCAAATGACCAAGTATAAGTAGTAGCACCGGTTGAAGTATTGGTAAAGGTTACTGAACCATTTGCTCCATTTGCAGAAGTAAAGTCGGATACCGGTAATGGAGAAACAGTTACTACAATTGTGTCTGATTTTCTACAACCTGTAGCATTATCTGTTACCGTTAAAACGTAAGTTGTTGTTGTAGTTGGTGTAGCGGTTGGACGAGCAACTGATGCATTACTTAATCCTGTTGCAGGCAACCAGTTATATGAATATGAACCTCCTGTAAGTGAATTACCAATTATTACATTACGGCCGGCACAAATAGTTGTATCACGACCCGCATCTACCGTTACTGCAAAATTATTGATAGGCGCTACATCATAATTAGTAGTTGCCGGGTTAAAATTACACCAGCATTTTGTCCAGTCGTTTGAACCAACGGCACCACGGAATGAAGTTTGGTTAAAAAATGGGTCATTAACACGTGAAGCTGAGAAAGAAGCTCCGGTTAAAGCAGGTGAACCCGGCCACGGAGTAAAGTTTGGATTATCATAACTAAAAGGAGCAATTAACACCCCCATAGCACTTAATAATGAATCATTATTGGCAAGTACTTTAGTACGTGCACCTGAAGCTGATGAATTATTTACCGCACGAATATTTCCTGCTAAGATATTATTCATAAACATCATAGAGTCGTTCTGGAATTTCTGACCGGTTCTTGAACCATCTATAAATACACCATCAGGCCAACCCATGAATATTGAGTTAAAAATTGAAGTTGATGAATTTCTTCTGATACGAGCACCGTTTTGGAATGAACTTGAGAAACCTAATGCTGTTCCGTTAGCCAACGGACCAACAACTGTAATATTTGAAAAAGTTGGATCAGTATATGGTTGTGCTTCTGTTCCTGTTCCATCATTATCTGATTCGAAACCATTGGTTGTTGGACCTGTACCGATGTCGTACAAGTTCGAATCGCGCATAACTATTGCATATTGAATTTTACCACGGAAACCAAAATCTACGTCTAAGTCGTCATCAACATTTCTGTATGATACTAAAAATTTACCGTTAACAGTTCCGCCAAACCATTCAAATGCATCATCATCTGTAAATGATACCTGTACATGTTCAATTGTTGTACCGGTTCCTAATGCACCCATGGTTAAACCATTAATTTCATTACCCGGAGTAATAACAGTACCTGCATACTCAATCCTTACATAACGTAAAGTACCTGCATTATGCGTATCGTCATTACCTCCATATAATCCGTCACCATTTGCATTGTCAATATCACCTTCAATGGCGGCTTGAATACCCGGCTCGCCTGATGCTACTGATGAGCCCGGACAAGAGGTACAATCGGTTGGACGATTAATTCTTGCTTTACCTAAAATAATTAACCCACCCCAATCGCCTTTTGCGCGAGAGCCTACAGCTTTTGATGAAGTGAAAACAATTGGTTGTGTTAAAGTACCATTAGCATTAATTCTACCATTACGGGTAATAATTAATGTAGCACGGTTTACACCACCTTTAATAATTGTACCTGGTTGAATGGTAAGTGTTGCATTATTCTTAACAAACACATAACCATCAATAGTGTAAATGGTGTCGTTAAACAAAGTCATATCACTTGATATGGTTCCTGTTAACGTCTTTACCTTTTGAGCGTAAGAATAGCTTATGCTGATTATTAACGCAATAAAGAGTAAGTTGAGTTTTTTCATTTGTCGTTTAAATTTGGCTCAAACTTATTTGCGAAATGTTGCATAAAACTTACTTAAACATTAATTAAACGTTAAGTATTATTTCATAAAAAGTAAGTATTCAACAACCTGTTAAAAATAAAAAAGCCACCTGCAGCAGGTGGCTTTAATAAGGCTATTTACAAAAAATTAAAACTTATAAGAAACTCCTAAGCTTACGGTGTAACCCATTGTATATCTAAACATGGTGTTATCAAATTTATCTTTGGTTTCAATTGGAATATTTGGATCTAAACGTTGGTTTAAAGGAATATCATCAAATCTTCCATTTCCATTATTGTCTTGATAGAATACTAAATCCTGAGCTAAGATATCACCAATAGTAAATTTCACATCAAAGCTTTTCATCACTCTTTTCGAAATAGAAAAATCAACAACCGTACGAGGATTCTCCCATAAGTCAGGAACCAATCCGTTTTTCTCGCGTACGAAAGCAATTCTTCTACCCACACGATTAACAAATAAGGCAACCGATAAATTATTTTTAGGATTGAAATATTGTAAACTGGTATTTAAAATATATGGTGATTGACCTTGTAATGGACGGTTGCCAATACCTTGTGCAGCCGCACTTCCTTGAATCCTAACCTCTGAAATAATGCGAGCATAATTTGCAGTAATCGTAAAGTTTCTAAACACATTTGATGTACCTAATAGTCTATCAATAAAGTCGAAATTCTTACGAAGTTCTACTTCAAAACCATAGTTTGTGGCATTTGCATCACTTGTATATGATAATACCGGATCACTTCCAATAAACTCATTAACACTTTCAATTGCATTCCTAAACTCTTTGTAAAATAAAGAACCCGAAATTAACTGTCCTTCACCCGGGAAATACTCTAACCTAAAATCATAGTTATTAATACGTGTTCTTGATAAATTAGGCTTACCGGTTACTACTGTGTTTAAGTTAAAATCGTAAAAAGCAAATGGCGCTAACTCTCTAAATTCAGGACGTGCCAATGATTTACTTCCTGATAAACGCACATTAATTTTTTCGGTAATTGAATATGCCAAGTTAATCGAAGGCAACCAATCATTAAATACTGTATCAATCGCTAATGGACGCGGAGGGTTTTGGTTTAATTCAAAAGTATTTAATGTTTGACGGTATGATTCGAAACGAACACCATATACCAATCTTAACCTGGTGAATAATCTCTGATCCATCATGATATATGCAGCATATAATCTTGATTCGGCTGTATATACGTCTTGCGGACGAAAATCTTCATCTAATTGCAAGGTGTCATTTAACTTATCTTTTCTAAAAATGGTATCAAGGTTTGCTTGTATGTATGATTGATAATTATATTGACTGTTTGAATTAAATACTTGACGTAAACGATAACCGAATGCTCGTGCCTGAAAATCACGCTTACGTTGTTGCACAAATGCACCAACTTTAACTTCAGTTTTTAATTTTTTTCCGGTTAATAATTCAATCGGACGTTGTATGTCAAAACCTGCTGAACTGATGTTCTCTTCTAAGTTAGAGAAAAATCTTCCGGCTTGCGTAATATCTATATTGTTTGATAACTGAGCTGCATAAGGAGTATATTCACCCAAGGCAGGATCGGTTAATACCGCTCGGGTTGAAAACCTTCTGAAATCAGGAATATCTCTTACAATATTATTATAGTTTAATACCCACTTCAATTTCACTTTAGCCGCAGTAAAAAAATGCTCGCCTAATAATTGTGAAGTGATTAATTGATTTTGTTGATAGGTGTAATAATTGTTGCGCACTAATGGACGTTGCTCGTCAAGAAAATCGGCAACACCTGTTCTCAATTGCGTTATATTTTCAGTGTTTAAAGTAAATGCATTTTTAAATGCAAATTTATGATTCGAACCTAACCTGTAAGCAAAGTTAGCCATCACGCCACTCAATATTTCATGCTTGGTTGTTTCATCAAAAAAGTTTGATATCATTTGATTCTCTACCGCAGTTAGTGGCTTATTATACCTATTTCTTTCTACCACGGTATTTCTGTATGAGTTATTGTATGAACCTGTAATGATATAGCCAAATTCATTCTTCTTTCTTATTTTAAAAGCGTCGCCTGTTGAAATCTGTAATGAGAAATTCAAAGGCATTGATTGATCCCTGGTGTACGACCAGTTGTCGTTAAAATTTAAACTTTGTTGTGATTTCTCGGCAGCAGTCATGGTGTGATAAAATCCACGGCCATTAATATTATTCGGTAAAGCTCTTGTTCCATCGTCAATACCTAACCAATCTAATGAACCTGAATTGTTTGCTTTTACACCTTCCTTAAAGGTAGTTATGCTGTGAAATCCTGCACTAAAGCCTATGCTGGTAAATTTTTTCTCAGGAATGTCTTTTGTATTTATGGTAATTAAACCTCCTGCAAAATCACCAGGTAAATCAGGTGAAGCAGTTTTGGTGATAATCATGTTATCAATCATGTTTGCAGGAAAAATATCAAATGAAAACGCCTTACGGTCTGACTCTGTACTTGGTAATGGTGCTCCATTGATATAGGCTGAATTATAACGGTCGTTTAAGCCCCTGATAACCGCAAATTTATTATCCTGAATTGATGTACCACTCACCCTTTTCATAACATCACTGGTGGTGTTGTCAGGTGATTTTTTTATAACATCGGCCGAAATTCCATCCGACACCGATACTGCATTTCGTTGTTGAATTAATAACGCATTTGAGTTTTCTTTTCTTAATTCGGTTTTTATCACAACCTCCTTTAACTCTTGCGTTGCTTCTTCTAGTCCAATATTTAAAGTAGTAGTCTCTCCGGCCTTAACTAATATTCCATCAATCTGCTTTTTTATGTAACCTACATAACTAATATTAATTACGTAAACACCGGGCTTTAAATTAACAATGTTAAACTTCCCTTCATAATTTGTAGTAGCGCCAAAAGAAGTTCCTTGAACTGATAAAGAAACACCTATCAAATCTTCTCCGGTTTTCTTATCAATTATTTTACCTGAAATTTGTCCGGTTTGCGCATATAAAACCGTTGAGGTAAAAAGGATTAAAAAAGTTGTAATCGCTTTAAGTAAATTTTTGTTCATGTTTAGGTATGATGAATCTGTGGGCAAAGCTAAATCCACAAATCCGCCCCACAGTTAAAGTAAGGTTATCCTTAAGTTAATGAAATGTCAATCCAATGTTACCCTAATGTTAATTACTAAAAAAGGCCTGTAAAAATCAGGCCTTTAGAATAATAGATGGTAATGTTAAATTATTTTAATACACCGGTAGCTTTACCTACTTTTATAAATGCTTCAATTGCTTTATCAATATGTTCAAACTCATGAGCGGCTGATAATTGTACCCTAATCCTGGCCAAATCTTTTGGAACCACCGGATAAAAAAATCCAATTACATAAATTCCTTCTTTTAATAAACGGTCGGCAAAATCTTGAGCTAATTTAGCATCATACAACATCACCGGAACAATCGCACTTGCTCCTCCCCTTAAATCAAATCCTGCTGATTGCATACCTGCTTTAAAGCGATTTACATTGGCCTCTAATTTATCTCGCAAAGCCGTGCTTTCATTCAACAATTTAAATACTTCAATGCTTGCTCCAACAATAGCAGGTGATAGTGAATTACTAAATAAATATGGACGCGAACGCTGACGTAGCATTTCAATGATTTCTTTCTTACCTGTTGTATATCCTCCCATTGCCCCACCTAAGGCTTTACCTAAAGTTCCGGTTACAATGTCAACCCTATTCATTACTCCACATAACTCCGGTACACCCCTTCCTGTTTTTCCAATAAATCCTGCACTGTGACATTCATCTGTCATCACCAATGCATCGTATTTATCGGCCAAATCACAAATTTTATCCAACTGTGCTACATAACCGTCCATACTAAATACACCGTCAGTCACAATAATTTTAAATCGAGCACCTTTAGCATTAGCTGCAATTAACTGTGCCTCTAAATCAGCCATATCATTATTTTTATAACGATAGCGTTGTGCTTTACATAACCTAACCCCATCAATAATAGAAGCATGGTTTAGTTCATCACTAATAATAGCATCTGCTTCTTGAAACAAGGGTTCAAATACACCACCATTAGCATCAAATGCAGCAGCGTATAATATGGTATCCTCAGTTTCATAAAAATCGGCAATCGTTTGCTCTAATGTTTTATGAATATCTTGTGTGCCGCAAATAAATCGTACACTGCTCATCCCAAAACCATGCGTATCTAAAGCACGTTTGGCTGCATCTATAACTCTTGGATGAGAAGATAAACCCAAATAATTATTCGCACAAAAATTCAATACCCGCTCGCCAGTGTTTAAAGTAATTTCAGCCCCTTGCTCGCTTACAATTATTCGCTCACGTTTGTATAATCCTGCCGATGTAATATCCGACAATTCATGTTGAAGGTGTTGTTGTAATTTACCGTACATAGTATTTTAGTTTCGTTCGAAATTAATGTTTAGTTTCAAATTTAAAAGTAGCCGCACACCAACTGTTGTTTGTTAAATGATAGGTATAACTAAAACCAAATTTAATTGCCCCTTGTTTTAAATCTTCTAAGTCGGTTTCATAAAATCCACTGATAAACAACAATCCATCCTGTTTTATCAACTTACTTAATTGATTAAAACTGTTTAATAAAATATTTTTATTGATGTTGGCTAAAATAACGTCTACCGGTTCTACATCAACCACCATTGATAAATCACCATAAATAAAAGTAAAATGGTCAAGCTTATTTAATTCTTTATTTTCAGCGATATTATCAACACACCATTTATCAATGTCGTTACCGCTCACCTGCTTTGCGCCTAACTTAAGTGCCATCAACCCTAATACTCCGGTACCACATCCATAATCAAAAACTGTTTTGTTGTTAAAATTTTCATGCAACATTAGCTCAACAACTAATTGCGTAGTTTCATGATGCCCGGTTCCAAAAGTATTTTTAGGTTGAATCACCAAATCATAATTATATTCCTTTTCCAAGGTATGAAAAGGAGCTCGTATGCAAACCTTATCAGCAATAATAATTGGTTGGTAACCTTGCTCCCATAACTCATTCCAATTTTGTGGGGCAATTTCCTTTATACTTACTTCTGCTAGTGGATATGCCGCTAATAATTCTTCCAAATCTGCCGGTACAAAATCGCTCGACTTAATATACGCACTAAATCCTTCCTCCCCTTCCATAAAACCTTCAAAACCAATTTCCGCTAATTCGGCAATCATCAACTCTCGTTGCTCCGCCAAACATTTTATTTCACACTCTAAATAAACATCCATGCTGCGAATATACGTGCAATTTTATTTGTATACCTGTTGCGCCTTGGGGTTGCCTTATTGATTTTAAGTTACGTTTAGTTCAGGGAGTTTAAACCTTAATCAGGATAAGGATAACTCGTCCCGACCATCTAAAAAGAAGTAAAGTTTAATGTTGATATTTTCCGTTCAACACATTATCTATAAAAATCATCAACTGTTTTGTATTTTGCTTGTATAAAACCTATCCAATATGATTAAAAAACTACTACTACTCCTTACCTTTTCTTATGGAGTTTTGGTGCATGCGCAAATAAACCCGCAAATGGCACAAAGTCTTCAAAAGTCGCTCGACAGTGTATGTACATTATACAACATTAAAGGAGCCACAGCAGCCGTTCTTGTTCCCGGTCAAGGCATTTGGGAAGGCACACACGGCATTTCAAAACCTAATGAACCTGTAAATAAATCAATGGCCTTCGGTATGGGAAGTAATACCAAAACTTACATTGCCGCGCTGTTATTAAAATTACAACAAGCTGGTAAGTTAAGTTTAAATGATACCATCGGTAAATGGATTCAAGGTTATCCTAATATTCCCGGTAGTGTAACTATCAAACAATGTCTTAATCATACAACAGGTATTGCCGAATATTTATCGGCAGCGGTTAATGATAGTTTATTACAGAATCCGCCTAAAATTTGGACACTTCAAGAAATGTTAACTACGGTAAAAGAACCTAATTTTACCCCAGGCACCTCATGGAGTTACTCCAACACCGGCTATATTATTGCCGGAATAATTATTGAAGCCGTTACCGGAAAAACCTATCAACAAGCCATGCACGAATGGATTTTAGATTCAGCCGGATATAATCATACTTTTTTTTATGGCGAACCTAATTCGGCTCCACTGCCCGGACAATGGACCATGAACCTTACTGGAACAAGCATGGTTGAAATGAATAGCTATACAGTAAATATCATTCCACAACTGTTTAGCTTGGCAAGCACAGCCGGTGGATTAATGTGCACTGCAAGTGATAATGTACGTTTTTGGTTTGATTTAGTAAAAGGTAATTTGCTCGACCGCACCTTATTTAAAGAAATGCTTGAGTTTGTTCCGGTATCATCGGGTACAAGTTATGGCTTGGGTATATTCCGTTATAACAGACGCACCAACGGACGAACCGTATATTCTCACGGAGGAACCTTTTTAGGGTTTATCAACGAAAATGTAATAGATACGTTTTCAGGTGCAGTAATATCTGTGCTTACCAACCAAGATAGCATTAGCAATAGCCGAATTTTAAGCAGTGTAATTCCTGCTTTACATCGTCACACTTTAGGTTTACAATACTTAGGTGTTAATCAACCCAACACTTATCATACCTTAAAAGTATTCCCTAATCCAGCAAATGATTTGTTAAGCATTAGTGAATATCAAAACCTAAATGAAATAAAACTTGTAGACTTAACCGGTAAAGTACACCTTCATACTTTTGCACAACCACAAATAAACATTAAAGAATTACCTGATGGTATTTACATGTTATGGGCATCAGATAAAGACGGTGAAAACTACTATTATCAGCGAATATTAATACAGCACTAAAATAAAACATCGTAAAAAAATCCCGCTCAGTGTTGAACGGGATTTTTTGTTATTGTGCTGCTTGAGTCGGTTTATCTTTCAAGCGCTCTTTAATATCTAATCTGTGTTTACGTGCAGTATCAATGGCAATATCATAACCTGCGTCAGCATGCCTAATTACGCCCATTGCCGGATCATTGTGCAACACTCGCTTTAACCTGCGAGCCGCATCTTCTGTTCCATCGGCTACAATTACCATTCCGGCATGTATACTGTATCCCATACCAACTCCACCACCATGGTGTACACTTACCCAACTGGCACCGCCCGCAGTATTAATTAATGCATTTAAAATTGGCCAATCAGCTACTGCATCACTACCATCTTTCATGGCTTCTGTTTCGCGATTTGGCGAAGCAACTGAACCTGTATCAAGGTGGTCGCGACCAATTACAATCGGGCCTTTTACCTTACCTGTGCGTACCAATTCATTAAACGCCAAAGCAGCTTTTTCTCTATCACCTTGACCAATCCAACAAATACGTGCGGGCAAACCTTGAAATGCAATACGTTCTTGAGCCATATCCAACCAACGGTGTAATGAAGTGTTCTCAGGAAACAATTCTTTCATCACCTGGTCGGTTACATAAATATCATTTGGGTCGCCACTTAAAGCTACCCAACGGAAAGGACCTTTACCTTCGCAAAACAACGGACGAATATAAGCAGGCACAAAACCCGGAAATGCAAAAGCATTTTCAACGTGGCGTTGGTCTTTTGCTTGTCCGCGTAAATTATTTCCGTAATCAAAAGTAATGGCACCGCGTTTTTGCAATTCAATCATCAACTTCACGTGGTGAGCCATGGTGTCTAACGATTTTTCAACGTATTTATCAGGTTCCGTTTTACGCATCCTGTCTGCAACTTCCTCAGCAATGCCTTCAGGGTAATAACCATTTAAAGGATCATGAGCCGAAGTTTGGTCGGTTAACAAATCAGGAGTAATGTTACGTTCAATCATACGCTCCAATAAATCAATCACATTACACAACACACCAATAGATAAACGTTCGCCTGCTGCTTTGGCTTTTAAAGCCATATCAATGGCTTGGTCAATATCGCGGCTCATCACATCTAAATAACGTGTTTCAATACGTTTTTTAATGCGCCATTCCACCATTTCAGCGGCAAGGCAAACGCCATCACACATGGTAACAGCTAAAGGTTGTGCACCACCCATTCCGCCCAAACCGGCGGTAACGGTAAGAGTACCTTTAAGCGAGCCATTAAAATGTTGGCGTGCAGCTTCGGCAAAAGTTTCGTATGTACCTTGCACAATGCCTTGCGAGCCAATGTAAATCCAACTTCCTGCAGTCATTTGCCCATACATCATCAATCCCTTTTTATCCAACTCATGAAACGTTTCCCAATTGGCCCAGTTAGGCACCAACATACTGTTAGAAATTATTACACGAGGAGCATCTTTATGTGTGGGTAAAATACCCACGGGCTTACCGCTTTGAATTAACAAGGTTTCATCCTCTTCAAGGTCGCGCAGAGCCTTTTCAATTAAATTAAAACTTTCCCAATTGCGGGCTGCTTTACCAATGCCACCGTACACTACCAAATCTTGCGGACGTTCAGCCACATCAGGATCCAAATTATTATGCAACATGCGCAGCGCAGCTTCCTGCACCCAACCTTTGCAGCTAATTGAATTACCTTGTGCTGCACGTATTTCTCTTCTTACATTTGTCATATACAATACTAAAAGAATTTTAGGCGAAAATAGTTTTTTTACTCCATTACTTCACGCTTAAAATTTGGGGCTTCCCACGGCGGCAAGTCCGTGCACAACCTAGGCCATGCCGCCATGGTCGGGCTGTCCACTGCAAGTCCTCGCTCGTTCCTCGCTGTGGGCTTTCCGTTACCATCCCTAAGCCGGAATTTATCTTAAAACAAAAGCCACTTCGAGTGATTGCTCAATAGCCTGAGCAAAGGACAATCGAATCAAGAAGCCACTTCGAGTGATTGCTGCATGGACTGCGCTTGGGGCAATTGTATCGAGAAGCCACTTCGAGTGATTGCTGCATAGCCTGCGCAAAGGAGCAATTGTATCGAGAAGCGTTCATGCCAAATATTTTTTTCTAAGCCATTTCCAATGATTGCTAAAAATCTTGCGCATTGGGCAATCGTATCGAAAAGCCACTTCGAGTGATTGCTGCACAGCCTGCGCCAAGGAGCAATTGTATCGAAAAGCCACTTCGAGTGATTGCTGCATAGCCTATGCTTGGGGGCAATCGTATCGAGAAGTGTTCAAGTAAAATAATTCCTTTCTCTCCTCCCCATCTCGATACAACCTGATGTGCCATCAGGCCAATCGATGAGGCTTTTATTTTACCATCGAAAATTTTAGCCACTTCGAGTGATTGCCGAATAGCCTGCGCTTGGGGCAATCGTATCGAGAAGCCACTTCGAGTGATTGCTAAATAGCCTGCGTATCGAGCAATCGTATCGAAAAGCCACTTCGAGTGATTGCTGCACAGCCTGCGCCAAGGAGCAATCGTATCGAGAAGTGTTCAAGTAAAATAATTCCTTTCCTCTCCTCCCCATCTCGATACAACCTGATGTGCCATCAGGTTACTCGATGAGGCTTTTATTTTACCGTCGAAAATTTTAGCCACTTCGAGTGATTGCCGAATAGCCTGCGCTTGGGGCAATCGTATCGAGAAGCCGCTTCGAGTGATTGCTGCATTGCCTGAGCCAAGGAGCAATTGTATCGAGAAGTGTTCAAGTAAAATAATTCCTTTCTCTACTCCCCATCTCGATACAACCTGATGTGCCATCAGGTCACTCGATGAGGCTTTTATTTTACCATCGAAAATTTTAGTCATTTCGAGTGATTGCTAAATAGCCTGCGTATCGAGCAATCGTATCGAGAAGCCGCTTCGAGTGATTGCTGCATAGCCTGCGCTTGGGGCAATTGTATCGAGAAGTGTTCATATAAAATAATTCCTTTCCTCACCTCCCCATCTCGATACAACCTGATGTTCGATAAATGAAAGTTGGCAATATTACTATTCCATCCAAAGCACGAATAAATTTCACTTGCAATTCAACTTTTATTTTACGTATTTAGTGTTTGTATAAACACATTACTTCAACATGAAAACCATAACCCCAAAACAAGCTAAAAATTTTATTAAGAATCTAATAACAAGCGAAAGTAAGTTTCGCATGTATGCCCAAAATTGGGTGGTAAGCGAAACAAACTTTCGGGTATAAGCTGGTTAGCGGTTATGCTAAAAAATAACTGTATTAATAAAAATGAACGGAGCAGCATTGACCTTATTTGAAAAAATAACGAAACATTATGGCATACTTCTTTTTTTTAGATGAAAGCGGCACTGACAGACAAGACTCCCTTTATGAAGTTTTATGCGGAGTTGCAATTAAAGACAACGACTTGTGGAATATTATAAGCCAACTCAAAAACTATGAAGAACAAATCTTAGGGACACGTTACAGTGGACATGAAAGAGAAATAAAAGGAAAGAAGTTCCTAAAAAAGAAAGTTTTCAAACTTGCAAATTCTATGAACCCAATTCCTGAACCCGAAAGAACTCAACTTGCAAAGGAGTGTATTGAAAATGGCGCTAATGCAACTAAGCAACACATGGCCGCACTTTCCCAAGCCAAAATTGACTATGTGAAGAAACTTTTGGAGTTATGCGCTCAATATAGAATGAAAATTTTCGCGTCAATCTCATCAGAGACCGTAAGGGAAACAGATGAGGAGATTGACGGATTGTTAAGACGAGATTATGTTTATGCCTTTGAAAGAATATATTACTACCTTGAAGACAAGAAAAATGATGAGCAAGGAATTATAGTGTTCGATGAACTTGAAAAATCGCAAAGCCATATTTTGGTTTCCCAATTGGAAAATTATTTCAAAAAAACTTCAAAAGGACGACAGCGTTCCGGATTGGTTATCCCGGAACCTTTTTTTGTACATAGCGATTTGACCACGGGTATTCAAATTGCGGATTTAATCGCTTATATTATTTCTTGGGGGTTAAGACTAAAAGGAATGACAGGAGCTTCGAGACCGGAACTAATGGAATTTGTTGAACTTATTAAACCACTGAGATACATAACCACCAGAGAGATTGAAAACATACCTGACATGCAGATTTGGAGTGTGATTTATGTAAAATAAAAAAGGCAATGCCGGTTTCCCAACAAAGCCTCCGATTCAAAAGTAGAACAGATTATTTAAATTACCAAATACGCAAGTACCACTAATACAGGTCTCGTATTATAACCATTAAATTGTTTACTGATTTTTTATGTGATTGCTGCATAGCCTGCGCTTGGGGCAATTGTATCGAGAAGTGTTCATATAAAATAATTCCTTTCCTCACCTCCCCATCTCGATACAACCTGATGTTGAAAGTTGGTAACATTATTATTCCATCTCCTAACCAAAATTTATTTGTAATTATCGTTTATTTAACGTATTTAGCATTTGTATAAACACATTTTTTAAATGAAAACCATAACCAAAATACAAGCCAAAAATTTTCTTAAGGAAGGAATAATAAACGAAGAATTGTTTGGTGTGTTTTGCCCGTATTGGGTGATAGGCGATAAGGGGCTTCGGGGATAAAGTAATTAGGCAAAATAATAACATGACATAACTGATGAACAAAGATAACATCAAACCATATATAATTGACGAAGAAAAAGAGCAAAGACTTTGGGAAACCGCTGTTTTCGTTTTCGACTCTTCTGCATTGTTGGATTTTTATTTTTTGCCAAAGAAGACTAGAGAGAAAATCTACGAAGAGATTTTCACCAACTTAGTTGATAGATTATGGCTTCCATTTCACGTTGAATACGAATTTTTGAAAAACAGAGAATACGTAATCCCCAAACCTATAAAAGAAAAATATGAACCTTTAAAAGAAAAAATTAATGCAATTAGAACCTCTTTAGCAAAAGAAATTAAGAAAAGAGTTGATGAAATTTCAAGAGAAACTATTAAGGACGACAAGCATCCCCATATAGAACAAACTGAGATTGATAGGATTAAAAATGAAATAGAAAAATTTGAAATAGAAGTAAAGTACTTTGAAGAAAATATTTTAAAACGAATTTCAACAACTGAAAAAGAAATTTTGGAAATGAAATCAAACGATGACATTCTGAAAGCTCTTGAAGATTCTTTTAGTGTTGGCAGAGAGTTTACATACGATGAAATAATCACCATTACCAAAGAGGGGAAGCATCGTTATGAATTTAAAATACCTCCCGGTTATGGGGATTTGCAACTAAAGGAAAAAAAAGGAACACAGATTTTTGGTGACCTAATTATTTGGAAACAAATTCTAGAATTCTCAAAAGAGAAAAAATCACCCATAATTTTCATCACTGATGACATTAAGAAAGATGACGATTGGTGCTATTTAGATAAATCTGCTACAGAAGACCGAATACTAGCACCAAGAGAAGAATTAATTAAGGAAATAAAAGACCATTCAAAAGTAGAATTTTGGATGTATAACCTTCCACAATTTTTATATAAAGCCAATAAATATCTCGAAGCAAAATTTTCGGCTCAAACCATTCAGAATATTACACAGTTTCTGAACACAAAAGACACAAAAAGAGATTATCTTCGGTTCAAGTGTGACAGTTGTGGTAAAATACATAGCTATCACAAATCAGATTTTAATTTAGAATTTGATTGTATTGAAAGTAGCGAAAGAAGTATGGGGCCAGAAAATCATTATGAAGCAATTGAAGTTTTTGATTGTGACTGTGGTAATGAGATAACTGCAAACTTTGAAGTATGGGAATATCCTATTGGTATTCATAATTATGACAGCCTTTCATTAGAAGGTGGTGAAATTTTGGAGTCTTTTTATTTTACTATTGACTTCTTTAAAGACGATTATGAACCTGATTATAGTACCTGTGACGAATGTTCAGGAAATAACGATGGGATGGGGAATATTGTAAATTTCTGGGATGAACTTGAACTAGAAAACGAATATGACACAAAAAATGAAAATAGTAAATATGACAAAGTAGTTAGTGGTAATTGCGAATGGTGCAATAGCTTACATATTATATGCCCAAAGTGCGATTCAATTAATCCTTTACCAGAGGCAGAATTTGATAAACCAAAGGAGTGTGAAGGAGGCTGTGGATTAATTTTCTTAGTTGACACAAGTGATGACCATGACCGTTTAGGTGAATTTTTACTTAAACTAATAGACCATAGAAAAGAAGAATGCCAATCTTGCGGACAAGAATTTATAAATGCAGACTCTGCTGATATGTGTGAAGAATGCGAAAGGAAATATGGAGAAGAATATAATTACCGTGCCTAACAGCACATTTGCAATAGGCGGGGTTTAGTTCTCCGCAGACACTTTTGTGGTTAAACGGAGTTTAGTTCTAAGCATCAACATTTGTGCTGAAAAGCCCTTCTTTCGCAGAACCAAAAGAGCCATTTTTTGCCCACGCACCTATGACGACAATGCAACTATAAAACTTAACTTAGCAGACCTTAAAAATTTTAAATATTGACACCTGAAAATGGCGAAACAGAAGAAAGAACCAAAGGCAAAAGCAATTGAAGTAACCCTTTGGGAAGCTGCCAATAAACTGAGAGGAAGTGTTGAACCTGCCGAATACAAACACGTGGTATTGGGATTGTCTCGTCCTGAAATAGGTTGACAATTGCACCCGACTACGACACTCTTGACCCAAAGACAAAAAAGAAGTTTACAAAACAGGTATACAACACGAACTATTTACATGCATACAAAGAACTTAAAGAAGCATATAAAAACATTCACATCTTGACATATTCTGAACTCATTGATAATGCAAGAACAAGATTATTGACAGATGAAGAAGCAGCAATAAACTGATCAATTTGCCAGTGTGTAAGCATCCCATTTTGAATACAAATCAAAAAATGCTTTTTATTGATTTTATTAATACAGAACTATTACATTTAAATTTTTATGCGACATCATATTTACAGCCTCTTTTTTATATTCGTCCTCATTGTTGTTGCATGTAATACCAATAACAGAAACGATACATTACACCACCAACAGAAATTCAATTGCAATTCCCTCACAGATAAAAAGGTTATTTTGGATATTGCTAATGCTATTCTCGACGAAAAAAATAATGATCAGATATGGAATTTATCTGAGGTTGATACAAGCGACTTTTTTACGGTGGAAGACTTTTTTATCAATTCGAAAATAAAAAACAGATTGGTTCTTGTTGGAGGTATTGCAGGAGGTTCTTCCGGATCTGCTGATAATTTGCTTATCCTCTTTTCGTGTACTGATACTTTTAAGGTTGTTTGGGCTGGTCAGGTTGGGGATTTTACACTCACTGATATTGCTGATTTAAATGGTGATGGAATAAAGGAGATTATAAGCAATCCCGGTGCTGTTTGGATGGGTGAATGTTTTGACACATACCAAATTTTTAATTTCAAAAACGGGAAACAGAATTTCATTTATGCTGTGCATTCAACTTCTGTAATTGATTGCGGCAGAGATAACCTATTTGAAATATACAAACAAGGCGACACTCTAGAGAGCAAGTTTGAATGTTCTGTTCAAAAACGCAATGATAATAAATATGAAGTAAGGCAAATAAATACAATTAAGATTCATAATGGCGGACAAACTGATAAAGATATCTATAAAAATTTGGCGATAACCATTGACACAACAACTATAAAGCTATAATTATTAAATATAACTTGCCCAAGTTGAATATGATTCAAAAACAGTCATTGATTATTTTACCATTACTGAACTTATAATTTATCCATCCTTGAATCAATCTTTAAACCCAATAGAAATTCATTCAATAGCATTAGTTTAGATACCGCCCTCCGCGCTAGAAAAGCTTTTGTATTCAATCACCAATCCGTAAATATTCATTATTTATTAAATTTTAAGACCAATAATTTCACAAGTTTTATTTGTTGACGCATGTAATGCATAAATTCGCCAAGGTAATATTTGTGTGTTATAAGTTATGGAACTTAAAGTATTGGTGCAGAATTTATGTTTGGTTGCAGTTATTCAAGCCTTGGTATTTGCCGGCATATTTTTTAGTAAATCAACAAAAAATACAGTTGCGTTTTTTTTAGGCTTATTTTTATTCGTATTTGCAGGAACAAGCATTCAGTGGTATTTCCATTCCATTCTACCTCCGTTCAGTTTAATGGCGCTCACCTTCTCTTATGCAATTCTGCCTATATATTACCTCTACACGAAATGTGTTGTCGGTCAATATCAACACAAATTATTATGGCATTTATTTCCGGCCGGTATTGAACTCATATTTAATATTGGTTTAAGTGTGTTCCCAAGCTACGCCCAACAAATTTATCAACCCCAAGCAGGAATTTATACCATTACGTTTCTCATCATCATTCCTCCTATCTATAACTTAATATATTGCATTTTAGTTTACATCAATATAAAACAATCGCAACATCACCTGCTTAGTTTTATCACATCCTTCGAAGCCAAACGACTAAGATGGATACAGGTTACTGCTGCTATTCTTGGCGCGGATTTTATTCTAGAGTTATTGTCATCATTAGGAATGTTAATGAGTAACCTTGATATGTATCTATACATCCTTGAAGCTTTAGTAACCCTTTTTATTATTTATTGGGTTAGTATTTTTGGATTAAAACAAAACCAAATCATTCCGGTACAATCTTCATTAACACCGGTAATTATTAATAATGAAAAGTTTAACACCTTAAACAAACAAGAAGAGTTAAACATACAGCAGCCCATTTCAAATGAAGATCATGAAAAAAATGATAGTGAGTTAGAACGTGTCATTCAATTTTTCCACGACACAAAAATTTATACCAATAAAGAAGTAAGTTTATTTATGGTAGCTGATTTACTTCAAATACATTACAAAGACTTATCAAAGCTAATCAATAAAGGTAACCAAACTAACTTTAATCAATTTGTAAATAAATTTAGAATTGAAGAAGCAAAGAAACTATTACTTGACGAAAGTAAACAACATTTAAATTTAAATGGTATCGCACAAGAGGTGGGTTTCAACTCACGTTCAACCTTTTTTACGGCCTTTAAATCTATTGAGGGAATTACACCTAACGAATTTAAAAAAACAGGTAAATGAAAATGAATCCTTGTTCTACACTTAACGTTAAAGTTTAAACTACCACCTATTGATAGTACAAGTAAAATTCATTTTATGAAATATAAACAACTTAGCTTTGCGCAATGGTAGCTTTTTCCTAAACCAGTAAACAAAATAAATACAATAAAGGATAGTCCACATGGTAATCAATTGAATTAAGTATTACCAAAGATAACCTATCAATTCCATTTCAATAAGGATTCATTTATTCTTTTCAAGTTGTATTTGTTCCTCAAGAAATCTTTTTCCAAAAGTTAACTTATTAGCCAATGGGCTGTCAGGGTCAATCACACGCCAAAATGGTGTAATGTTTTCAACAGGTTCGCCAGAGGTAAGTTTTTCGTAATTAGCCTCGGCTACTATGCGTAAAAAGATACCGGTTGTAACCGGACAAGTGCAGTCGGCGCGGTGTTCAATAGCTAAATCCTTACGCATAATTTTAGTATCAACATGCATACCTGCTCCAATTTGTTTGATATAAGCTTCAATTAGTTGAGGGGTTGTAATAAGCATTTGACTACCTGCCGGAACATCAGCAAATGAAAAATCAATCCGCTTTATTTGTGGAGACTTTTGTTCATTCAGTTTATCTAACCATGTTTTTTTCTTGGCCATTTACGCTTGTAATTTTTGTTTGAGTTGTGTTAAATATTCATCCATTGTTTTATCCAAATTTACAAACAACCAACTAAACACTTTTAATATGGGTTGATCAATAATCACAACTTCTTTAAAAACAACCATTGTACCATTGGGAACGGATGTAAAAGTGCCAACCCAGTATCCCTTAAAATTAGTTGGTGCCACTATTTCAATTTCAAAATGAGTATACGGTTGTTTGGATGCGGTGCGAAAAGTTATTGGTGTTCCGCGATAAGGAACCTCTGTCCAAGTAGTTGAATCTATCATTTGGATTTCTTTTACATCCTTGCGCCACTCCGGCTGTTTCTTTATATCTGTTACCAAATTAAACACCTCTTCTATTTCACTTTTCAAAGTGGCTGTTTTTATAAAGGTACGATGCGAAGGAAGGAAATATCCAATCACGTAAACTATGGCAACCAAAACCATTAATACAGAGAAAACGATAAACATCTTTTTTAGCATTTGTTGTTTAAATAATTAGTGAACAACAAAAGTACATGTGCATTGATTGGTACGTTTGACCTTTCTTGCTATTTTATCGGAACATAAAAATCAGTAACAAATTGTTCAGGCTTATAAAAAGGTGGTGATTTAACATACCACTCAATAGCGGGCTGGTCGCCTAATTCCCAACCATTTTTATCTAAACAAATATGGTACACATAATCATAAACCTTGTAAAAGTTTTCATATTTGCCTTTGTAACGAAACACAGCATATTTACCTCCGGTAATTTTTTTATATGCAATATCGCCTTGGGTTTTCACTTCCTTGTTTACCAATACACAAGCATCAAAACGGATATTTGATTCCTCAGTAACATCAGGATGATCGTGTAAAATCCCTAATGTTGTTGGTTTAAGTTTAAGCACCAAATGGGTAAGCGACCATAACATCAACTTCTGAAAAGAAGCTGCCACTTTATCGTAAGAACCAATATGTCGGACATAAACTAAATGTAAATCAGATAAATGTTTAACTATCGGTTCACTGATGTTTAATTCCAACAAATCAGTAGATTCAGATTGATATTCAGTCAACTTATTTGCTTTAAGAAGTATAGATTGTTCGCGATAGGTTTGTGGGCTTACATTGAAGTATTTTTTAAATGCACGCGTAAACGACTCATGATTTTCATATCCATGTTTCATGGCAATATCACCGATATCGGTATTGCTATGTATTAATAAACTTGCGGCACGTTCAATTTTTATTCGCATCAAAAATGATTTAAGAGTTTCGCCTGTAACCGCTTTAAAAATACGATGAAAATGAAACTCAGATAAAAATGCCTGTTCAGCAACATCTTTTATTGTTAATTGACCATCAAGATTTGCCTCCATATAAGCAATAGCTTTTTCCACGCGAGCTGTATATAATTCTTGAATTGCACGCATATATTGTAATCATCAATAATTAATAAAATAACATAAAAAAATTAGCGTTAAATTGTATCATAAAAATCCGAAACATTATTTATTACTATTCTGAGTCGGATGTAGGCTTGAGAAAAATCATCAAAAAGATAGGCTAACAAAACCATCTTTAATATAATCATACTGCATTAAAGTAATACTTATTTTATAGCTAACCTCCCTTGGTTAACTTCAATAGATATGAGTTGCATTGAATCTACAATTTTATTTTGGACAGTTGCCGGTTTCCATTGTTTAAATTCACCTATTAAGGTCTCTAACTCCTTATTTAACTTCTCATCAAGGTCTTTACTGTTAGCTAAACATTGAACCATTTCACCCTTACAATTAATGATAACATTTATGTATCCTTTTGCTGTATAGGTTGGATTATCTTTTAAAAAACTCAACTTTTCATTCAGTAAATTTGCCAGTTCTTGAAAGGTGATGGGGGGAAGTGCTTTTTGCTGAGCATTGCCCGGAATAGGTAAGATAACTATCACATTATTATTATCACACACACCATCAATAGGTGATTTTACCTGCATGCGTGCTACCATATTCTTCATGCCACCTTTTTTTGATGATGAGCATGCGATCATTACTAAAACTACCAAGGTTAATAAGGTAATTCTGATTACATGTTTTGATTTCATAAAGTAATAATAATTATTAATTTAAATTATACAAAATAAGTTTATCGTTTTAATAATGTGTTCAACTAATGTGTATTATCAATGAACTAATCATAAAGATAAACTTTTAATTGTTACGAAATATAAAATACCATTATACACAACTGACTAAAAATAAGCTAAATCCAAAAACTGTTTAAAACTCATGAAATGCAAATAATTGTTGATGTAAGAAAACTTAAAAGCGAAAATTCCGAAAACCAATTGATATAAGCTTTCAGAAATTCGTAAAATTTATGGTGAATTAAAATACGATGATTAAATGTAAATCATGAACCAACCAATAAATAAAATATGTATTGAAATAAAACCATTGGATATTATTATTCGCATGTTGGTACCTTACAATAAATTATATTGTAACATACTGCGTTTTATTTAGCTCTTATTCCTACATAGGAAACGGAACAAGGGAACGAATCTCTACTGAACTTTCCGGATATTGTAAAATCGGACATGTTTTACTCCATTCTTCAATTTCATTTAAGTTGTCGCTTTTACAAATAAGGAAACCAGATACCAATACACTGTTGGCTTCTTTATACGGAGTGCCTGTAATTATTTTTTCCGCATCTACAATAGAAGCTTCATACTGAATTGGAGCTGTTGACACTAATTTACCTTGCATTGCAATTTGTCCAATCCATGATTGCCACTTAGGCAAATCTTCGGTCATTTGTTGGGGTGTGGTTAAATAACCATTTGCCGCACTGGCATTACGAAATAATAAAAGATATTCTGTCATAATTATAAATATTTAGCGATACAAAATTGTGTATTACACTTGGATTCAATGATGACAAAAGTCGATGATTTATAATTTTGCTTTCAAACGACTATAAACATCCTTATTTATCCCCAAATAAGAGGCTATCAACTTACTTGAAAACCTGGTCATAAAAGTCGGCCTGTGATTCATTAGCCATTTAATACGGTCTAAAGCGGAAAGAGCAACAAATGTATTGATTCGATAAACCGAATTGGCGTATGATGTTTCTAATATTTGTTTATATACCCGCTCGAATTGAGGCACCAACTGCATCATCTTATTAAACCCATCTTTGTCTATACATAACAAATGTGATGGCTCTATTGTACGAATGTTTTCAAGCGCCGGTTGTCCACTACCAAAACTTATTAACTCAGTACACCAATACTCTTCAATGATAATGTCACGTGTCATTTCATTCATATCTTCATCGTACACATACACCTGTAAACTTCCTTCTGCTACGAAATAAACTTTTTTGCAAATATCACCTTGGGTTAATAGTTGTTCATTGCGCTTAGTTTCTATCCATTTAAAGGTTGCTAAAACATCTTCCAATTGGTCAATATCATTACCAAGTCGTTTGATTAGGTGCTGCCGAAGAACATGTATCATCGTTACTAATGTTATTTGAATATTGGCACTAAACGTATTATAGATTGAATGACACCAACCAGATATTACGTTATACACAAAAACTAGTAACAAAAACTACTTTATCTTAATTTGAATTAATGAATAAGATAAAAAGGTTGAAACACTAATTGTGTGTGGATGATGTGAAATAAACAAAATTAAATTAGAAAACAAAACCACTCAACAATGGAACAGCCTATACTACCGGAACATTGTAAAGTTAATTTATATGATACCCAGTTGTTCTTTGGCTTCATTAATTTGATCCAAACAAGTTTTTAAAAGTGTTCGCTTTTGATGGTTTCTTCTTAGTAACAATAAAAATAAGATTAAAACAACAATGGCCATGGCAATTATTAATCTTAACCATGCAGCAAGCTCTTCATATCTTTTGTGTTTTACAACAAAATCAATTGAAGTTTCTTCATTTATTTCGAGGGTTGCGGTTATTAGGTTAGCATCAATTTGAAAAAATAAGATGGTTAACGTAAATAGGGTGATTACCAAAAACAACATCAAAGCAATTGATAAAAGGTACTTTATCCAATAAATAATTGGATTTTGATAAATAGTTTTAGATAATAAATTGATACAATTATTTAATGTATTTACAGTAGATTGGTTATTCATAAATATTATAATTTAAAGGTTAAAAATAAATGCTCTTATTAAAAATGAAGTGATGTTGTTGATTAAAGTTACGATGTTAAAAAATGTTTAATGGTTATAACAATATTGATATTTATTTTAGGTATACAGCAGTAGTATATACTTTTGATACAAAAACCCTGCTGTTTGGTTTGATTACGAATTCACATAATCCGATATGGCTTTTATTAGCCGGATTCCAGTCGTAGGTATAGCCTAATTGTGTCCAAGGATATTGGTTATATAAACCACAAGCATAATAACGAGAAATACGTGTTGCATTTATCCAATTGATATAATTTTGATCTAAAGAATCTTGATGATTAAAACAAAGGTTACAACGATTATCGGTAATTTCTTTATCCGGACATGGCCTAAACAAATCTTGAGGACGCACCCACATTTCAATAAACCAATTGTAAGTATTTGATGGTGGTAAACCTAACATTTGCTTTAAACGTAAAGGTTTATCAGGAGTATTTTCTTTACTCATGCGATTTAATAATTCAGGAGCCACTGTTACCCAAGTGTCGTACGGACCGGTAGTGGTATCTTTTCCTGTTGTATCACCATAAAAATTAGTTCCTTTCCATGTTACAATTTTAATGTACTCTTGTCCGTTAATGATTGCTCGGATCAAGCTTTTATTTTCAGGTGTGATGGCAATTAAATTAGAATCAACTGTGTTGCCGGGAGGATAACTTGCTGTTGCCACGCCTTGTTTATACCAACCGGCAAGTTCATCTTGTTTTGTGGTTGATTGCGCTTGTGTTAAGGTAGCGTGGAATACTAAAAAAAGTGAGGAGAAAATAAGTAATAATTTTTTCATAATGAGTGGTTGATAGTTGATGAATTATATAGAATTTAAAGTTAAAGTGCTCCAATTAATTCACGTGATGAAGTAAGTAAAGCATTCATCGCTGTTTCAAATGTGGGTTGAATTAAAAGGTAAGAAGTTATGGTTGTTGGTGACTGCCCCGGCATTGAAGTTGAATCAACACTTTCACCAATTGTAATTACTGTTTGTATCTGTTGATTTAAAAGGCTTATACCATCTGTAACATTGTTTAGATTGATAACAATTGGATGAACAGATTGTAAAACTGATAGCTGTTGGTTAATATATGAAATTTGCATTTGGGTTTGACTTACTGCTTGTTGCGCTTGTACCCTTTCATTTGCAACTGCAACTTCCTCATTTCTTAAATTGTTATATTCAATTCTTTCAGGAACAAATAAAAATGAATAGCCATATATTGAATTGAGCTTAGTGATTTGCACTTCGATATCATTATACTTGTTAATGGTGGCAGTTAAATTAGCTTGATCTACAGATAAATTTTGTTGCGCTGTATTTAATTGGCTTTGCAAAACAGGAAGTTGATTTTGAATATCGTTATTTAAAGTTGTTGCCAATTGAGATAATGAAACACAGTTATCAAGTACTAGTTTTGATTGTGCTTCTATTTGCTTCAAAATACCTGATAACATTACTGTATTCGTTGTATTTTTATTGTTCGTTAAAATATTCCAACGATATTGAAGTCCAACCAACTGCGAAGAAAGCGTTTGAAATTGGTTTAACACCGATTGACAATTTTTTTCAATAGTTAATAAGGTAGCAGCATCTATTCCGCTATATAAAGCCACACCTTGGTTAAACCATTGATTGTATGCTCTGATAGATTGGATAGCTAAAACAAACTGATTCATCACTTAATAAATTAATTAAATATAACACGATAATAATTTGTTGATTGTTAATTGCCATATATTTCCATGATTAATACCTAAAAAAGAGTGAAAACATAGTTATCATGAACATGCACTTATATAATGGTAAAACACTATCATAAGTATTGTTTCATCAATCGCCTACAAAACCCACAGATTTGTGTGAATATTATACCCGAAAATATAATACGCATTCCCATATCATATTGTAACTTGCGTATCGTTAATAATATTCAATGAGAAAAATATTTTTATTCTTAGTACTTGTTTTAAATCTGATAGGGAACAATAATCAAACCTTTGCTCAAAAAAGCAAACAGGGTGTGAGCAGGATTGATTCATTAACTTACGACAGTTTGATGGAAATTTCACTTCGTATGGAAGAATTAGGTAAACGCATGATAACTTCCTTCGATGAAAAAGAAAGGCTTACTTCGGCTCACCAATTTGTGAAGCACATGGTAAAAGCTTTACGTATTCCTAACTCTTACTTTTTTGAATTAGATACTGTAAAAAATATCTCCATTCTGTATTCGCCCGACCAACACTTTCGTATCATAACATGGAACCTGGCCTTAAACAATGAGCAATACCGAAACTACGGGGTGCTTCAGTTAAACCCCGACTACATGAAAAAAATTAAGGATACCACTAACCTGCGCAGTTATTATCCGTTAATTGACAAATCAGATAAGATTAAAAATCTATTGGACACAAGTTTTGACAATGAACATTGGTTTGGGGCTTTGTATTACAGTATTGAAATGAGTACATATCAAAAACAACCATTTTATCTGTTATTAGGGTGGGATGGAAATACGATGTTAAGCAATAGAAAAGTAGTTGAATGTTTATACTTCGAAAATAATATACCCATGTTTGGTAAAGCGGTGTTCGACTTAAAAGATAATCGTTATAAAAAGCCGTTAAAGCGTTTGGTGTTTGAATATAATAACCAAGCCAATATGCTATTGAGGTTTGAAACAACAAAAGGAATTTTAGTTCAAGAGAATGTTGCACCACCGCGACCACAAGATTGGGGTAAGCCTGAAACATATGTACCGGATGGCAGTTACGACTTTTATAAATTCAATAAAAAAACCGGACTCTGGGAAAAACAAAAAGACATGTTAAAAGAATTTGATATGCAGCGGTAGGATTGGTTATTTATTCTTTGACTAGCAGATGGTGATTTATAAAATTACTACATCTAAAATATTCAATTCGTTCATTTAACCTGAACCTGTAATTTAATTTATTTTCTACTTACTTGTAAGCACCTTAAAATCGCAGTCTGATGAATATTTGCATATAATATTTTTGATTAGTTATAGTCATTATTGATTTTACACTAAGAATCATTTCAATAATTGGATCAATTAGTAAAGGCTACATCAAAATGTATATTTGTTAATATTATTAAAAGTAAATGGCGAAACTTTTGTTATATACAAGTACAGCTACGTACAATGAACTCATTTCAAATGGTAGAACTTTTAATGTTCCGGCATATCAAAGAGATTACTCTTTGGAAAGGCAGGATTGGGAAGATTTGTGGTTAGACATTTTGGATTTGCCGCAAGAAAAGTATCATTACATGGGCTACTTAATTTTTCAAGATGACTCAACAAAAATAAAAACTTCGTTTATAATTGATGGCCAACAGCGCTTTACTACATTAAGCATCCTTTGTCTTGCCTCAATACGATTATTAAAAGAGTGGGCAACAAACGGAATTGATAAAGAACAAAATGAAATAAGGATTGATAAACTAACTGAAAAATTCTTAGGAAATTTTTCCACTTCTAAACTGACGATAACGCCAAAGTTGGTGTTAAATAAAAACAATGATGACTTTTACAAAAGTTATCTTTTAAACCATCGTAAACCTCCTGTAATCGGCAAGTTAAAACCATCTCAAAAAAGATTATGGGGAGCATACGAATATTTTTATCAGAAATTAAAGTCATACATTGATTCACAATCCGGTGAAAAGTTAGCCACGTTAATTGACGATGTAATCTCTAATGCACTAATTTTTACAACCATTAATGTAAGTGATGACCTTAATGCTTACAAGGTTTTTGAGACACTAAATGCAAGAGGTGTAAAATTATCCCCTTCCGACCTAGTAAAAAACTATTTATTCTCAAAGGCATTTGAATTAAGTAGTGCCGAATTGGAAGAAACAGAAAGAAGGTGGCAAAGTATAAACGACTTCTTAGGAAAATCAGATCTTCCAACCTTTTTAAGGCATTATTGGAACTCTCGTTATGAACTTGTAAGAATTTCAAATTTATACCGAGCAATTAAATCTACAATACAAACACCTAAAAATGTATTCGAATTACTTAATGAACTGGAAGAACTTGCCCCGGTTTATTCAGCTTTTGAAAACCCTGCCGACGCTATCTGGAATAAAGAACAAAGGTCATATATCCGCTCCATGAATCTTTTTGGAGTTTCTACATGGTATTCATTAATGTTAGTTGCAAAGCAAAAATTTTCTGACGATGAGTTTACCAAACTTCTACACGAACTAAATGTGATTACGTTTAGGTACAATGTAATTTCAGGATTACATACTAATGAAATCGAATTGGTATTTAATAAACTAGCCGTTAAAATTTTCTCTGGCGAAATATCAAAAGCTTCTCAAGCCTTTGATTTGCTTAAATCAATTTATGTTAATGATGAAAGTTTTGCCCAAGCCTTTTCTACAAAGATAATTAGCACTAAGCGGCACAAAGCTCTTGTTAAATACATTTTAGTTGAATTAGAAAATACCATCTCAGGTACCGATAATCAATATGAGGATGCAACATCAACTATAGAACATATACTTCCTGAAAATCCGTCATCAGAATGGGAAACAGCCTTCCCTACAGACGAACAGGAAGAGTATATTTATCTTATCGGAAATTACACTTTACTTGAAGATGGTTTAAACAAAAAAGCAGGAGATAAAATCTTTTCTGATAAGTTAAACTTGTATAAATCTTCTGTTTACAAGATGAGTAATATGGAATTAAACTACACAGAGTGGACGCCTTTAGTGATAAGAAAACATCAAGATAAAATGGCAAAGTGGGCTTGTAGTGCTTGGAAAAGTAACTACCATCAGAACAAAAAATAAAGTAAGAATAGAAAATCCGATTTGAAAAATAACTTTCGTCTTAATTGCAAGGTACCATGTTAGTTTTATAATTTTATTTATGCTTTAGAGTATTTATAAAACATCTACTTCAAGCTAAATATGAATTGATGCATCTATACTTAAATTGAATTGTTAATGACTACCTTTGAATACCTAACAACAAAAAAGGCTGTCTCAACACAATTGAAACAGCCTTTATTATTTATGTTATATTTTATAATTAATGTTGTTCGCCCATGGCAACTAATTTCTCAACGCGATAAGCTCCACTTTCTAATTTCGTACGAATTTCACTAAATGCATTTATCGTTGTTTGTACATCTTCTAAGGTATGTGCTGCTGTTGGAATTAAGCGTAACAATATCATTCCTTTTGGAATAACAGGATAAACAACAACCGAACAGAAGATTCCGAAATTTTCGCGCAAGTCGTGCACCACCGCTGTTGCTTCAGGTAAAGTACCTTTCATCATTACCGGTGTAACACACGAATTGGTATGCCCTATATCAAACCCTTGTGCTTTTAATCCCGATTGTAAAGCATTTACAATTGTCCATAATTGCTCTTTGTATTCAGGATGGTTGCGTATTAATTCCAATCTTTTTAATGCACCTTTTACAATGGCCATTGGCAGCGACTTAGCATAAATTTGAGAGCGTAGGTTATACCTTAAAAATTTAACTACATCTTTTTTAGCTGCAATAAATCCGCCAATCAAAGCCATACTTTTAGCAAAAGTACCGAAGTAAATATCAATACCATCATTACAATTTTGCTCAAAACCTATACCTCTTCCTTTATCGCCTATTGAACCGAAACCATGTGCATCATCAACAAACAAACGGAAGTTATATTTTTGTTTTAAGGCTACAATTTCTGCCACATTACCTTGTGCACCGGTCATCCCGAATACACCTTCAGTAATAACTAAAATACCACCACCGGTTTCATCAGTAATTTTTTTCGCTCGTTGGAGTTGTTGTTCTAAACTTACAATGTCGTTGTGTTTGTAAACAAAACGTTTGCCCATGTGTAAACGCACACCATCCACAATACAAGCATGGCTCTCGGCGTCGTACACAATTACATCATGACGATCAACCAAGGCATCAATGGTACTTACCATACCTTGGTATCCGTAGTTTAATAATACAGCATCTTCTTGCCCAACAAATGCAGCCAACTCACGATCTAATTGTTCGTGATGAACTGAATTACCACTCATCATACGAGCTCCCATCGGATAGGCAAGTCCAAACTCTTGTGCAGCTTCTGCGTCTGCTTTTCTAACTTCAGGATGGTTGGCTAATCCTAAATAATTATTTAGGCTCCAATTAAGCATAAGCTTACCTCTGAAATACATGCGTGGACCAATTTCCCCTTCTAATTTAGGGAACATATAATAGCCGTATGATTCATCGGCGTGTTGTCCTAACGGACCGGCTTTTTGTGCTAATTTTTCAAAAATATCCATGTTAACTTTTAGATAACTTGCGGCAAATGTAACTAAGTTGTTTTGAATTTAAACACCTTTTATGTCAGGATGTTTGTTACTTAGGTTAAGATATTTACTTGATTGCTTCATTAAACAAGGCATCATTTAAAACCACCTGATTACCTTGTGTTTGTTTAGCTGCCAGGTTTATCATAGCCTTTGCCACGGTATCAACAGGAATAGCTTTATATTTTTTGAGTGGACCAATGAAAAAAAATCCGATTAATTTCATGATACGTTGAGCCATTCGTTCGCCGGGGCGCAGGTTGGCTCTCGCCGTTAACAATAATGATGGGCGTATGGCAACAAAAGAAGAAAAACCAACAGCTTTAACAGCCTGCTCAATTTGGCCTTTTACTTTGTTATAATAGATAAGCGATTGTGCATCGGCACCCATGGCACTTACGAGAAAAAATTGTTGTGCACCTTGCTGTTTACAAACATTGGCTAAGTTTACTACGTATTCGAAGTCAACCTTATAAAAAGCTTCTTTGCTTCCGGCATCTTTCATGGTTGTGCCTAAGCAACAAAATACATCATCAGCCATTAATTGGTTTTTCACCTCTTCCAAGTTTTCATAATTCACTTGCAATTCATGCAATTTATGGTGTTTAATTGGCAATGGTTTTCGGGTGATGGCAATTACTTTAAGGTAGGTTTTCGACTCGATAAGACGATAAACCAATGCTTTACCAACCGCACCGGTGGCACCTGCAACTATTGCTGTTTTCATGCATCAAAAATAATAGAAATAACATTTGATATAGATTAAGCGCATTAAATATGCTGATTAAACCACTGTTTTACAAGCACTTTAATAAAATTAATAAGGTTCGCAGATAGGTTGCGAACCTCCCATCAAACTTTGTATCATCAAATAAAAACAACTATGAAAGCACAAGACATGATTTACACAGTAAAACCGACTCAGATTTTAGACAATGCTTTAGCTTCACTTTATCGTGGTGAAACAGAAGAAGCACTTCATTTATTTAACATGGTGTTATTATTAGATCCGCAAAACAAAGTTGCACAGGTAAAACGAGCCTTGTGTTATATATATAATGGCAAATTAAAAACGGCAAAACATATACTTACTTCTTTATTAGATAAAGGAGAGCAAGATGCTGAGGTATTATTTCACTTGGCCGAGCTGTATAAAATGAACATGAATTACGATATGGCATTAACCTTTTTAGTAAAGGCATTAGAGCTTGAAGAGCACAACAGTTCATACTTATTTATGGCTGCTGAACTTTGTTATCTTCAAAAAGATTATGATGATGCCTTTGGTTTTATCAATAAAGCCATAGTTGAAAGTCCGTTTAGGAAAGAATTATATTACTGGAGGGCTTTAATTTTTGTAAAATTTAACAAGCCTGAAATAGCATTAACTGATTTAAACAAAGCCATAAGTATTGATGCACATTATGGTGATGGATATCGTTTAAGGGCGCACTGCAGGATGTTATTAGGAGATATTAATTTATACTTAGCTGATTTAAAATTAGCGCAACACGTTGATAATCATCAACACCAACAAAGGCTGGCAGCTTAATGTGAATAACACGTCACTTTCCCACATATAACTCACATATCTCATTAGGTTGTGAATAAGTAGGAAATAAGTGAGGTTTCAATGTGCGTATTTATAAAACACCATTTCAGTTAAAAAAAGCAGAGTTGTATTATCTTTACCAACACAATAAGACAAAATTTAAACACTGACTATCAATAAATTAAAGCTAAAAAACATGGAAGAAAAAGTAACCGTATTGGCTAAAAGAAAAACAACTCCTTTATTATTTGATTATTGTATGGATCAAAAAATTGTATTCACGGTTTCTCCTCGTCCGATGATTGCCGATGAATTCGAAATTGATATTCAATTAGGTAATATTAAACAAGCCATTGCGATTGGTATGTTTTTGAAGGAAAACAAATATGAAGTATTCGGATTAGGTGAATATACAAAAGCAAAGCCTGTAAGTAACGGCAATGGTAACGGCAAAAAAGCCGAACCAAAAGAGGATGCCAAAGCTCCGGAAGAGGCAACCTTACTTAACTTTTAAAAGACGGGCAACCGCAAGTTGCCATGTTTTTATTATAGATTGATTACGCAGAAAAGTCCCGATTTCGGGACTTTTTTGTTATGTATATTTTTATTTCTGAATTGAAGCATCCATTAAATAGGATTTGATAAATTCTTCCAGGTGACCATCCATTACTTTTTGAACATCACTGGTTTCAACTCCGGTGCGCAAATCTTTTACAAGTTTATATGGATGAAATACGTAATTCCTAATTTGAGAACCCCATTCAATTCTCTTTTTACCTGCTTCTAATGCTTGTTTTGCTTCATTTCGTTTTCGAAGTTCTAATTCGTATAACTGTGAACGTAACATTTGCATGGCTCGCTCGCGATTGGCACTTTGGCTTCGTTCAACCTGACAAATAACTACAATTCCTGATGGCTTATGAGTTAGTTGTACCTTCGTTTCCACCTTATTTACATTTTGACCTCCGGCGCCGCCACTTCTAGAGGTTTGAATTTCAATATCGGCATCATTGATTTCAATTTCTATACTGTCGTCAACAATAGGATAACAATACACAGATGCAAAAGAAGTATGTCGCCTGGCATTAGCATCAAAAGGTGAAATACGAACCAATCGGTGTACACCATTTTCACCTTTTAAATACCCGTAAGAAAAATCACCAATCACTTCAATCGTACAACTTTTTATTCCGGCCCCATCTCCTGCTTGCTCTTCAATTACACTGGCTTTATAACCTTGGCGATCACAATACATGATATACATTCGTCGCAACATCTCGGCCCAATCTTGGCTTTCGGTTCCGCCTGCACCCGAATTAATGTTAATCATACAGTTGAATTGGTCTTCCTCTGCATTTAACATATTTTTTATCTCAAGCGCCTCCACTGCATCAATGGCTTGTTGATAAGCAGTTTCAACTTCCTCTTCTGTTGATTCACCAACCGCCAAAAATTCATCCAAAATCGCTACATCTTCAACCAATTGCTGTGCTTGTGCATACCCATCAAGCCAAACCTTTTTCATTTTTATACTTTTCAGGATTTGCTCGGCGCGCTTTGGATTATCCCAAAAAGTTGCATGTAAACTTTGTTGTTCTTCATCTTGTACCAATAACATTTTGTTATCGATGTCAAAGATACCTCCTCAGGCTTTCAACCCTTAACTTCAATTCTTTTAACTGATCACTTGTCATATTTGTGATATTAATAATGATAAAAAAAGGGGTTGAACATGATATTCAACCCCTAAACAATACTATAAATAATTTCTTATCTGATAGCACCTTCAAATGCAGGGTTACCAAAAAATTTGATAAACTCTACATCCTCTTTTGCCATTTGTCTAACTTCTGCTTTTAATTGTATAGCTCTGGTTAAATTTGAAGTAACCACATCTGCATTATTTAAACGAGCTCCGGCAATTGCACGTAGGTAAAATAAATCCCAAGTCATTTGCTCAGGTGATAAATTATCTATTAAGGTTTTTGCACCGGCTGCATCTCCGTTTAATAACATAGCTAAAGCAGTATTAAAATCTTTTTTACCTGCTCTTTTAAATAAACTAACCGCAGTTGCATAGTCACCTTTCTTAATTGCAATAACACCTCTGTGGTAACTTAAGTCCATTCCTTTAGCTTCAGCTTTTTTGTAGAAATCTTCTGCTGCTTTTAAGTTGCCGGTATTTTTCATGGCAATACCTAAGTTAGCTAAAATAATTCCGTTTTCAGGTGATAAAGCATTTGCTTTTTCTAATTCAACCTTAGCTAAATCAAACTGACCTGAGTTTATATACATAGCTCCTAAGTCGTTAAAACCTCTCCAATCATTAGGGAAGCGAGTTTCATAACGCTTGTAAATATCCATTTTCTTAGTAGCATCAGTTGTAACAACTGCTAAGTGTAACAACTCAACATCAGTTAATGAATCAATATTAGCAGCCATTAATTCAGCATCGCTTTTTAGCGGTGTTTGACCTTTAATAACTAATTCTGATCTTCTTAAACGAGGTAAAAATTCTTTTTTAATGGTTTCCCACGACTTAGCATAATCTCTTCTGATTAAGCTTTCTTTTTCAAGGTCAGCAATATTCGGGTTGTTGATGATAGCAACAATACCTGCCTTATCTTTTAATTTAGATCCTTCAACTAATTTCGCTAAACCTGCCCAATCTTCGGCTAAGGTAGAACCCATGCTTAAGTTTTGGTCGTTAACCTCAGTAAAACCTAACTTTTTCAACTCATTTTTTAAATAAGAGAATGTAGAATTAGCACGACCCTGAGATAAGCCTGAGTTGCGTGAAAGTTCACCTTCCGGAGAAGCAAAACCATTGATGGCTAACCCTTTAACTACCCAGTTTTTATCAGCTTTAAGTGATTTTTTCAATAACTCTAATTGGCCTTTATTGCTCAATAATTTCCCAACTTTAAACTTTGGATCAAAACGATCAACATCTAAAGGAAAATATATATCAACTGTTTTAGTTGAAGCAGTAGCAGCATACTCAGTGATATCGAAGCCCGGAGTTTCTGAAGGCTTAACCAACAGTGCAGTTGTGATGGTACCTTCTGCTAATACTTTATCAGCATATTTCATTCCTTTTACTTCAGGAAGTTGTTGGTAGTTACCTTTTAACTTAATAGCAAAAGTTGGATATAAAGTAGCTCTTTTTAAATCAGGATTGTAAGGAATTTTTTCAGTGTAAGAGATTCTACCACCGGTTTTCGAATCTATCTTAACATCAACAGATTCTGTAACTTTCTCGCCACCTAAGGTTATAGCTTTTAATTGAACATCACCTTTAGCTGTTTTTAAAATCGGTTGAAATTGAACGTTAGCTTTTGGGTTGAATGACTTAGGCGGTACGGTCGCACTAATTGTGATTGTAATTGAATCGCCTTTCACTTCCAACGGATTTGGTGTAACTGTGTAATTGTTAGTTCCCATGTTGGTTTTCACACTACAACCTGAATTGGCTACAGCAGCGGCAACTAAAAAAGAGTAAAATACCTGTTTAGTTAGTCTCATGTTTTTTTGTAATTTTGCTTTTGCAATAATAAGTTGAATTGATTAAAAAATCTGAATTATTTTAACAATATTTAATCTGAATAGTTTTGTACATCATAAAAATAAAAGGTAAAGCCAAAATCCCTGATTATGTTCAACTTCGAGATGATCAATTTACTTTAATCGCTTACTTTAGAACCGATAGACCTGAACGGGCATTAGAAAAATGTGGGTTATCCGATAAAACACAGGAAATTTTAGATTTGGTAAAAACCATCCCTTTTGGTAAAATGCATAAACTCAATTGGTAAACATGGAAGCGGTAATCACATTAAAAGATGTTCAAATATTTCAGCGTGACAACCTGATTCTAAGTGATGTTGATGTAATCATCAATAAAGGAGAATTTGTATATTTAATCGGACAAACGGGAAGTGGAAAAAGTAGTTTACTTAAAACACTTTATGGGGAACTAAAACTTGAATCAGGTGAAGGACTGATTGCAGGATTTAATTTATTGGCCTTAAAACCAAAAGATATTCCCTTTTTAAGAAGAAAACTTGGAATTGTTTTCCAAGATTTTCAGTTATTAACCGACCGCACGGTTTACCAAAATCTTCTATTTGTACTAAAAGCAACAGGATGGAAAAACGATACTGAAATTAAAAAAAGAATTAATGAAGTATTGGAACTTGTTGGGCTAACTACCAAAGATTTTAAAATGCCTCATGAACTAAGTGGAGGCGAGCAGCAACGTGTGGTAATAGCAAGGGCATTATTAAATAATCCCAGCATTATTTTGGCCGACGAACCAACGGGTAATCTCGACCCAAAAGTAAGCGATGATATCATGACTTTGCTTCACAATATTGCAAAGCAAGGCACAGCCATACTTATGGCAACTCATGATTACCGTATTATTCAAAAGTATCCGGGAAAAATTTTAAGGTGTGCTCAAGGAATTGTATCCGAGGCACCTTCAGTGCAGTCAATAATGCCTCAATAATTTCTTATGATTAACGAATATCGAACCTATAATCCGGCCGAAATGAAGGCTATGGAAATTCAAGGTTTGCTGCAAGGTGCCATCGCCCCAAGGCCAATTTGTTTTGCCAGCACAATAGATAAAAACGGAAATGTTAATTTAAGTCCTTTCAGTTTTTTCAACTTATTCAGTTCAAATCCGCCCATACTTATTTTCTCACCTGCCAGAAGGGTACGAGATAATACCATTAAACATACTTTAGAAAATGTAATGGAAGTACCTGAAGTGTGCATTAATGTTGTTACTTATCCAATGGTTCAACAAATGAGTTTATCAAGTACTGAATATCCTAAAGGAGTGGATGAATTTGTAAAATCGGGCTTTACTCCGGAGCCTTCTGCATTTATAAAACCACCCCGAGTAAAAGAATCGCCGGTACAACTGGAATGTAAGGTGAACCAGGTTATACCTTTAGGTACTGAAGGAGGAGCAGGAAACCTAATTATTTGTGAGGTTATTTTATTTCACATTAACAACAAAATACTTTTACCTACAGGTAAAATTGATCAAGAAAAAATTGACCTTGTTGCAAGGTTGGGGGGCGATTGGTATGCTCGTGCCAATGGTAATGCTTTATTTGAAGTACCTAAACCTTTAACAACTTTAGGTATGGGTGTTGATGCCTTGCCTGAAAGTATTAGGTACAGTAAATATTTAACGGGTAACGACTTAGGAATGTTAGGCAACACCGAACGTTTACCTGATACTTCTGATATCGAAGTGTATGTGCACATGAATAAAGAATTGAAACACATGCATGAAACTTTATCCGGTGAATTGTTGACACAATCAGTTCACCAACTAGCTCATCAATTGCTTGAAGCTAAAGATGTAGATGCAGCATGGAAGGCATTATTAAGCATCTAGTATTTGTTGTTTTGGCCATGTGTTGTTTGCAGCCGATTCATGCTCAAACGGATACTGTTATGATATCTACAAACGATTTTATAGTCAAACGTAAAATAGACAGTTGTACATCAATCCGACCTATTGCCGTATCGGCTGTAAACTATTGGCAAGGCTTAGGAGAACCGGAGTTTTTATGTGATAGAAGATATTTTAAGGAAGGGAAACTTTTCGACGAAAAAAAATCTTTCCCTTTCGGTTATATCTATCTTCAATATGACAGTACAGGAAATATTCGTCATCAAGAATTATCAATTACCGGGGCAAAAGGAAAATTGGTGGTTGAGTTAACCAATGCTAAAAAAGCCTTTTGGTTTTTAAACACAATGAAGTTGCCTTCAAATTATTTTTTATTGGAGGATAATCAACTATTTCAACTCGTTAATGTTACTTGGCACGATAGCATACCTCCCACATTAAAACCCTATTTAACCAATAGTAAAAACCAAATGTTTAAATGGAATATTTCATTTTTAAGAACAGGCATGCCCGACGAATTCGGACATTGGGTTTGGTGGAAGGGCAATTATCGAAGAGTAGGTGTTTGGGTGTATTACCAAGTATTAGAAAGAAATTACAACATCAAAATTTATCGCTTAGAATAAATTAGTTGTTTTAAAACTTATTCTTCCACATCATACTTTCTACAGGCTTAACTCCACGCTTGTTATATTTAGCATTTTTCTTTGTATTATACATAGTTTCAATGTCGCCCTCCACTGCAAAATAAATAAGTTGCCCAATTGGCATACCGGCGTAAATGCGCACCGGTTGAGCACAACTAATCTCTAATGTCCATGTATTACAAAAGCCTACATCACCTTTGCCTGCTGTAGCATGAATATCAATACCTAATCTGCCGGTGCTGCTTTTTCCTTCTAAAAAAGGAACATGGGCATGGGTTTCTGTATACTCGGCAGTTACGCCTAAATATAAGGTATTAGGCTGCAGAACAAATCCTTCTTGCGGTATTTCAAAAATATCAATTTTATTATGCTCACGCGCATCAAGAACACGATCTTTATAGGTAGCTAAATACCTCCCCAAATGAACATCATAAGAGTTGGTTCCTAAACATTCTCTTTTAAACGGTTCGATTAAAATGGTGCCTTTGTCTATTTCTTCTAAAATACGTTTATCTGATAAAATCATGTGATGGTAATTATCTAATTGGTTGCAAAATAAGCGATGGGTAACCTAAGCAATATACAAGTTTTAAACATTGGCCAACTTACCCTTAAACTTTCGTTGTCGGTATGCTTTAAACCAGGGTTGATGTTGGAAAGTTCGAATAATTTTAACCTTCAACCAAATGAGCGGGTATAATAAAACATTAATCACATACACCGATAGCGGAAGAAATTTATAGGCATATGAAAGAAATTCTCTGTAACCCTTCATACGTTTATGATAAGAAGCACCTTGAATGTCATAAAACGCAATGATTTCATCAACAAATAAAGTTTTATCTTCAAACTTGGAGAAAAAATGCATCTGCCAATTGTTATCCGCCATAATTCTAAGGTTATGATTATAAAAAGGCATATATCCAAAAGCCGATTTGCGAGTAAAGGTGGTTTGGTGACAAATTGGATATTTGAAATAAAAGTCTTTTGCAACAACCTTATGTCCGCCAATATAATTTATTCCGGTTGGTTCATTAACGGTTTGCATCTTTCCGTAAATAAAATCAATACCTGTTAAATCCTTAGTAAAAATGCTTGTTAAAACGTGTTCGTTGTAAAATGCATCGCCTGCATTTAAAAAATAAATCCATTCTCCTTTAGCAGCACGAATACCTTTATTCATGGCATCATAAATTCCAAGGTCAGGCTCGCTAATTAGTTCTCCAATATAGGGTTTAAATGTTTGTGCAATAGCAACAGTTTGGTCGGTGCTGCCACCATCAATAATTACCAACTCAATGTTTTTATAGGTTTGTTTAACTGCACTTGCTAAAGTTTCCTTAATAAGTGCTTCAGCCTGGTAACAAACCGTGATTAAACTAATTAATGGTTGGTTCATTAAAACTTACAATTACAGCCGCGCTTAGAACGAGGCTTGCTTGTTGAACATGAAATACTTGTACCAACCATTCCGATGATTAAAACAAGCCATATAAACACTTTAATATTTTTGCGATACACCTCACAAAGTTATCAAATATGTGTAACATTGCAGCAATCAAAATTACGATATGAAAGAATTTATTGATTTCATTTTACACATCAACCAACACTTGCAAACTTTCGTTCAAGATCATGGCTCTTTAGTTTATGTATTGTTGTTTTTAATTGTTTTTGCAGAAACCGGATTAGTAGTAACTCCATTTTTGCCCGGTGATTCATTATTATTCGCCGCAGGTGCATTGGCGGCCAATCAAGCCAATCAATTAAATGTGGTGCTTATTATGGTGCTTTTGATTTGTGCCGCTTTATTAGGCGATAATACTAATTATTTTATAGGTCGTTTTTTAGCTAAAAAAGGTGAAGGAGCAAAGCTGTTTGGAATATTCACTATTCGTAAGGATTACTTAGATAAAACACATGCCTTTTATGAAAAGCATGGAGCAAGAACCATTATACTCGCTCGTTTTGTCCCTATTGTAAGAACATTCGCTCCATTTGTAGCCGGTGTGGGCAACATGACCTACAAAAAATATATGAGTTATTGTATAGCCGGTGCCATTGTTTGGGTTACCATGCTAACCATGGCCGGGTATTTTTTTGGTAATATTAAAGAAGTTCAAGATAACTTTGAATTAGTTGTTTTTGGAATTATTGGCATTTCATTGTTACCGATTGTAATTGAGTTTATCAAACATAAACTTAAAAAATAATAGATTTGATAATTAAATCGTTAAATTCGAATATAAAACTTTGTTTATGAAACATTTATTTTGGATAGTAGCTTTACTTTTTGGAACAACTTCCTTTGCACAAATCACAATAACAAACGAAGATTTTGCTGCTGTTGGTGATACTATTTGGTATGGAACCGACACCAATAATGTGTTAAACAGTAACCTAGCTGCAACAGTGGGTGCAGCGCAAGTTTGGGATTTCACCCAAATGAGAAAAAACAACACATCATCGTCATTTTTCATAGATCCGGCAGCATCACCAATTGCCGCTCCGGGTAATATTACCCATGTTCTTGTTGATGGTTCTATTGAGGATATTACATTTATTAACCTATCATCATCCATGTTAACCACCATTGTACCTAATCCTGCTGCTGTGTTTTTAGGTGGCGATGCCTTTATAGGTTTAAACTCTTTGAGATTACCTATGAACTATTTGGATGTTACCAGAGACAGTTTTACCAATAGAAGCGTATTACCCGCAGGCACTTTAGGGTTAAACCAATTAGCCGACTCGATAAGGGTTACATTTACAGTAAGGATTATAAATACTTGTGATGCTTGGGGAACTTTAAAAACACCTACAAATGATTATCCGACATTACGAGTGAAGAGTGCGATTACCACCAACTTTCGTTTAGAAGGAAAAAATAATCTTGTACCAATTTGGTTCCAAATACCATTATCTTCTATACCTTTTCCTTTGCCAAACAACCAACAAGATTTAACTTATATTTGGATTGGAAAAAACAGCAAATACTATTTAGGCGAAGCATCAATGGTAACAGATAATGTTACTCAACTTGACGAGTTTAGGTTTCAAATACCAAAACCTACTATTGCCGGTAATAAAGAGTTTAATACAGAGGCATTGCAAGTAGAGGTTTTTCCTAACCCAGCCCAATCATATATCAACTTTAATTTCAGCAATGAACTTTCAGGCTCTTATCAGGTAAAAGTATATGATAATAATGGTCGCTTAGTTACTACAAAATCAATTCACACATCATCAAGCCAAGCTGAATCCGGCATTAGTACACAAGGATGGTTGCCCGGTATTTACCATGTAGCTGTGTTTGGAAATGAAAGAAGTAAGCTTATAAAAGTTATGATCACTGAATAATCAGGTTCTTAATTGATGAACTTGTTTAGACTATTGTTATAACTTATTTATTTTAATTCCTCGCCGTGGATTACATGTGCGGCGAATTCTCCATTTAATTTAGGTTTGTCAGTAAATAAGCCAAACATGCATGAACCACTTCCACTCATAGCTGCATAAATGGCACCTTGTTGATATAACCAGTTTTTAATTTTTGCCAATTCAGGTATAAATTTAAATACCGATGGTTCAAAATCATTAAACAAGTGGAATTGCCATTGTTTATAGGGTAATTGAACTGCATCTTTAACAGTTTCGCCTGGAATTAAACTACCGCGTTTTAAAACATGGGCATAAGCTTGTGCGGTTGAAGAATGCTTTCCTGTATGAATAAGCACTAGATGCAAACCTGCCAAGCTAATGTCAATTTGGGTTAATTCATGCCCTTTACCAAAGACATAAGCAGGTTTGTTTTGAATAAAAAATGCACAGTCGCTTCCCAAGGTTGAAGCATATTTTTCCAATTGTGGAACAGTTAGTCTTAATTCAAATAAATCATTCAACAGGGATAACATAAAAGCTGCATCACTGCTCCCACCACCAAGACCTGCGCCCATTGGAACTTGTTTGTGTAGGTTTACCAAAACAGGAGGCAAGTCGAAATCATTATCCAAAACCTGATAAGCTTTAACCACCAAGTTTTGATTTACATCACCGGAAATTTTTAACCCGGAAGCAATAAATTGGCACTTATCTTGAATATTGTATTTTGTATTTTCAACGCATTCCAAGATATCGCCCAAACCAACCGGATAAAAAATGGTTTCAATATTGTGAAATCCATCTTCTCGTTTGTTAATTACATGCAAACCGATATTAATTTTGGAGGTAGGAAAACAAATCATAAAAAGAATTTAACATCCGCAAATTGCACAAATAATCTATAAAATGCAGGAATTTAAAATTAAAGTTACCTTGATAGCACTGGGAATTATTTTAGCTATTGATTTATACAGTTGGCATGCATTAAATGTATTATTCTTCAACAAGAATAAAAAACGCAAACAGTGGTTTAAGTTTATCTGGTGGGGGATTTCGATACTTGCCATTTCTTTGTTAGTAGGTGCCAACTTTATCCCTTCGATAGAAAAAAATATGCAAGCCCGGGTTTATATCTTTGCATTCATTATTATCGTATATATTTCTAAATCAATAATTAGCGTTTTTGTGCTTATTGATGATTTAAGACGCGCAATGATATGGTTATCAAGATTGATGAGTAAATATTTAGGAATTCCTAAGGAATCAACCAAGAAACCGGAAACATTTACCGAACCCATCGAGTCTAAAATAAGCAGAAGTGAATTTCTAACCACAGCGGGAACATTAACTGCGGGTGTGCCTTTAATTCTGCTAACAAAGGGAATTTTTAAAGGTGGCTATGACTATCGCATTCATCGAGTTCCTCTATACATCAAAAATCTTCCAAGTGCTTTTAACAGACTTAAAATAGTGCAGTTAAGTGATATTCATACCGGAAGTTTACTGGATATAGATGCCGTTAAAAAAGGCGTTGATATGGTAAATGCCGAACAAGCAGACTTGGTTTTTTTCACCGGTGATTTGGTAAATAATGAGACTAAAGAAGCATATACGTATGGCGAAATGTTTAGCACTATTAAAGGTAAGATGGGTGTTTACAGCATTTTAGGTAATCATGACTACGGTGATTATGTAAAATGGGACTCGGCCGAAGCCAAAAAAGAAAACCTGGACAATTTGGTAAAGCATCATCATAACTTAGGTTGGCATTTATTAAGAAACGAACATGTAGTGCTTAACAAAGGAGAATCAAAATTGGCAATAATGGGTGTTGAAAATTGGGGGAATAAAGGTCGCTTTCAAAAATTCGGTAATGTAGATTTAGCTAAACGAGGAGTACCAGAAGATGCTGTAAAACTTATGCTGTCTCACGACCCCAGTCATTTCGATGATATAATAAGCACGCAACATAATGATATTGATGTTACATTTAGCGGGCATACACATGGGATGCAATTTGGCATTGAAATCGGAAAGTTTAAATGGAGTCCTTCTCAATATATTTACCCACATTGGGCAGGATTGTATGAAGTGAACGGAACACGCCTATATGTAAATCGTGGATTCGGATTTTTAGGTTATCCCGGTCGAGTAGGTATTTTACCGGAAATAACTGTATTTGAACTTAAGCCATTCGCAGGCTAATCATTGATCATTTCCCAAAGTTGGTCTTTTAATGCAGTAATTTGAAATCCTGTGGCCGAACTTATAAAGATATGAGGAATATCTTGTGGCAAATCTGCCTTCATTTGGCTTATTAATTCTGAATCCAGCAAGTCGGCTTTGGTTATAGCTAATAGTCGTTTTTTATACACCAGATCGGCGTTGAATGCTTTTAACTCATTCAACAAAACTTGATACTCTTCCTTTATATTTTTACTATCTGCGGCTATCATAAATAAAAGCGTTGCATTTCGTTCGATATGACGCAAAAAGCGCAGACCTAATCCCTTACCTTCATGCGCACCTTCTATAATTCCGGGAATGTCGGCCATTACAAAACTTTTGTAATTGCGATACTCAACAATACCTAAGTTAGGTACCAATGTTGTAAAAGGATAATCCGCTATTTCAGGACGGGCAGCACTTAACACACTTAGTAAGGTTGATTTCCCTGCATTAGGAAATCCAACTAAACCAACATCAGCTAGCACTTTAAGTTCCAAAATCTTCCACTCTTCTTTACCATTTTCACCTGTTTGGGCATGGCGAGGTGTTTGATTTGTACTGCTTTTAAAGTGCGCATTACCTAAACCTCCCCTTCCACCTTTAACAAGTACTTCCTCTTGACCATCTACAGTTATTTCAAATAAAATTTCGCCCGTTTCGGCATCTTTAGCCACAGTACCTAATGGCACATCTAATATTTCATCTTTACCGTCTTTACCTTTTCGGAGTGCGCCTTGACCATTTTCACCTGGTTCGGCGATTACATGTTTTCTATATTTTAAATGGAGTAAAGTCCACATTTGACTATTACCACGTAATATTATACTTCCGCCTTTACCACCATCCCCCCCATCGGGTCCACCTTTTGCGGTTTTTTTATCTCGGTGTAAATGCATGCAGCCGCTTCCTCCTTTACCGGAACGACAACATATTTTTACATAATCAACAAAGTTAGAATCAGCCATTATTTTCCTGTCACCTCTTCAATTGCTTGACAAAGTGCATTAAATATTTCATCAATCTCACCTAAACCATTAATGCCTTTATATTTACCTTGTTGGGTATAATATGTTTTAACAGGCATGGTTTCAGCTTGGTAAACATCTATCCTTTTCTGAATGATTGCCGGATCTTGGTCATCAGCCCTTCCACTATCTTTGCCACGCAACAATAATCTTTTCTTTAATTCATCTTCCTCTACTTCTAAAGCTAACATTAAACTGATGGTAGTACCTTTACTGCTTAAAAATGTATCTAATGCTTGGGCTTGGGCTTGGGTGCGAGGGAAACCATCAAAAATAAATCCTTTAGGTGAATCACTTTTGTTTACTTCACTTTCAAGCATGGCAATAGTTACTTCATCAGGAACCAATTTCCCTTGATCAATGTAACTCTTGGCCAATTTCCCCAATTCGGTTTCACCCTTAATGTTTGCCCTGAAAATATCCCCTGTAGATAAATGAACCAATCCAAATTGTTCAATTAACTTAGCAGATTGTGTGCCTTTTCCTGCTCCGGGAGGGCCAAATAATACAATATTCAACATACGCATAAAGTTACCTGCGAAATAATACAATTTATCGCATTAATCTTACTCTTTTCTTTTATCAATTTAAATGAAACGATAAACTAATAGTGCTTTTATTTGTTATTGAGTTAGAATTAAAGTTATGTGGTCAGGTATTGATTATGGAAGTAAGACAGCAGGTACAACTGCTATTTGTTTGGGTGCTAAACCCGATGATTTAATTATTTTTGCAACAGAAAAAAGGCAAAATGCCGATCATTTTTTATACACAGTTTTAAATAATCACAAACCTGAATTTGCTTGCATTGATGCTCCTCTTTCTTTGCCTGGAAAATTTATTGGAAAAGCAGAAAGTGATTATTTTTACAGGCAGTGTGATATGGAATTAAAGGCGATGTCGCCAATGTTTATTGGAGGCTTAACTGCCAGGGCCATTAAGTTAAAAGAGGAATGTAATCACATTGGTATTAAACTGATAGAAACATATCCGGCAGCATTTGTACGTCACCACCAAATTCCACATTACAACAAAAAAAATAAATCTTTAATCCCTGATTTTTTAAAACAACTCCAAAAACCATTTGGTGTAAAAATCAACCCAAATATGATAAACAGTTGGCACGAGGTTGATGCTATAATTGCTTGGATAAGTGCATATCGTTTAGCGAAACGCAAACACATTTCATTTGGTCATGACGATGAAGGTACAATTGTGATTTAATTGTATATTCACGCAATGAAATTTCTCCTGTTTATTGCATTTGGAGGAGCATTAGGTACGCTAGCCAGATATGGAGTTTCGGTTTGGTTAAAACCAGAATCAGCGGCTGCATTTCCAATTCAAACTTTTTTGGTAAATACTACAGGTTGTTTTTTGATTGGATTCTTTTACGAATTCGCCACTAAAGCACCCGCTATACAACCTTGGTTTAATGGTTTTGTTGTTATTGGATTTCTGGGTGGATTTACAACCTTTAGTTCTTATGCACTTGAGTGTATTCAGCTTTTTGAAATTAAAGGAATACTTAAGCCTTTATTATATTTGGCTTTAAGTAATGTAATTAGCTTATTTTCGGTGGTAGCTGGTATTAAATTGGCACAATAGATAATGATTGGAATTGTAATTAAATCAACCGGAAGTTGGTACAAGGTAAAAACAGCACAAAAAGAAATTATTGATTGTCGGATTAAAGGAAAGTTTCGACTTGATGGGATTAAACATACCAACCCAATTGCTGTTGGTGATAAGGTAGAATACAATATTGAAAATGGTGAAGAAACCGGAATCATACAAACCATTCTTCCAAGGCAAAATTACATTATAAGAAAATCAAGTAACCTTTCAAAGCAAACACATATTTTGGCCAGCAATATTGACCAGGTGTTGCTGGTTGGATCTCTTGTTGCTCCATCAACTTCATTAGGATTTATTGACCGATTTTTAGTAACCGCAGAAGCTTATCATATTCCTGTAATAATAATATTAAATAAAGCTGATTTATTTAATGAAGACATTCAACCATTAAGTGATCATTACTTAAAACTTTATAAAGATATAGGGTATAACATATTTGAAACCTCAGCTAAAATCGGAAAAAACTTAGATAGACTAAAAGAATTGTTAACTGATAAAACAACATTAATCTCAGGACATTCAGGGGTTGGAAAATCAAGTTTGCTCAATCAAATATCACCCGGATTAAATTTAAAAACGGGCGAAATTTCTATGTCATCCTTAAAAGGTATGCATACTACAACTTTTGCAGAAATGTTTGATTTAAGTTTTGGTGGGGCAATAATTGACACACCCGGAATTAAAGAATTTGGATTAGTAGATTTAGAAGATGTTGAACTTTCACATTATTTCCCAGAAATGAGGAAATTTTTAACCGCTTGCAGGTTTAATAATTGCAAGCATATGAATGAACCCGGTTGTGCTGTTAAGGATGCTTTGGAGAAGGGATTAATTGCAGAAGAGCGTTATCATAGCTATACGAATATTTTAACCAAAGCTGATTTATTTGAATAATGAAAGTTATTATCCAACGCGTATCACATGCTAGTGTCAGTGTAAATCAATCTACAGTTGGTGCGATAAAAACCGGCTTACTGTTGCTGGTTGGTTTTGAAGCCGAAGACAATACGGAAGACTATGAATGGATAGGCAATAAAATTATTAATCTACGAATCTTTAATGATTCGAACGGTATAATGAATTTAAGTTGTAAAGAAATTAATGGTGGTCTTTTAGTTGTAAGTCAGTTTACATTACATGCGTCAACCAAAAAGGGAAACCGACCAAGCTATTTGTTAGCTTCACCACCAACTGTAGCTAAAAAACAATACGAAACCTTTATTGACAGATTAAAGCAACTTGCTCATGAGATGAAAGTAGAGCAAGGCATATTTGGAGCAGACATGAAAGTTGAATTATTAAATGACGGACCGGTAACTATTGTGTTAGACAGTAAGAATAAAGTATAAATTTCCGCGAATAAGAAAGGCCGCTTGCGCGGCCTTCTTTAATTATAATTTTAATATTCCCAAAGGTCATGTTCCTTTTCGAATAGTTCTTGTTTGATTCGTTCTGATTCCAACAAGGCTGCGATTTTATCGTCTTTAAAATCTTCGAACTCATTAATTGCTCTATCGTAAGGATTTGCCTCTTTTATGATATAGCTACTAAATAAACGTTGTTCAAACCAATCGTCGTAAGTTAAACGAGCAGCGTCATTCTGACGATTAAATACTTCCATATTTACTAATACTTCCCTAACATCAGAAAGATCGGCATCACTAACATCCTTATGGTACTTTAACCAAGCCCAATCAACCTCACCTACTTCAACACCTTCACGTTGGGGTGCAACCAGAATGCCAATTGCAATGATACGAACGTACATACGAGATTCTTTTTTATCAAAAATCCAGTCTTCCACTATTTTATATTTCTTGATATCCTCAGGTACCATTTGCACATCAACACTATCAATAATTACATTAGTTGGATCATCCGGATCACCGTTAGGGTCAATTAAACGTGTTACAGGTTTTTTATAGGCATAGAAATTTTTAAATTCTTCAGCAGTTCTGTAACTGGTTAATGAATCATTAATATAAGGAATAAGCTTATTAGACATGATTGCATTATATAAAATCACGTTTAATGGATTCTTTGGCCAACGCATAGGTTGGTTTTGTTTTTCGCGGGTATCAATTACCCTCCATATTCTACGTGCCCACATCACATCAGCTTCTCTTAAATAAGGCCAATCAATAACCTTACGTTCAGTAACTGCCTGACGCGTATAGATAAAGTCGTCATAAACACCTTGACTAAATGCCGGTATTGCTGACAATGCTAATGCTAAACCTACGATTAACTTCTTCATATTTTTATTGAACATCAAAAACTATTGGTGATGGCAATTGACGGTTACCATCAGGACCTTTCACTTTTATATTAGTAATCATCACCTTATCACCCTTCACAACCCTAGCTAATTGAGCTTGCATGGTACCTGAAAGTTGTTGTCCTTTACCAGCCTCAAAGAAAGGTTGACCTCTTTTAGGTATTACTAAAAATTCGAACGCAAAAGGAACATAATTAACACCTTCAAATGCAAATCCTTTTAACGGTGCACGCACAACATTTTGGATTTTTAGAACAGAGCCTGAAACTCCGCCACTCACATCAAGTGTACCTAAAGCAGGAATTGGATCAGGAACTTTACGAACGCGATAGTTGGCTTCACCCATCTTTTTAGTTGCGTTAGTACCGCGATCTTTCACTGAACATACCACTTTAATTTGACTAGCAGTTCCATTAACAGTTAACAGGTAACCACCGGTTGCAGGATCTTTTTTCAACTGGCCTGCGCTAGAAGGTTCGATTGAAGTTAAAACCTCAGATGCAGCATAACCTGGAACTGAAACCGAGATTGGGTTTTCAAGTCCTATATAAACCACATTCATTTTGGTTGCAGAGATTACCGCAATTGGTTTAACTACAGTATAAGCGAACTCTTTTTCATAAGTTTCTGTTTTACCGGAAGCACGTTTTGTAGTAATAACTGCCTTAAATTTTTTCTCACCTTCACCTGATGCAGGAACATCATATTTACCAATACCATTTTCCATTTTAATTGAAGAGCCTCCAACTGTAACTGTTGCATCCGTTTTTGAAGAGGCAGCAGCCAAGAAAATATCAGCAGTAAATTTACTTCCCTGAGAAATATAAGTTCCGTTTGTAGGAATAATTTGCGCCTCAAAGTTATCTATTACAATAACGTCGCCGGTTAGATTAGATTTCCAATAATTTAACACTTGTGATTCAGTGTTCTTGATATCATTTTGAATCTTAGTTAGCAACGTATTTACAGCAGCAAGTGGCGTATGTTCAAACATTTCTGATTCCCAAGAAACCTTTTTACCTTCTGATTCAGGTGGGTCTAAAGTATATAAATCAGATTTAATTTCACCTTGTTTATCTTTTGGAACAAGTGCCATTAGATCGTCCCTAACTTTATTGATTTTTGCTTTTACCTCTTCGCCTTTCTTTTGAACAATCATAAGATTAGCATGAATTTCGGTATTACTAGCGCCTACTATTTCCTCATCATCTTGCTTTCCATCTCCATTGCTATCTTCTTTACGTCCACCAGTTAATGAAATCAACTGGTCTTTGATATCCTGGAAATATTTTACAGCATCAGACGAGATGGTCATTGCCGCCTTAGATTTTTGCTCTGCCTCAATTGCAATAGGATCTGTCGGGTGATCAGACTTATACTTTACAATTGCTTTGTAAGTTTCTTGATTCTTTTTGTCAATGTTCTCACCTGCACGACTCATGCTGGTTTCTACAAGGTGAAACGCCTTTAGAATTTCAGCTGATACGTTTAGGGCGAGAAGGGCGGTTAACACGAGATACATCATGTTAATCATCTTCTGCCTGGGTGATGCGGTTTTATCTGCCATTACTTTCTCCTCTCTAGTTAATTATATGAACGTAATATGCCTTTATTTAGTTAGCTCCGCGGTTAACATTCATAGCAGCTAACATGTTACCGTAAACATTATTTAAAGCGGTTAAATTGGTTGATAATCTTCCGATTTCGTTTTTGAAGGTCTCAGCTTGAGTTTGAGAATCAGATAAACTATTTACCACTTTAGATAAATTACCTACAAATTCATTGATTGATTTTAAATGATTATTTGATTCAGTAATTTCTAACTCATACACCGCATTTAATTGAGTTAAATTTTTAGTCATACGATCAATTTGCTGACCATATTCTTTAGAACCTTCTGATGCAGTTACTAATCCCGTGATAGCATCAACGGCTTTAGAATATGAACTGCTAATTCCATTAACTGAGGCTGCAGCGGTTTGAACACTTTTTGTGTATTCATCAGTGGCAACTGCGGCTGAAGAAAGGTCTTTTAAATTACCTACATTTTCACTTAAACTCTTCAATCCGTTCCCTAAACTTTGTATTAACTCAGGACCAACCTTTGCTTCTTCTAACATTTGGTCTAATTGTTGAGAAACTGTACCTTTCTTTGCAGCATTTTTCTTATCTGCAGGTTCCATTCCTGCCAATTCAGGATATACAAGCGTCCAATCAATTTCTTTATGTAATGGTTCAAAAGCCGAAATGGTGAATAAGAATGCTTCCGTTAATAAACCTACCATAAGCATAATATCAGCACCTTTCCAATGAAGAATCTTAAATAAGGCACCTACGATTACAACGGCTGCACCAATTCCATAAACCTTTGCCATTACTTTTTTAAAGGCCATGCTTTCGAAGAAACTGTTTGAACTTGACATACTTTGTGTTTTTTAAATGTTAAGAGTTGTTAATTTGTATTGTTTGTTGTTTGTTGTTGTTGTAGATAACGAAAAAGTTACAATCTTATTTTGTATCGCGGTTTGAGCGACCAATATAACTCATTACACAGCGGAAGCCTACGTAAGAATTAGAGCTATCTTGGAATTCATAGGTTCTTGTACCGTTTTGAATGTAAAACGCAACATCCTTCCATGATCCTCCTCTGATTGTTTTACGCTTTAATGTTTCAGGATCTGTGTCTTTGGCATCATATTGATAATCGGCGTTCAAATCGTGTGAGAATAAATTTGAACTTTCAGCATAAGCAGTGCTTGTCCATTCTGCAAGATTACCTGCCATATCATACAAGCCAAAATCATTTGGAAAATATGAAGCAACACGAATCGGATAAACACCTCCATCTGAACTATATTCTCCACGACCCGGCTTGAAATTAGCTAATGCACATCCTTTCGCATTTCTGATGTATGGTCCTCCCCACGGATACATGGTTTGGTCGCGACCACCTCTTGATGCATATTCCCACTCATACTCCGTTGGAAGACGGAAACTTGTTACAGTGTTTTCTAGGATATCAGCATAAAATGAGTTCAGATATTTTGTTCTCCAATCACAAAAAGCATTAGCTTGATGCCAATTGATACCAACCACAGGATAGTCATCATATTTCGGATGCCAGAAATAAACTTGGGTCATTGGCTCATTATATGAATATGTGTAATCACGGATGAAAACTAAAGTATCCGGATAAATTTCAACTTCTTTCTTTTTCTTGAAATCGGCACGATTAATTTTTTTCCAATCTTGACGTTTTACTTGAGCAGCGGCTTTTTGGTCAATAAATTCATAGCTGTAAATTAACTTACGTACATCAATTTGTTTAACACGATAGTAAGTTTCAGCTTGATTATAGAAGAAGTTTTTTATTTCTTCATTATTTTTAGCGTCTTCCTCATCAATTTTTTCTTCCCAATTTAATCCGCGTAACGATTCGTCCTCTTCACCTTCCGGAAGTGGATAAAAATATTTATCAGGATCTGCCTCAGCTAATTTGTTTCTAAACAAAGAGTCTTGAACCCAGTATACAAACTGACGATATTCATTATTCGTTATTTCGGTTTCATCCATGTAAAATGCAGTAATCGTGATTTGACGATTAGGAGCAATTTGTGCCATTGGAACATCTTGTTCATTTGAACCGATGTGAATCGAGCCTGATGGCACGTAAATGGTACCATATGGCTGAGGATGACTCCACGTTCTTCGACCGGGAACACCGGTTAATTCACCTCTGTCACTGGTGCTACAACCTACTATTACCGCAAGCAGTAGAACGGGTATTAACCATTTCATGTTTTTCATCTTTTGCTATGATAAGATTTAGTTTAGTTAGGCAAAATTATATGTTCCTATCAAATTTCCAAATAACCTGCCTTTTTTTAGCATTATTAACGTTGAAAAGTTAAAATATTGTGAGTTATTATAAAAATCTTGGTGTGAATATAGGTCTAACTATTCTTACAGGTGGTTCAGATTTAAATCTAAAACAATGGCGGATTGAAAGCTCAACTGTACCGTTACTAAATTGAGATAATCTACTGGTGGTTAAATCATAAGATACCATTGCTGTAGTTACTTCAGTAAATTTATACCCACCCATAATGGCAAGGGCATCTACATTACGGTAACTGAGTCCACCAAGTATTTTAGAATTATATGTAGTTGACAAATTGATATCAAATGAAGTTTTCACTGCATTTTTAATAAAAATGTTGGGCTCTAATGTAAAGCTTCCGCCGGGTAAATTATATACCGCTCCCATCATTAAGTAATAATGGCGAACAGCATTAAACTTACGACTTACATATTCTACAGTCGGTTCGGTTAAATGGGTTGAGGATAAACCAATATAAACATTGTCGAGCATGGCAATATTTGGTATTTGATATAATACACCAAAACTGAAATCTACAGCCATATCATTTACCACTGCTGTTGGAATTAAATTATCACCTTGTTGCTGTGGACGAAGTTTTTTACCGTCTAAGGATTTTTGTAAAATTCCAACACCTATACCTCCGGATAATTTATGACTGTTTGGGAAAGTATAGTGGTAGGCAAAACTAAAAGTTGGCATTAAGGTTGATTCGTGACCTAACGCATCCTGATTTATGTTAAGTCCAACCCCGATTCTATTTCGAAACAAAGGTGCTGAGATGTCGCCAACAATAGTTTGTGGCGATTGACCTTTATCATTTGAGCCTAATCCTAACCATTGAGAACGACCAATGAAACCCAAACAAATTTTATCATTTTGACTTCCGGCGTAAGCAGGGTTATAATTAAGTCGGGTACGAAAAAACTGTGTAAACTGAGGGTCTTGTTGTGCATAAGCTCCAACCGCCCCAATCAAAGCTGTCCATACCAATAACAATTTCTTCATAATGTAAAAAAAAAGAATCTAATTTATCTAAACAATACTACAAAAAAGATTCGGACAATACAACAAGAAAGGCTATTTTTTTTATAAATCCTTAACCCCTATAAATCTATATCAGTACCTGTTATTTCTTGTTATTGGCTTCGATATACTTCTCTAAAGCCATAATCATGCTTGGTGATTCGGGACTTGGGGCCATGATGTTTACCTTTAATTCAGCGTCAGTAATGGCTTTAGCTGTTGTGGCTCCCCACGATGCAATTAGTGTATTGTTTTGCTTGAAGTCAGGAAAGTTTTCGAACAACGAACGGATATCAGCCGGACTAAAAAAACAGATGATATCATAATTTACGTTGGTTAAATCGCTCAGATCTGATGAAACTATACGATAGAAGAAGGCTTCCTTATATTTGAATTTACTCTTCTTCATAAACTTTTCTATATCCGGTTTTCTCCAATCGCTGCAAGGAAAAAGATAATTTTCTGTCGGATGATTCTTTATTACGTTTAATAATTCAACTTCTGTTGATTTACCTACAAACACCTTTCTTTTTCTTACCTGTATGTACTTAGCCAAATAGTTAGCTATACTGTCATTTACACAAAAATATTTGGTTTCAGGAGGCATCTCAATTTTCATTTCCGTACACATTCTAAAAAAATGATCTACGGAATTTCGAGAATTTAAAATAATCGCTGTGTGCTCTGATATATTTACCTTTTGCGATTTAAATTCTTTGTGATTGATTGGGGATACTGCTATAAATGGCCTGAAGTCAACCGTTAAGCTTAATCGCTTTGCCAAATCGTAATAAGGCGATTTTTCCGTTTCGGGTTTAGGTTGTGATATGAGTAGCTTTTTTATTTTGCCGTTTTTCAAGCGCTGTAAGTGTTTAAAAATTTAACTATTATAAACCAAGGTGCAATTTCCAGTGCGCAAAGATATAGAAATAAATAAAATGTTGGGAAACTGAAAAAACTATTACTTAACAATATCATCCTCACCACCCTATATAATACACTAATAAAAAAAATGGCAATAATAGTCTGCGACAATACAATAGCCAATATGGGTTGATTGATATAGAATGACAAAACTGAAAATGGGAAAATAACCAATGCAACAAAATTATTAACCGAAACTGTATTGCTAATAAAACCGATTGCAAGGTTATTCATCTTTAGTAAATATCCCAGTAGAATATGTATGAAAAACTTACCTGCATATACAATTACTATCGCAACGAATATATAAATGAACTTAAACACATCATTTTTTAAATGTTCAAGAATGTTAAACTTAGGGAAGTTTAAAATAAACAGGGATGCTATTAATAAATAAATAGCAAATAGTTGAAAGAACACAAAACTAAAAAACGACCTTTGGTCTTCCCAAATTTTCCTGCTTAGCTTTAAATTGAATACCGATAATATAAATACTTTAAAATTATTAGGATTAGAAATGCGAACGAAGGCTATATAGAGTAATATGAGCAATATTATCCAAAACTGCCATGACGATTCGTGTTCAGGCCTGATTTTTATTTCCTTAACAGTAGGCAAGTTTGTCCTTATTACTCGTTCTTCGTAATATGGATTTCTAATAACTGCATAGGGCATAAATATACTTGCCAGAATGGTATCATCAGCAAG
>JALONK010000068.1 GCA_025454975.1 Bacteroidia bacterium
CCTAACGACTCAAACATTGAATGCATTTTTGGGTTGAAGTCGCCTATCCAAGCCAGCTCAGATGCTTGTAAATATTGGTCATCATAAATGGCATTGTAAAATTTCATAATCATTCCTGTTTCCAATCCTAAATTTTGATATTTAGGGATCACACCAAATACAATACCCCTGGCTCTATCAATGCGACCGAAGGTTCGATACCATAAAAACTTTAACTTACCTAACAGATTCATTTTACCTTTTAAATGTCGAAAGATTTGGTTTACATCAATAGTATTAATGTAAAATCCGGCAGGTTCATTATTAGCATAGGCAAACCAAATCAACTTTTCTCTTAAAATAGGTTTAAGTGCCTTGAGGGTAATCTGCACACGTTCGATAGTCATGGGAGTAAAATCCGGACGATGCGCCCAAGCTAAGTTATAGATATGAACGAAGTCGGATGCAAAACGATTAAGTTCAGTATCTTTATAATGTTCAAATCGGTAATTTGAGTTATTAAATACACGAGAGGCAAGCCTGTTAAAACGATCATAATTAAAATCAGCTCTTGTAATTTCAGAGGTTGATTGTTCATATAACCGCGTAAACCCATACGATTCGAAAAAATCTTGATAATATGGAGGGTTATAGTTTTCGAGGTAAGATGGATTTTTAAATCCTTGTACCATTAATCCCCAAAAGCGATCTTTTTCTCCAAAATTAATTGGCCCGTCCATGGCGGTCATACCCTTTTCAACTAACCAATTTTTGCAGGTATCAAACAATAAATAAGCTGCTTGCTTATCATCAATACATTCAAAAAATCCCATACCTCCGGTTTTACTGCCGGTGATTTCAACATATTTTTGGTTATAAAATGCTGCTACTCTCCCAATCACTTTTCTCTTTTCATCTTTTAATAACCAGCGCTTTACGTCGCCCGATTTAAAAAACGGGTTTTCATCACGATTAAAAACCGCTTCAATATCCATCTCCAAAGGTGCTATCCACTCTTTGTCATGTTTATATAATTGATGCGGGAATTGAATAAACGCCTTTGCCTGATTTACTTGTACAACTTCTTCAATAAACATCTTTAAATTTTAAATTTGCTCGTGTAAATAATATACGCTTTGCTTATTTTGCGATGGTAAAAATATAAAATTCTACTTGCTATGCTTCAAATAGGTGACAAATTACCTGAATTTAATTTAATTGGTTTTGATGATAAGGTTCATTCAAGCTACGAATATGCCGATAAATACGCGCTTGCCATAGTATTTACCAGCAATAGTTCACCCATTTCTGTGGCATACAGCAACAGGTTATTAAAATTATTTGAAAAATACGAAGATGATAATCTTGGAATCATCGGGATTAATAGCAATGATGGCAATCAATCAGCCGACGATTCATTAGAAAAAATAAAATTGGCTGCATTTCATTACAAGCTGCATACCATAAATTTTATGTACTTAAAAGATGAAACTCAAGAAGTAGCTAAAAAATTCGGAGCTAAATTTAATCCTGAGGTATTTTTATTCAACTCGAAAAGAGAATTGGTTTACAAAGGTGCCATTGATGATAATTGGGAAAGTGAAAGCGGTGTTACCTCGGCCTACCTTGAAGATGCCATAGAAGAAACATTAGATGGAATGGAAATTGATTTCCCTGAAATTCCATCCAATGGCACACCCATTGTTTGGAAACCATAATTAACCAAACAGCTAAACCAACTTTATGTATCCTACAATTTCTGATTTCATCAACGATTTATTCGGTTTTTATTTTCCGTTACCGATTCAAACTTTTGGTTTTTTTATGGCCATGTCGTTTGCCGGTGCCTATCATTTTACTACAAAAGAGCTTAATAGAAAAACTGCCGAAGGTTTGTTACTGCGCATTAGCAGAACTGTAGTTAAAAACAAAGCCATAGGCATACAAGATTATACCCTAAATGCAATTAGTTACGGGTTAATTGGCTTTAAGGTACTCGAAATGTTTTTAGATTATGAGGCCCTTACGGCTAATCCACAAGCCTTTATTTTATCTTTAAAAGGCAGCATAGCCGGTTTGTTAATTGGTATTGGCGCAGGCATTTATATTACTTATCGCGAGGCTCAAGCCGTGAAAGGGAAAGATGAAGAAACTGTAATTGAAGATGTTCCCGCCTCGGCGCTTATGTGGAATATAACCGCAATTGCCGGAATAAGCGGAATTTTAGGTGCTAAAATTTTTCATAACCTCGAGTATCCTAATGAATTGATTGAAGACCCGATAGGTGCCTTATTATCTTTTAGCGGATTAACCTTTTATGGTGGACTAATTGTGGCTACTGTTGCCGTATTATACTACACCAATAAAAATAAAATCCCCACCCTACACATGATTGATGCAGCAGCACCCGGATTAATGTTAGCCTACGGAATTGGAAGAATTGGCTGCCAGCTCAGTGGCGATGGAGACTGGGGAATAGTTAACCTTGCACCTAAACCTGAATGGCTTTCGTTTTTTCCTGATTGGGTATGGGGTTTCCAATATCCAAATAATGTGTTAGGTGAAGGCATTCCAATTCCCGGTTGCGAAGGTCAACATTGTTTTATGCTTCCACAGCCAGTGTTTCCAACACCATTTTACGAAGTAATTATGGCCTTACTATTATTTGCCGGTTTATGGGCTGTAAGAAAAAAAATAAAAGCCCCTGGTGTATTATTCGCAGTATATCTGATTGTGAATGGAATTGAAAGATTTACAATTGAAAAAATCAGGGTAAACGCAACCTATCACATCGGAAATTTAGAAATTACTCAAGCCGAAATTATTTCTACCATATTAATTATTATTGGACTGTCGTTAATTGTTATCTTGCAAAAACGTCATGCCAAAAGCCTTACTTAATTTATTAGTAGTTGTTGGATTGTCATCAAGTTTATATGCTCAAAACTTGGTAGTTAACGGGCAATTTACTCATACCAATATCTGTTGTGAAAAAGATGCCCCATGTAGTCCCGAAGGTTGGTTTTCCATAAGTGTTCACGACCATCAACCTAACATCTTACCCTTAAATCCTGTGCTTACTGCAGGTTATGGCGATTTAAATTCAATCTTAATCGAAACTTTTCATACCCAAAAACCTAAGGCTTATGCACCTGCTTGTGCTGTTACCCCTTTAGCGTTGCCATTAGAAAAAAACAAAAGGTATGAGTTAACCATGTATGTGCTTCCTAACTTGTTAGCCGTAAGCGAAATTCAAGCCGGATTTAGCAGTACTGCGCTTGTTGACTGGAGAAAAAGTAAACCTAACATTTCCTTTCGTATCAGTAAAAATGGACTAATCAAAAGAGGAAAAAAATGGGTTAAGTTAACAGCAACATATACAGCAAATGGTTTAGAAAACTATTTATTTATAGGCGTACTTGTACGAAGAAATCAATTAAAAACAAAGACATTAGGTATTCAAAAAGGCATGGGCTATTATCTAGTGGATGAAGTTAGTTTAATAGCTAAAGATACCATTGTTTCGCAAGAAGCAATTGACTCGGCAACACAGTTTATTTTTGGAGAAAATAGACGACATCAGTTTACAAGTGCCTGTCGTGGGTCTAATATATTGTTTCCTGAATTAATAACCCTATCACCTAAAGACTCGATAACAACCTTACCCGGTATTTTAAACACTAAAAAGTGGGTTCGGTTTAACGGTATCAAAGAGCACATTTATTATTTATGGGATATGCATCAAAAAAATCAACAATGGAACCAAAATCAACTAAATCAACTTGATGAATTGGTTAAATTGTTAAAGGCAAATCCTACATGGAAAATGAACATGTATAGCTTTATTGATGACCCTAATGAACCGGATTTTAATGATGAATATGCAGCACAAATTCAACTGGTCATGGTAATCAATTACCTGAAAGAAAGAGGTATTGATAGCAACCGTATTTTATCTTCCATCAGCATGGGAAGTTTGATGTTTATTCACGATCCATTATATCCTAAAACATCTGCTAAAATAAATAACAGAATAGAAATAGATTGGGTATATTAATTAATCAATAATCAACAGCCTTTTATGTTGCATCACTTCACCATCCTTTTTAATGCGAACCATGAATTGCCCTTTTAATAACCCTGTTTGCAATGGCTCACCAGCATTCACTTCCGAATAGGATTGATGCAATCTTCCCATTAAGTCGTATAGTTCAACTTGAACTACTCCATCAAATCCGGTAATCATAAAACTTGTTGTTGCAGGATTTGGAAATAATTGAACAGAAGTTTGGCTTACTAGATTATTCACAACACCGCTCATTGGGCCCGATTTAACTTTAACCAGCGAACCAAGTGAAGGCATTAAATATGGTGCAGAGCCTGATTGATGCAACACCAAAGCCTTTACATAAATATGGTTGGCAGCCTGTTGTTTTTGGTTTAATACATAAGAAGTTCCGGTAACCTCTGCAATTTTATTACCACTGTTAAAAGCACCAAATGCGGCATATATTTCGTAGCCGATGGCACCGTTAACCGGCTCCCAATTTAATTGATAAACAGTTGAATCAGCATTAGGTGTTGCTGTTAATTGTTTAGGAGCTTCTGCATACCGTAAACGTAAAGTAGGGTCGCCCATTAACGAAATATGTATATACGAAGGGAAATTATTGCTGTGGTAATTTGTAAGCGCTTGAGGAGTCAATAATCGTCCATCAACATTTGACTGCGTTAATTTTGTTGCGTAACCAATATTAGCTCCAACCCCCATATGATGCATAATCCAATTTGGACGACCGCTCCACACCGATGCCAGAGCCATGGGTTTTGAGCATAATGGTGCTCGTAAAAAATTATTAGTATTATCCCAATCACCGAAATAACTACCAAACAACAAATGAAAAACGGCATGTATACTGTCGGATACCAACCAGTTGGTATTGGCTACACCAAATGCTGAAATATATGTTCCGGCGCCACATCCATAAGCTAATAAATAGCTGCCATTTTTTACAGATGGCAAATAATCTTGTTCGTTTATTGCTGATGAAGGAAGCATGGCACTAAAATTTCGCCATCCACTTGCGGCAAATGCTTCTCCATTCATTGCTCCAAAATGATCGTCAACCAAGGCCTTATTATCAGGCACCAACTGAGCATGTTTAAATGCATGTGCACGTTGCAGATACTGTTTAACCAGCAAGGTATCAGAAACACCAAACGCAGGCATATCCGTTAAATCAACACGACCAATTTGTAATGCCGGGGTATCCGGAAAAATAAAATCAATATCAAATTTTCCATCTCCTATCCTATTTCGGTTACGATCAAATTCAGCCGAATCTGTATCAATTATAGCATCGGTCCAACTATTTTCATTCATCATTCCGTAGTAAACGTCGGCCGGCCAAGCACCGCGGTGATCAGGACGATGTCCGTCGGGAAATATTTCCCCTGAATACGGAACCGAAATGCGCCCTAATAAATACACCGTATTGGGTTTAATTGATCCATTAATGCGCGAATTATACCATAGTATAATTTGTGTTTTAACTTGTTTAGGTGATAGGTTACGAGCAATAGTTATCGTATCTACAGAATATCCATCAGCAGTTAAATCAGCTATTAAAGTTTTTATTTCATTTGTTAAAGGCTTCACGTAATTCTCATCAATCAATAATAATAAACCACCACCCGTAGCGAAGCGAACCGGATTAGCTGACGCAATAACATAACCATGTCCTGCCCTACCATTATTTAATGTTTTTTGAACATAATATTCGGCAACAGAAAACCCTGAGGCTGTTTCAACAAACGAAGTATCATTTTTGCCTAAGGTTACAATTGCACTTCCCCAATTGCTTGCAGAAGGTGATTTACGAAAAACCTGATAACTTACAGCAAAAGTATCGGCATTCCAACGCAATACCGGTGGCCAAGTTGTGCCCTCTTGTCTTAACATTACTGCATAACTTTTAGTACTTTGTGAATGTACTTCAATGGTAAACAACATCAATACATAACATAATAATTGATGCAATGCCGGCTTTCTCATATTTTGCAATGTTTTAAATCCGAAAATAAGTTTATTAGATGAGTAAACAAGTAGATATCGAAGAAAGTTGGCACGCTGCCTTATCAAATGAGTTTAATGCAACATATTTTAACAACTTAATTACTTTTTTAAAAGAGGAAAAAAAAGCCGGGAAAGTTATTTACCCTTCCGGTTCACAAATTTTTGCTGCTTTCAATCACACACCGGTTCATCAGGTTAAAGTTGTAATTATTGGCCAAGACCCATATCATGGACACGGACAAGCAAACGGACTTTGTTTCAGTGTAAATAAAGGTATTCCTATACCACCTTCTTTACAAAATATTTTTAAAGAGTTGGCGAATGATTTAGCTCCTGATTACGAAATACCCACACATGGCGATTTAAGCAACTGGGCAAAACAAGGTGTATTGTTGTTAAATGCGACCTTAACAGTTGAAAAAGATAAAGCAGGATCACATCAACAAAAAGGCTGGGAGCAGTTTACAGATGCAGTAATTAGGCATATCAGCGAACGGGGTCGAAATATTGTATTTATTTTATGGGGACGGTATGCGCAACAAAAAGCGAGTTTTATTCCTACTGATAAACATTTGGTTTTAACAGCAGCCCATCCTTCACCATTTTCGGCTTATCAAGGTTTTTTTGGTTGTAAACATTTTAGTAAAACAAATGACTGGCTCGAAAAAAAAGGGCTTTCAAAAATCCAATGGTAATAGTGTAATATTGTACCATCATGATGCATGAATTAAGAATAGCTTTTAATCAAATAACCGAAAGTGCGGTATTTGCATACAAAGCATTGGCCGGTAATAAGGTAAGAACTTTTCTTTCTACTTTAGGCATAACCATTGGTATTTTTAGCATCATTATGGTTTTAGCCTTGGTTGATTCATTAGAAAAGAATGTAAAAAAGAGTATTGATGTATTAGGAAAAGATGTGGTGATTATTGATAAATGGAGTTGGGATTTTAGTGGTGATTATAAATGGTGGAAGTACATGAACCGACCAAATCCAAGGCTTAATGAATTAAAAGCAATTCAAGAAAACAGTTCATTAGCGGAAGCATCATGTTTGGTTACTTCATTGGGAAGTGCTAATGTTGAAAGAGGCAGTTATAATGCCACCGGGGTTAATGTTTCGGCAGTTACTTATGCCTATTACAAAGTGAAAAATTTTAACATTATTGAAGGACGTTATTTTACAGAAAACGAAACAAATAATGGTATTGATGTGGCAATACTTGGACATAGCATTGCTGATAACTTGTTCCCCAATGGTAATGCCATTGACAAAGAAATTACTGTTAAAAAACACAAGTATAAAGTAGTTGGGGTAATTGAAAAACAAGGAGAAACAATTTTTGGCAATCAATTTGACAACCTGATTTTAACTCCGCTAACATCAGCCTCAAAATATGTACGTGTGAACTCCAATCGAAACAATTCAACCATTGAAGTAAAAGTAAAACCCGGCATCAAGCTCGAATTGTTAGAAGAAGAACTTAGGGGTATCATGCGTGGTCAAAGAAAATTAAAACCCGGAAGTGAAGATAATTTTGCATTAAACAAAACCAGTTTGTTTGATGGCCTTATTAAATCAACCTTTGGTGCCATAAATCTAGCAGGATGGATTATAGGAGGATTGGCATTATTGGTTGGCGGATTCGGTATTGCTAATATCATGTTCGTTTCTGTAAAAGAAAGAACCAATCAAATTGGTATCAAGAAAAGTTTAGGTGCAAAAAATTATGTGATTTTAGTTGAGTTCTTAACTGAAGCGGTAGTGTTATGTTTGGCAGGAGGCTTAATAGGAATTACAATTGTTGGAATAATTATTACAGTTACAAATGTTGTATTTGAATTTGATGTGGTATTAAGTGTAGCTAATATTTTAACAGGGTTTTTAACCGCATCGGTTGTAGGTATTTTAGCCGGATTAGTACCTGCTGTTTCAGCCGCTAAACTTGACCCTGTTGTGGCGATAAGAGCTAAATAATAGTAGGTATTACCATTACCTCATCTACAAAATCATATTCGAAAGTTTGGTTTGATGCAATGATTATAAGGCGGTCTTTAATACAAGATTTGATTTCATCTCTATACCATTTTATCCCTGATTCATCTAAGTTTGTGCAAGGTTCATCAAAAAACAACACAGGTAAATTGGTATAAAACAATTGAGCAAGCTTTACCCGTTGGCGCATTCCGCTGCTAAAATATTTGAGTTTTTTATCAGCGCTATTGCTTAGGCCAATCGCATTGATAATATCGGATATTTCCATCTGCGACCTAATTTCTTTAAACGTAAAATGAAATTTCAATTGTTCAGTAAGAGTCAATTCGTCGGGCAAATCTAAATATGGGCCAACAAATCCTGCATACTTTACCACTTGTTCGGCTGATATTTTTTGTTGATTTACCTGCCATATTATTTCACCTTTGGTAATGGATTGATAGCCAAGTAGCAATTGCAACAAGGTTGATTTACCACTTCCGTTATTACCGGTGATGGCATACGATTTACCTTGATAAAAAGCGAATTGGAGTTGTTTAAACAACCATTGTTTCCCAAATTTTTTTCCTACCTCATGCAGCTCAATGCTGAACATGTTATCCGCGTTTGTTTTGAAAGCCTTTCATAACTCCCCTATCTGATTCGCTGATGAAACTTAAGATTTCGTCACGCTCAGGAGTTGGCGACATTTGTGTTTCAACAATTTTAAGCGCCTTACCTACATTAGTGTTATGTACGAATAATACACGATAGATATCTTGTATTTCAGTGATTTTTTCATTAGAAAATCCACTTCTACGCAAACCAACCGAGTTAATTCCCTCATAAGATAATGGATACCTGCCGGCTTTTACAAATGGAGGAACATCTTTACTTACCATACTTCCGCCTTCAATCATCACATGGCGACCAACATTTACAAATTGATGAACGGCAGATAATCCTCCTATACGGGCATGGTCGTTAATGGTTACATGTCCGGCTACCTGAACGCCATTAGCAATTATTACATTATTACCAACGATACAGTCGTGCGCTAAATGCACATAAGCCATAATTAAACAATTGCTTCCAACCTCTGTTTTCATTTTGTCAATCGTACCGCGATTGATGGTAACAGCTTCTCTGATGGTTGTATTATCACCAATGATAACCGAAGTTTCTTCTCCATTAAACTTTAAATCTTGTGGCACTGCTCCTAAAACTGCACCGGGAAAAACCTTACAATTTTTGCCGATAACCGTATTCGGAAATATGGTAACATTCGGGCCAATCCAACTTCCTTCTCCGATGGTAACATTTTTATGTATAACGGTAAATGGCTCAACAACTACATTAGATGCTATTTTCGCCTGAGGATCTATATATGCTAACGTTTGAATCATGTATAATATTTTTTTTATGACTGCAATTAAGCAGATTATTTTTTAGCTACCTGAGCCATTAATTCAGCTTCACAAACCAATTTTTCGCCTACATAGGCTAATGCCTTCATCACACAAACACCTCTTCTAATCGGCGCAAGTAAGCTTAAACGCAATACCAATGTATCTCCAGGCAATACCTTTTCTTTAAATTTAGCATTATCAATTTTCATGAAGTAGGTATTGTAATTTTCAGGATCTTCCACTTGTGATAAAATGAGTACACCTCCGGCCTGCGCCATGGCTTCAATAATCAACACTCCCGGCATTACCGGATTTCCCGGGAAATGTCCGGGAAAAAAAGGTTCGTTTACCGTTACATTCTTTATAGCCGTAATGTGATTTTTACCCATATCAATTACCTTATCCACCAATAAAAATGGATACTTATGTGGTAAAAAACGACTGATATCACTAGTGGTATATAAAGGTTCTTTGTTAGGATCGTATTTTGGAATGTTATTATTGGTTTTCGATTTCTTGATGAGTGCCTTAATACGTTTACCGAATTCAACATTAGCAGCATGACCCGGACGTGCAGCCATAATTTGTGCCTTAATAGGTGTTCCAATTAATGCCAAATCACCAATTAAATCCAATAGCTTATGTCGAGCCGGTTCATTGTGAAACCTCAATTCCACATTATTTAAAATACCTTCTTTTCGAACTTCAACCTTAGGCTTATTAAATAATTTAGCCAACTGTTCCATCTCATTATCCTCAATCACCCTGTCAACAATTACAATAGCATTATTTAAATCGCCACCACGAATTAATCCATGTTTTAATAACATTTCTAATTCATGTAAAAAACAAAACGTACGGCAACTGCTAATGTCTGTTTCAAATTCTTTTAAACTGGTAACACTGGCGTGTTGACTTCCAAGAACAGGTGAATTATAATCCACCATTACAGTTAAACGATAATCATCTAATGGCATGGCAATCATTTCAACACTTCTGTCGCCTTCAGTGTAATAAACATTATGAGGAATGGTAAAATATTCGCGTTCGGCTTCCAATTCTTGAATACCGGCTTCTTTTAAAGCTTTAATAAAAAACCTTGAACTGCCATCCATGATTGGGGTTTCAGTGGCATCTAATTGAATTAATACGTTATCAATTTCAAGTCCGGCCAGCGAAGCCATTACATGTTCTACCGTAGCAACTCGTGCCCCATTTTGTTCAATGGTGGTACCTCTTGATGTATCTACTACATTGTCAACATCTGCATCAACAATGGGTTGTCCGGGTAAATCAATGCGTTGAAATTTGATGCCATGATGTTCTTGGGCAGGCAAAAATGTTAAAGTAACAGATTCTCCGGTGTGCAATCCAACACCGCTGATAGATACTGTTTTTTTAATTGTTGTTTGTTT
>JALONK010000031.1 GCA_025454975.1 Bacteroidia bacterium
ATGCACTTCTTGTGCTTGAGTAATATCTAAAGTTTGATAAAGGTATCCTTCCTGATAAGCATAACGATCACCCCCTTTTGCTGTGGCAATCAGAGAAACATCGGTACGAGTTTTATAATAATCAGTAAGCTTTTGGCCTAATAATCCATTACTTCCGGTAACTAAAACTTTCATGCTGCAATGATACGAAAAACATCAGGGTAATTCGTAATTAAACGGAATGGTAATTTTAAACATCACAAGGATTGCATCATACATCAACTTTTTATTGATGTCATAACGAAAGTATGTTTCACAATGAGCATCAATCGGTTCTACATTTAGAAGAATGAAGCCTTACTTAACTGTACAGAAAACAAGTGTTGTATCTGATAACCAAATTTAAAGATGACCTAAATGGGTAATTAAATGATTGTTATTAAAATTGATTTTGAAGTAAACAATTGATAACATCTAAAGGTAAATAGTAAGTGCAATGTTATGATGAAGTAGGATATTGGTTTGTTTAACAAATGAGGATGAGATAAATCCACAAGAATTAATACTCATTCTATGTTCAGCGATAGTATTGATAATATCCATAATCATGGTGGTATTTACCAATAAATCTTTAATACAATAATTTATATTTGAATATAAATCTGTTAACTATTTTATGAAACAAACCATTGTTGACTGCTTTTGGACAAACGCCCGGTTATTCGTTGTAAAAACCTTACCGATTCAGATTAGGTGTTATTATACTTTAAATCTTGCTACAAGCATGTTCACTTCCTCAACAATTTATTTACGTGCAAACTAATTTCATTATTCCGTTGTTCACTTAATTCAACAATAAATAAGAGCCTTAAAAGCTGAAATAGAACTGTTAAAACAAACCTTGATTGGTATGAAAATGCTAAATTATTTTTTGATATTATTTATACCATTTAGCAGTTTGGTTTTTAACTCTTGTAAAGAAACCAAAGAGGAAACACCTTGCAATGATCCCACCAACAGAAACTGTCCTAACTTTAATCCATGCTTGATAGACAAGCCTACTACCGCTGATTTTCACATGTATGAGGAGAATGCCTTTTTATCAATGGAAAATATTTGGGTGTATTATGATACCGATACCAGCATTACCGACAGGGTAAGGTTTGAAGCATTAGACAAAAATGCATTGAGTTATACTTGGCATATTGGTACCGAACCTGAACCCCGTACCCAAAAATCTTTTACAATCAATTTTGTTGACAGCAGAACACCTAAACGTATCAGACTTATTGTGAGAAAGGCGCCAAACCTGCGTTGTTTCCCTAATGATGATGGTGTAGATACTGTTGACCGTATGTTGTATTTTGTAAATAGATATGACTCGTTGAATATACCTATGATTGGAACATTTAAAGGAATATCTACTAAAGATCCTAATAAGGAAATTGAAGTGCGTATTGGCTATTTCTTTAGGCAAGGTTTTTGTACAACTTTTACCGGACTTAATGATTGTACGGCTTACGTAAGTGGTGGTGATATGGGATTCAGGCAGTATAATCCATGGGAAGTTAATCACCGAGTATTTATAGCTCCGGGAGTAATGGCTGAGCGGTGTAACTTGTTTGATGTGATGTGCCGCATGCCTGATAATTCAGACTCCATATATGTGCAATACAAACAGTGGGGAAGAGATAGCACTCTACATTATTTTAGAGGAGTAAAAATTCGTTGATGTATAACTTTTAAACGATAGATAAATGAAAAAATATATTTTCTTTTATTCCATATTTTTACTGTCATTAGGATGGTCAAATTTATTACAAGCACAATGTGATACGTCTATCATTTCAACCTATCCACCGGAAAGTAATACAGGAAACCAGACAGGAAATTTACCTCCACAAAATAAAAACCCTGAACGTCCTAATATGCGAAGTACTTTTAATTGGATGTTAGATGACCCAAATACATGGATGACGGAAGCATTTTTGAATGGGTTTACCTATTCATTTATAAACTCAAGGGTTCCCAATCCATTTATGCAAAACGGATTTCCATTAAAACCTGTACCACCCATTATTTCTAATTCAGACTTTCATCCCGAAGATGGTTGGGAACTTATTCAAAGAGGATTTGGGCGTGCATTAGATAATTCGGCAGCAAGAGGAATAGCAGGTTCAATTGAAATTCCTTATTTCATCTTATATAATAAATTTGAATCTACGCTTCGGGTGTTTACCATGGCTAACGTTTCGGGGTATGATATTGCCAATATTATTTTAAATTTTAAATCGTCGGAACAAGTTGCCATTACATTTAGTAATAACAGTTCAGCGGCTCAAGCCCTTAATCAAAAAACAAACATTATTGAATTGGCCTCACCTGCTGTGTATCCGGTTAGTAATTACCGCTGGTTTTATGGCGACTTTAAAATGGCATACGACCCTTGTGTTTGCGAATTTGATAGTAGAATTGAAGTTCATGTCGAGTTTGTTGAAAGCGGTGATATCAAACTTCATGGTCGGCCTGATTTATCATCAAATCCTATAACTTATTTAAGAGGCAGTAATGCAACCGCTTCACTCAATCAAAATTTTTTAAGCTCAATGGATTACAGATCCGGAATTGGCGAAGTGAAATCAGGTGTTTTGTTCTACAAAAATTTAGACACATTGGTTGCTGATTACCACAAACAGATGAAAAATTATAATAACGAGAACAGAGATGATGAGCATTTAAGAGTATGGAGTACCGCAATAACCATGGGCGCTTATGTTGCATCCGGTGGTCAGGAATTCTTCACTAAAAAAATCAAGTTGTTATTATTAGGCGATTCAGCGTTAAGAAATGATAAAAGTATTAATATTCTTGAAGGTTTAATTTTTGGAGCAAAGGTTGCAGGAAAATATACTGATTATTATGCGGGCAGGTTAAAAGAAGAAGCTAAAATGCCGGGCCTGCCGGGCGTTATTCCAAATGCCATGAGCATTAAGGGATCGCTCATAAACCTTGATAGAAGTAAGAGGACAGAAATAGGCAATCCGGGAAGTAAAAATACTAATGCAATGGATGATTCTGATTGGCCATTTTATCCTTTTTATAATGAACCTTTAGGAGTATTTGCATTATTCGAACAACCACAAATTGTTTTACATTACAATAGAAAATCAACAGGAATTGTCGTTCAGTCGAACCCAAAATCAGGAGGCTATCAAGTAGTAACTGATAGGCACACAATTGCAACAAGACTAAACAATGATTTAAAATATAAAATAAATCCGGCGGTTAAACCCAGCCCAAATACTAAGGTTTATTTTTCATTACGAATGGATCATCAAGTACCAACCAATGCAACATATTCATCACATTTAAACTGGGACATCAGGTATAGAAAGGTTTTACCAAAGGCAAATCATGTATTCTTACAAACGCCTTATTTGCCTGCATCATGTTTTGAGAAACTTATAACAGCTATTGATTTTTCCTCACTAGCCATTGGACCGCAAGACTATAATCCTGTTTTCCGAGAAGATTTTAATCCATATCCAAAGCATTTAACCTTATGTGTGATGGTTATATTAGAATCGAAAGAGTTAAATATGGATAATGAAAATAATCGAGCTGTACACCTATTCTCCTATCCTGTTGAAGTTATTGTAGATAGTACCTCATTTGAATCATTCCCAAATGAATTTATCCCACAAGGTTTCACTAATTATCGTTATACAAAAAGTGCCATGTTTGATGATGCTCTAAAAATTAACGCAATAAATTTAACCGGTAACAACCAACAACATGCTAAACAGCGTACAGTTCTTAAAAATGTAACCATAACTAACAACGGTAATTCAATAGGGCATGAAGCCGAAGATGATTATGAAAAATTAGATGATAATATCGCTTTAGTTGATAGGGATGATGTAACTGCTAAGCTTTTTGATTTAGAAGATACACCGCCACCATGCGCTTACGATAATACCGGTTTGATGGAAGATAGAAATGAGTTAGAAAATTTTTGCAGGAATGGAAAATATAAAGGGAATCAGTTATCAGAAACAGTAATAGAAGAGCAAAAGAAAATACAACAAAAGAAATCAGTATTTAATCCGAATGAATCAAAAATTTATCCGAATCCAACCTTAACCGGTAACTTTATTGTTGAAACCTATTTGCAAGAAGAGTCTTTTATATCAATAAGAGTATTTGATTTAAGTGGAAAAATATTAACTACGTACCAATCAACCGGTTCGCTAAAAAGAGGAAATCATCAAACAGAGTTCCGCAACTCCGATTTAGAACCCGGGATTTATTTGGTTGAAGTAGAAACTAATCGAGGTAAAAAAACTTATAAACTAGTTAAAAATTAATTCATGACTCATTAGATAGCTAAAGCCAAATTAAGTACCTTAAGTTGGAATACGTTTTATTTCAACCGATAAAACATACTGAGTCCAATACCTGCACTCCAAATTTCAGGGTCATATTTATTGAAGGAAGCTACCGAAGAGGTAAAATTAGGTTCAACCCGAACAGTAATATTTTCAATACTATACTCTGCCCCAATAGCTAAGATGGAACCAATATAAAAATTATTTTGACGGTAGTTGCTGTTTAAAGACTTTGAGGTTCCACTATATACATCTATTGTTTTGCCTGTAACCCTATTATTGGTAATGTAACTTAATGTTGGACCAAAGGTGAAGCCGAATTTTAGTTGATTACCAAAATAAGCCGAAAACAGTATTGGCATTTGAAAGATATTATTCTTAAAAGTAGCTTCAGTTTTATATAGCTCTAATAAAGTTATGTAGCTATAGCTAGTATTCATTGTTGTGGCATGAAGTTGATATTGTAATCCACTAATCAAGGAATAGTTTTTATCAAAATCATGTTTGAACCTAAAACCTATTTGAGAGCCAATTCCACTTCTTTCGCCATAGCTTAAAAAGTCGTGATTATAAAAAGGCATTGTATAGTCGTAAGACAAACTAATACCAATTGAGTTTTTTGATTGTGCGAAGCAAAATTGATACATTGATGTGGTGAGGATAATCAATGTTAAAGTTAAACTCTTCATAAGCATAGATTTAAAGTCTATCAATATTACATAAAATTATTATTAATACCTTAACGAATGACAAATTGTTTCCAATTAAATTTATCTGTTTTCATTTTCCAGATAAATCCATCAATAACATAATGTAACAATTGTGGTAATGCTAAAAGCGGAACAAGAAACGGCATACTTTGTTGTGTGAGGTAACCTAAACTAATATCAAAAAAACTGAATATACTTTTATGTTCCAACCAAACAAAACTATCCCACAACCACTCTTCAACAAAAGCTAAGCTTAACACTATACCTAAAAAAATCCATATAGCTGATGGTTTAAACAGTGTTGTTTTGGATGATTTATCGGCTGCATTCATTTTTTTATACCCCCAAATCCAAACCAATGCCATATAGGGAATACCATGAGCAACTACGTTTAACAAAGTAAAAACTAAATCTCCGTTATACATCACAATACCAACATACCAACTTAAACCCGTACCTGCGATTAATATAAATTTAGAAATATTGAATTGTTTATGCAGGGCTAAATACACTTCTTTAAAAACAAAAACGGTTAGTATACATAGATAAATAGACCAAAAAACAGGTAATAAAGCGGGGAACTGAAAATAAAAAAAATCGCCTTCAATAAACCAGTTAAACTTTTTTGGTCCGGTGAGGTGCCAATAAATTATTGGAAAAAGTGTAGAGGTATAAATGGTGATTGTATCAATCCATTGAAAATATTTATGGGTTGGCTGTTGATGACTATACAAGCGCATAAATCCGTATTGTTGACGAATGAAATGAAAAACAGCTAAGTAGGCCAAACATCGCCAAAAAAAACCTTCGCCAATGGCATAAGCAAGCACCGCAAATACATAACAAAGAATTGGTGTGATAATAAAAAACATGCGGTTATTACGAACAGCTTGTTTATCAAAATAGGTTCGATATAAGGTAGTGTACACGTGCGCTACATCAATAAACACAACTAAAATCAGCCATGCTATATCAGGTAAATGATCATTGCTTTTATATGATGAAGGAAGAAGTATAATAATGATAAGCGCCCAAAAAGGCACCCCTAAAATAAATAGATAATCGAACAACGGATGATATAAATAATTACCCTTGATGCGCATGTAATATTTGATTAGCAGCAGATAAACCTTGATGAAATGCTTCTTCAAAAATAGATATTCCTGAATAATCAGTATGGGCAAACAATATTCGTTTGGATGAGTATTCGTGTTTTATCTTCAATAATTTTTTCTTTAAGCCAACGGCAGGTAAAACCATTCCATGTCCCCAAATCCATACCTCTATATTGCTCATATAATGTTTAATATTTGGGTGTGCTTGTTTAAGTTCGTCTATAACAAATGTTTTCCAATCATCTTCATTCCAAAGTTGTATTTTTTGTCGCTCAAGTGCCGGAGTTTGTTTACAAAAACAGTAATACAAAGTAATAACGGTATCTTGATTGGGCAAACGTATAGCTTGGTGTTGGGCATGCACATAGCCTAAATTTTCGGCACCATAAATAATATTATCCCAACTTAAGGGAATGCCTCTGGTGCTTGCAAAATCAGCATTCAAGGTAATATTAATTACAGCCCAAGGTGATGATTCAATGGTTAACTTATTAAATGCTTCAGGTGGTTGTTTAAGTAATCGTTTGTTGATAAAATGCGGTGTAGCCATTACAACCTGGTTTGCCTTTACGTTAAACGTATGATGTTCTTGCTTCACCTTCACCAAAATTGTATCCCTTGATTGGTCGTCAACTTCAACTGCTAAACTATTATTGATGATGTGTTCTTGTAAATCTTTTTTCAGTTTATTTACCAACCAATAATTTCCTTCGGGCCATGTAATTACGGCATCGCTTTCGGCGTTGGCTGCATTTCCTCGTCGTGAAGCAAAATAATGCAGTCCGGCCCAAGCAGAAACTTGTTGTGCATGTCCACCGAAATCATCCTTTAAACAATAATTGATATACCAATACAAAGCACCAGATGTAATTCCGTTTTTAGTAAGAAAATCATGAAAGGAGACATCGTCTAATTGCAACCATTTTTCATCCATTGATGCTGATTGAACAGGAATTGTAAATGCATGTTTACCATCCTTACCCATGCTTAATTTATATTCATGCATCAAAGCAAAAAAGCGTTGAAATTGTTGCCGGTCGGCCTCACTTATTTGTTGATGAGGTATTAATCCATCATTCCAAATACCATTCATAAAATGTCGTTCATCCGGTGCATGGCATATAAACTCTTCATTAATTATTGGTAATTGTTGTTCGTTAAATCCAACAATTACACCAACCTCGTGTAAAAAACTGATTAATGGTTTATCATTAGCATCAGGAATGGTAATATAATGAGCACCATAAGGATAGCCGGTGATGTGATTATTACCTGCCAGTGCATTACCTCCTACCCTATCATTTAATTCGAGTAACAGAAATTGTTCATACCCATTTTTCTTCAAAAAATAGGCTGTTGTTAATCCGGAAACACCACCACCAATGATTAAAGTTTTTATGTTTTTGGTTTCTTTAGCTACTAGCTTAGATGGTTGCCTGAGTTGATGACCAAGGTGATGAGCGGGTCCGTTAATGGTAACCGAAATTGGTTGTAAGGAGAATTGATTGCAGGCCGAACCGATGAGCGATGATGACCAAAGAACGGATATGAATTCTTTTCTTTTCATGTTATTGATAAACACTCCACTCTTGTTCAAATAGATGAACCAACATTTGGTTATTCAACTTATTAATTTCCTTTGTATCAACTTTCATATCGGGAGTAAAGTAGGTTGATTTATTAAACTCATCAATTGTAAAATAACGTGTTTGTATAGGGATTGCATAGGTTAATAACCGGGGCTGATGTTTAGCTGCAAGATGAAATCCCCATTCACCAAAAGAAGGAACATTGGTATGATAGGGTAATGTTTTAAATCCGGCAAATTGAAGAGTATTGTTGATACACCAAAACGATTTTGGTGCAACCAATGGTGAAGTAGATTGTATAACCACCATTCCACTATCAGCAAGTTTATCATACAACACCTGATAAAAAAGGGTGGAATACAATTTTCCGATGGCGTAATTAGAGGGATCGGGAAAATCAACCACTATTCCATCAAATTGTTCAGGTTGTGATTTTAACCATTGAAAGGCATCTGTATTAATTACTTTAACTTTTGGATGTACTAATGATGCTTGATTAAGCTGCTGAAGCAAACTGTTTTTAGAGAATAAATCAGTCATCTTTGCATCTAAATCAACTAAGGTAATTGAGGTAATTTGGGGATATTTTAACAACTCGCGAACTGCCATTCCATCGCCACCGCCAAGCACTAGAATTTTCTTATAGTTGTGTTGATGCATTAACGGATGAACCAATGCCTCGTGATAACGATATTCATCAACGGCACTAAATTGAAGGTTTCCATTTAAGTATAAGCGCAAATCTTTTTTATCTTGGGTAAGCACAATACGTTGGTAAGGTGAAGAACATGAATAAATAATATTTTCATTAAATACCAGCGACTCGGTCCATGTCATTAAGTAATTAGAAAAAATAAATCCCAACAGCAATAATAGCGCCGATAGAAAACCATAGAGTTTAAGACTAAGGTGATTGTTGAGTTCTTTACTAAATTTAAATGCCACAATTAATGCTACCGAAATATTAATCAAGCCAAACAGGTAAGAGGTTCGCATTAAACCAAGGTGAGGAATCATTACCAATGGAAAAATGATTGAGGCTAACAATGCACCTATATAATCAAAGGTAAATACTTTCGACACCAAGTCTTTAAACTCATACCTATGCTCCAGGATACGCATCAGCAGCGGTATTTCAAGTCCTACCAATAATCCGGTAATGCCCACCAATGCATACAATATCACTTTAAAAGAAACGGCCAAACCAAATAAAGTAAATAATAAAGTTGAACTGATACCGCCAATTAAGCCAACCATTATTTCAATCTTCACAAACCAATTGAGGAGTTTATCTTTAAAAAATTTCGACAAATAAGAACCAATACCCATCGAAAAAAGATAAGCCCCAATAATGGTTGAGAATTGAGTTACCGAGTCGCCTAATAAATAACTGGCAACAGTTCCTGCTATTAATTCATAAATTAAACCACAAGTGGCTACTACAAATACTGAAAGCAGCAACAATAAAGGCTTATCTACTGCTTGTTTATTATCCATTGATAGCAGAGGCGATAATAATGCCCAATGCAATAATAAAGGCACCGATTACAATAGCAACGGCATTGTTTTTATGTTCAACAATTTGTTTCCAAACATTTTCGGGTGTAATTTTTTCTACAATCCAAAAGGCAATTAATAGCACTACTATTCCGATTCCGGAATAAATTAAAGCGGCTAAGATGTGTTTCAAATCAATTAATTCGTTCATTGTTGTATGTATTATTTATGATAAAATCTACTTCTTCCTCCCCCGGAATGATGTGTTCTTCCTTTGCTTTCGCTTACATTTTCTACTTCATCTGAGTTAAAAATTTTCCAACCGGTATAACTTGCATAGCTATATAATAAAATCATCCCTAATAAAAGTGATGCCATGACAATATTTAAAGGATTTAAAAAATTTTTCATGTTTGGTAAAATGATATTTGTCGAGAAAAATTTGTTGCCTCCCAACGTTTGTTTTCAAATAAATATAGTCGCAATAATTGAATGGCCGGTAATAGCAATCCAATAAATAAAAGCCAAACAAAATTAGAAGTAATAGATACGCCTTCAAAAACTTTAATGGTGTAGGTAACTTGATTTAGCGAAGGATTTGTTAAGGGATAAAGGTTTAAGTGATAAGTACCCGCAGGTACTTGAGAAATGATGATATAATCGCTTTTACTACCTTCAGACCAATAACCTTCGCTATCATAACCTCGATAAAACTCAATTGATTTTGCTCCTTCATAACGTTGGAAGGTAACATCATTCACTAGTTCAAAATCGAGGTCAAACCAATTATTTGTTACATCAGCATACACATCAACTTGCAATGAAGTAGGATCACCTGTAACCTGAAAAGGAGGTGTAACTAAAACTGATGCAGTATCTGTTGCCGATTTTGTAAATGTTTGTCCAAACACTTTTCGTTCGATATTATTTTGATTCAGGAAGGCATATAAGAAGCTTATCAAAACAACATAAGCCACAAGCATGTATAACAAATGGGAAGCCTTTTGATAAAATGACATGGTTTGAATGGCACCGATATCAATTTTCGCCGGCATCACCAGAATATCAAATGCTTTTTTAATTACAGATGATTTTATTTCTCGTGCCATGTACCAAAGTTCTTCCTCATCCTTAAATTCTTCTTTGATTAACATTAAAGGAGGAGCAATCCATTCCGTACATTTATATTCTTTATCGTCGAGAATATCGGCAGCAAATTCTCCTGCTGCTTCTACTACTGTTGAACGATATGAATTATACATTTGAAATTTGATGCCATCTAAAATTGCCACCCGATTGATTTGCTTGTATTCAATGTTGTTTTCCCGTGAAATGGGCTCAATCAGCATCCAATGCCCATCTGATTCTACCAAACTTCTTAAACCAACCTCAGGATTAAAAAGTATATATTCATTCCACGTATAAACTTTTCCAATCTGTTTATGCTTGGCAAATCCTACAACAGTGTATGTGGTATCGAATAGCTTTGCAGTTTGGTTAATTAAGATGTCGGGCATTGGTTTATTAGAAAAGGTATGTTTGCTTACCCATCCTAACCCATTATGATTTACATGATAATTACCGCATTTGGTACATACCCAACCTGCAGATGAATAACCGAAAGTAATGGTATTTTTATGACTGCATTGTTTACAGTGTACTTCATACCGTTGAGGTGATTGCGTTGTTTGAATGTCAGTCATTATGGTTTCACCTCCAATGTTTTATTCGCTGCTAAAAACCTAACAAATCCACCAAACAATACTATGTATTTATTTTTATTTTTAATTAATACACACAAGTTTCCACTTTTGTTGGTTGCTTTACTAATAAAAAAAGTATCGGTTAATAGCCTGCTATTAGTTACCTCACCTGCCAAACGTGTTAATTCATTTTTGCTGTTATAACAGATGTAATATGGATTATCTTTTGTTTTTAAAGTGTATGGCGAACCTAATTTCATAGGCCAAACAAATGAAGGTACATCCATGGATAACTCCAGCAGCATTATTTCGCCAACAGTTTCCCATACATACAATGTAGGATGTTGGGCATGATACAAAACCCATACATGCTGAATGGAACTGTCAATAAAAAACTGGTAACAACCTATGATGGTATAGATTTGCTGATTAAAAGTTATGGAATCGCCTAATGAAAATCGCGAATAGGATTTTACCACAAGAAAGCCTTTTTCCGGTTGATTATCGCCACCATAAGTTTCGTTGCGTTTAATATAACTGCAACAACTCACACAGCTAAATACATCTGCCTCCGGTAGCACAAATTGATGGGTATAATTACAAACCAAACAAGCCATTACCTGTAAATTTCGTGATAGTTAATGTGCTCGGTCTTAAGCCAATTTTTAACCGACTCGTAGATAGATTTTGTTTTTGCATTATTATCAAACTGATAATTGGACAAAAAAACATCAAAAGTAGCTATTCCATATTCGGGCCAGGTATGCATGCTTATATGCGATTCGGTTAAACATAAGTTTGATGTATATCCCCCACCTTCAAACCGATGATGTACCTCGCCAATAAGTTGCAACTGATGTTGTGCTAATAATTGGTGCAAGAGCAATTTAAATCCGGTTAAATCAGTTAATGGTTCCCCATTTACTTCTTTAAAATCGGCTATGATATGCAATCCGGGTGTATACATGCGTGGCATTTTTCGCTCAATATAATTTTTTTTTTGATAACTCACTTCGAGCGCTATTCTAAATAATTATTCATAATAGTTTATAACCGATTAAATCATTTTGTGCATTAGCTTTTATATGCGGTATCAGGTTTGGTTATAGGTATAATCCCTTTGTTTTAAATTGGATACGGAAACCGGAGTTTCGGGAGTGTATTTTTAGAAACCCCTGCCACTCTGTCATATTTTTTATTATATTCGCACTCTTTTTTAATAGAATATGAAAGGACTTGTAGGAGATATTCCGGTAGAAACAGCCACTCGTAATTTGTATATCGAGACTTATGGGTGTGCAATGAATTTAGCAGATAGTGAAGTTGTAGCTTCTATTATGGGAAGCGAAGGATTTAAAACAACAGGAGAATTAGAAAATGCTGATGTGGTTTTCATCAACACATGCGCGATTAGGGATAATGCTGAGGCAAGGATTTGGGGACGATTAAGAGAAATGCGCCAGGCTAAAAAGCAAAAACCGGGAATGATTGTAGGTGTATTGGGTTGTATGGCCGAGCGCTTAAAAAAACAATTATTCGAAGAGGAAAAAATAGTTGACATCGTGGTTGGACCCGATGCTTACCGTGATATTCCGAAGTTAATTGCCGAAGTAGAAGAGGGTAATAAAGCGGTTAATGTATTATTAAGCCGAGAGGAAACATACGCAGAAATTACACCGGTAAGGTTGAGCAGCAATGGAGTTAATGCCTTTGTTAGTATCATGAGGGGTTGTGATAACATGTGTTCATTTTGTGTGGTACCATTTACACGAGGAAGAGAAAGAAGCAGAGACCCTGAATCTATTTATCGTGAATGTGTTGATTTGCATCAACAAGGATATAAGGAAGTAACTCTACTCGGGCAGAATGTTGATTCATACAAGTTTGAAGATGAACAAGGAAACATCTCATGCAATTTTGCTCAGTTGTTAGAAAAAATTGCGAATATTAGTCCCGAGTTGCGCATTCGTTTTTCATCATCACACCCAAAAGATATTACAGATGAAGTGTTATATACCATGAAAAAATATAACAACATTTGTAACTATATTCATTTCCCGCTTCAAAGTGGCAATTCAAGAATTTTAAAATTGATGAATAGAACGTATGATGCCGATTGGTTTAAATTACGTTTGGATAAAATACGTGAAATTATTCCGGATTGTGGAATAAGCACAGATGTAATAGCAGGATTTTGCTCTGAAACAGAAGAAGAACACCAAGATACGCTTGCCATGTTTGCTTATGCAAAATTTGATTTTGCATACATGTATCAATATAGTGAACGTCCGGGAACACTTGCCGCAAGAAAATATCCTGATGATATTCCGGCTGATGTAAAAAACAGAAGATTACAGGAAATTATCAATCAACAACTTTTAATTGGCAGGGCCAAAAACGAATCAGATGTTGGAAAAATTCATACTGTTTTAATTGAAGGTTTCAGTAAAAAAAGTGATGCTGACTATGCAGGCAGAAACGACCAAAATAAAACTGTGATTTTCACTGTAGGTGAAGGTTATGGCAAGGGCGATTATGTGAAAGTGTTGGCTGAAAAATGCACCCAAACCAGCTTAATAGGCAAAGTGGTTGAAGTGATTAAACATCCTTAACAATTACGCCGACATGGAAGCCATTATAATTTTTATCTTACTCTTGCTCGTCATTTTTTTGTCGAGTTGGCGCAATATAAAATACGGTGTGCTTACTAACTTTGCTTTATCTAATAAAACAATTGTTTTACTTCCAACGGATGTATTTAAAGAAGTATGGTATCCTTTTTTAAATATGTACTTTCCTTATTTCCAACAACTGGATGAAGCAGGGAAAGATAAGTTTAGCAGTAAGTTAATTAAAAACCTGCGCAGCTTGGAGATCTTCGGCAGAGATGACTTTGAAGTGAATGATGAAATGAGGGTATTGTTATGTGCAACCCTTACTCAACTTACTTTCGGACTCAAAAGGCAAGGACTTGATGGGTATAAAGTTATCCATGTATATCCTTCATCATTTTACAGCAAATATGAAAAAGGCTACGTGGATGCTGTAACATTTAATAAAAACCTGATCTCTATTTCTTGGCAACGATTTGAAAAAGGTATCTTAAATCAAACCGACGGCATAAATTTAGGCTTGGCAGAAATGGGGCTTGCATTGGTTCATACTATTAAAAACGGCGAATCATTCGATTTACATTTTGCAAGTTACTATGATAAGTGGGTACAAATTGTTGAGGAATCGGAAGATATTGTTTCGTTCTTAGATTATATTGGTGTATCTGCTGAATACACAAACAAAGCCGAATTATTTGCTCAAGCAGTGGTTTACTTTTTTGAAAAGCCACATGAGTTTAAATCTAAATATGCTACTCAATATGCGCATTTGTGTTTGTTGTTAAACCAAAATCCTGTTGCTGATGAAAAAAATTACAGCTACGAGCGTGATGCATTTAAACATAAGTCGCTAACCTACGAACTGCCTTCAAAGGTTAGTACCAGTTATCAATACCACACTTGGCATTGGATCTATTCCTTTTCTATTATCACACCAATGGCATTGCCCTTTTTGGCTAGTTATTATTTCATGGCTGATCATGTGATTAATGTAACTGAATTGGTTTTTATAATGATGGCTATTGGTTTGCTTTTAACCGGAATTTTATATCAATACAATTTTAAAAGTAAGCTGTTTAACAATTCCTTTAAACTTGGCGGTTTTTGCACCTTAGCAGTTTCACCATGGCTATTGGCCATAGGGCTGATGATTAATGACCGAATTATCTTAACTACTTACAACGAATCACACCCAATATTAAATGCCACGGTTATTTTTGAAGGTGAAACCAGAAGAAGTTCAGGGTATGCTAGTGAAGTCGAATTTTTGTTTGCCGATCAATTTTTGGAAGATTATCCTTATGCCAGAAGGGCAAATAATATGCCCGGTGAAATGGGTGCTTTTAAAGATGCATATATTTCATTTGAACTTTGCAAAGGAATATTTGGTATTACTTATATCAGGGATAAAAAAATAATTCAATCTAAACCTAATCAAATCAACTCCTAATTATATGAATTTACAGGAAGTAAAACAACGTTTTGAAATTATAGGAAATTCACCCCTACTCAATATTGCTTTAGAAACAGCAATTAAAGTAGCTCCAACCGATATTTCGGTATTAATTTATGGTGAAAGTGGCGTAGGTAAAGAGGCTTTCAGTAAAATCATACATGCATTAAGCAACCGGAAACATGGTAATTTTATTGCTGTAAACTGTGGTGCAATTCCTGAAGGCACAATTGATTCGGAATTATTCGGACATGAGAAAGGTTCGTTTACCGGTGCACACGACACACGCAAAGGTTATTTTGAAACCGTAAATGGCGGAACCATTTTTTTGGATGAAGTTGGTGAACTTCCATTGGAAACACAAGCCCGTTTGTTGCGCGTTTTAGAAAGTGGGGAATTTATTAAAGTAGGTTCATCAAAAGTTCAAAAAACAGATGTGCGTGTAGTGGCTGCCACTAACAAAGATTTATTAGAATTGGCTTCGAGAGAAAAATTCAGAGAAGATTTATATTACCGCTTAAGTACTGTTCCGATTAAGGTTCCACCATTACGCGAACGCAAGGAAGATATTCATTTGTTGTTTAGAAAATTCGCCGCAGATTTTTCTGAAAAATACCGCTCCAAAATTGTAACCCTAGAACCCGATGCTTTACAAATGGTACAAAACTACAGTTGGCCGGGTAATATTCGTCAGTTAAAAAATATTGCCGAACAACTAAGTGTGCTTGATGAAGATAAAGTGGTGAACGGTCATGAACTTCAACGAATATTGCCGCCTGAACGCACCAGTTTACCGATGTTGCTGGGCACTCAGGTAGAAAACGGTATGAGCGAACGTGATATTTTTTACAAAGTACTTATTGACCTTAGAAAAGATATGAACGACCTAAAAGGCATAGTATTTGGAATGTTACAAAACGGAGCCTCAACAGAAGCCATGAATACTGTTGTGCAAAGCATGAACAGAACCATGCATCAATCTGAACAATTGAATACGGTTGTAGCTGCTGCTCCTAATTATTACCAACCTGTTCAGCAGGTAATGCCAATTAATGGAGGCGTTCAACCCATCAATCATATTATTGAAATTGATGATGCCACTCCATTGCCCGAGTCGCTTTCTATTGAAGATAAAGAAATTGAATTGATAAAAAAAGCCTTACAAAAATATAATGGCAGAAGGAAAAAGGCGGCTGCCGAACTCGGTATAAGTGAACGAACTTTATACAGAAAAATTAAACAATACGATTTAGAATAATTTACGAACTTGCATTATGCGATTTATTTTATGTTTCGCCTTAATTTTAGGCGGATACTTTACTGTTCAATCACAAGTAATTGATGAAAATAATGGTAAAACTTATTACTATTACGACAGCATAAGCCATAAAAAGGTAAAGGAGATTTTTCACCACATTCAAGAGTATCGTTTTTTTTATGATAAAGATGGTAACACCATTGATACCTTAGTGTTTATCAAAAATGGTCCATATACTCGATATCACGAAAACGGGAAACTGGCTTGCAGTGGTTATTATAAACGCGACCGCAAAACCGGAACATGGAAATATTATTCAACATCAGGAACTTTAATAAAAACAGAAGAATGGCTCGATGGAAATTTAAAACAATAACAAGTACTCTATTATTCACCTTTATGTGCAGCCTTTCTTTTGCTCAGCAAAGTGGTGAAATTAAACAAATAGAAGTTGGTGGATGGGTAAAAATATTGCCCTGTAAAAAAGGACAAAAGAATATGAAGTATATTGATTTATATTCTAAAACGCGCTTCCCCGAGGTACAAATTAAGGTTGATACGTTAACAGGTGAAGGGTTGATGGAAAGTTTTTTTACGCCCGGTGATTTTGATGCCCAACGCTTACCGTGCAGATATACCAATAAACGATACAAGGTTGCAGCTTTACAGGAATTAGAAGCCGACGGGAAATTAAAACGAGTAATGCTTTTATATACAGATAAAAAGAATGAATTGATATGGGTTGAATTTGACCAAGCAGTTGAACAAGGCGAGGTTACTTGGTAACTTATCTAACTTTTAATTTTCCAATACATAACCGCGACAATCCGGTTCAAAAAAAAATTAACAGGATAATGAATTTCACTTTTGTGCGTTATGTGTCATATGTTGCCCATCAGCCTAACCGGAGCAAATAAAATCAACCTTAAAAAATGGTTGGTACTACTTTGTAGTATATTGCTACAGCAAGGGTTGTACGCGCAAAAACAATTTTCAACAGCATCTTTAAATACCCCAAATAAATTTGGAGATGAGTTTCGTTCGTTATTTAAGGTTATTGAAATTCCTGAGTTTAAATGTGACACCGTAAAACAATCTATTTGTATTGAAAATGGTTTGAGAAGTTCAACCTATATAAACATTGAGGATTGGTTGGAAGTGAAAAATGAAGTGAAAGTAACCGGGGTATCTGTAGTATTTTCAAAATATCCTATTGTAAATGGTGTATATCCAAAATTTCACCAATTGTTGTGCGATCGTTTAAAAAACTTATTTGCCTTTGCACCTGAGTTAAATGTTAAAAATTTATCATGGGAAATGATACTGCAAACCAATTGTATAAATGATGCACAGGTAAATACGTTGTTTCATGGGGTGGTGATTAAATATGAGCCATTAACAACATCCCCAAAAACTTTGCCTAATAATGTATATAACAAACCATTTGACATTAATAAACCCGATGAAGTAATTATTAATGAAGGTTCGAAAAGTGCCTTGTTCCCAGCGGACTTTCACGAACGAATGAGCAAAAAACCACAGCGAGTTCGCATTGATTCTATGATTGCCTATTTAGAGTCGAACCTAGTATCTGATGAAGATTTTAATCGCTCAAATAAAGATAATAAAAGTGTTGAGGCAGATAAAAAACAAGTATTGAACATCTTGAAAAAGTTTGGATTTAACCAGAACGAAAAATCAATTAATGAAATATTTAATAGAAATAAAACTTGGAAAAACGTGTTGGTGGTGGCTGATTGGACAGGCAGCATGTATCCTTACGGTGCACAAGCATTAATTTGGCATATTAACCATCAAAACGAATCGCCCATAAATTATTATACCTTATTTAATGACGGCGACAACAAACAATTAAAGGATAAGCTTATCGGTAAAACCGGAGGTATTTATCATGCAAAGGCTGATAATTTAATCAGAATTGCTCAGCTTTATCAATTGGTAGCGATGAAAGGCGGTGGTGGTGATGGACCTGAAAATGATATTGAAGCTTTATTAGCAGCCATGCAACATTTTCCGGAACATGAAAGTTTGGTGTTAATTGCAGATAACCATGCTTGTATTCGTGATATGAGTTTAGTTGACTCCATTAAAAAACCCGTACATATTATCGCCTGTGGATATAATAAAGATTATGGTGTAAACCCTCAGTTTATTCAATTAGCACTTAAAACCGGAGGCTCTATTCATACCGCCGATGGTGATATTACAGATATTAAAAATGCAACCATAAATAACAATAGCATAACTTCGGGCAAGGCTCAACTAACCATAAGTGTTTTACCTTGCTTTGATCTATCGTCGGTTGTGATTTTTGAAATGGGTTTGAAAGGCTTGGATGCAACAGTATATAATTCTATTGAAGGTATTGAAGAAGCAGGAGTTTCGGGCCATCAACTTGATTTAAGCAATAGATTATTAACCAAACTACCACGACAACTATTTAAGGTTGAATCTATGCGCGTGTTAAACTTAAGCCATAATTTACTTGCTGTTGTTCCTGATAAAATTAGCGCATTATACAACCTCAATATATTAAATATTTGCAACAACCACCTGCGAGAGGTCTCGGAAGAAATTGGTAAGTTGAAGCGCTTAAACAAGCTCGAATTATCAGAAAACAGGTTGGATACCTTACCCGAGTCTTTATTTACTTTACCCATATTAACTACTTTAAACTTAAGTTATAATAACATCAAGTATTTAAGCGACCGTCCTACCTGTCGCAAATTGGAATATTTATTTCTTGAACATAATAAATTGTTGAGCTTGCCAACGTTTATGCAAGCATTCAGAAAACTTAGGGTATTGCAGGTGTCAAACAATAAACTTACTTATTTGCCTAAAAGTATTGGGTCATTAACACGACTTGAGGTTCTTGATTTATCGTATAACCAACTTACACAATTGCCACCTGCTATTGCAAAACTTACCAATTTAAAAGCGCTTAAACTTACCGGTAATCCTATATCTAACGAAGAACTTATACGAATTAAATTATGGTTACCGAACACCGTAATCGAGTTTTAATTTAATAGGAGTTAATCCATAAATAAGCCATTAACTTTATTAACGTGTATACCATATCAAGGTGATAAATATTACTTTTGAGGCATGACGAACGAAGACATTGCTGATAAATTAAAATGGTATGCTGATTTAAGTGAACTGCATCAAGCAAATACGTTTAAAATAAAGTCGTATGCTAATGCTGCTTATAAAATTGATAAACTTCCTTCGCCCCTAGCCGATAAAAGTTTATCCGAACTTGAAAAAATTGAAGGCATAGGAACAAGCATAGGTGGTAAGGTGGTTCAACTACTTGAAACCGGTAGTTTTGATGAACTGGATGAACTATTGGCACTAACGCCTGATGGTGTTCAGCAATTATTTAGCATTAAGGGAATTGGACCTAAAAAAATAGCGTTTATTTGGAAAGAATTAGGCATTGAATCGCCGGGCGAGCTGTTATATGCATGCAATGAAAATAGGTTAGCCGAAGCCAAAGGATTTGGAATAAAAACACAAGAAAGCATTAAAAAAAGTATCGAGTTTATGTTTTCTAATGCTAATAAATTTCATTATGCGCAATTAGAACTTTTATCTACTCAAATATTACAAGATTTGTCAACTACTTCTGCTGCGCATGCAGTTGCACCTGTTGGTGCGTTAGCAAGAAAGGTAGAAATTTTGGAACAACTTGAATATATAGTTGCAACTGAACTAGCAATTGATGAATTAGCCTCGTTATTGGCTGCATTGTTTAAAAGTGAAATGAATATAAAACTTGATACCATTACAACGGTATTTAACCAACATATTCCTGTTCACTTTAAAGTAGTATTACCTTCACGATTTAGCTATGAACAATTTTTGGCTGAGTCGAGTGAATTACATTTGCAACAATTAACACAATTGATTCCTGATTTGTTTACTCAAGAACCGCAATCAGCAGAAGAAATCTATAGCAAGGCCGGATTACCATTTATTCCGGTTGAGATGCGCGAAGGTATGCGAGAGATTGAACTTGCATCAGCAAATAAAATACCGACATTGCTAGAGCTTGGCGACCTCAAAGGCATACTGCACAACCACACCACCTATTCCGACGGAATAAATACACTAACCGAAATGGCGGTTGCTTGTAAATCATCAGGCTTCCAATATTTGGGGATATGCGACCATAGCAAATCAGCTTTTTATGCTAAAGGATTAAAAGAAGAAACTATACTTCAACAACATGCAGAAATTGACAAGTTGAATGAACAGCTAGCACCGTTTAAAATTTTTAAAGGAATTGAAAGTGACATTTTAAATGATGGTGCCTTGGATTATGCACCGGAGGTTTTAGCATCGTTTGATTTTATTGTGGCAAGCATTCATAGCAATTTAAAAATGACAGAAGAGAAAGCTATGCATCGCTTAATAAAAGCTATTGAAAACCCTTACACAACCATATTGGGTCACCCAACCGGACGATTATTATTGATGCGAGAAGGATACCCGGTTGACCACAAAAAAATGATTGATGCCTGCGCTGCTAATGGCGTTGTAATCGAAATCAATGCTCATCCTTTTCGCCTTGATTTAGATTGGCGTTATATTGATTATGCATTAAGTAAAGGTGTAAAATTAAGTATTAATCCGGATGCCCATCGCACCGAAGGATACTTGGATATGAAATATGGTGTGTATATTGCACGTAAAGGTGGGTTAAGCAAAGACATGTGTTTTAATGCTTTGAACCTCCAAGAAATCAGTACTTATTTCAATCAACGCAAACCCAAATAATGCCGGTTAAATTCTTAATTCTTCGGTTCAGTTCAATTGGTGATATTGTATTAACTACTCCGGTGGTGAGATGCCTGAAAAAACAATACCCTCTTGCAGAAATTCATTATTTTACAAAGCCGGCCTTTGAATCAATCCTGTCTTCTAATCCTTATATTGATAAGGTGCACATACTCGACGATAAGTTATTAAACAAGTCGTTACAACTAAAACAGTTAGGTTTTGATTATATTATTGATTTACATCACAACCTTCGAACCGCTATCATAGCAGGCATTTTGCAGTGTCCTGTATTTAGTTTTAACAAGTTAAATTTAGAAAAATCAACATTGGTATTATCAGGCATTCATACCTTACCCGATGTACATATTGTAGATAGATACTTAGATACATTAAACACCTTTGGAATAGTGAATGATCAGGAAGGATTAGATTTTTTTATTCCCGAAGAAACAAGGCAGCAGTTTTCATTTGAAAAATACGGTGTAAACCACCCATTTATTGCAATGGCTATTGGTGCGCAACATTCAACCAAAAGAATGCCCGTTGCACAATTAATAGCAGTGATAAAACAATTACAATTGCCTGTAGTATTGCTTGGTGGTGGTAGTGATGAAGAAGTAGGCAAAACCATAGTTTCACAATTACCCGACAAGGTAATTAATTTATGTGGGCAATTAACATTAAATGAATCAGCGTCAATGATTGAGCGTTCAAATTATTTAATTACACATGATACAGGATTGATGCACATAGGTGCAGCCTTAAAAAAACCAATTGTATCTATTTGGGGAAATACCATTCCTTCGTTTGGGATGTATCCATACTATGGGAAATACAACATACCACAACGCATGCATGAGGTTGCTGATTTAACTTGTAGGCCTTGTTCAAAAATTGGTTACAACGAATGTCCGAAGAAACATTTTAACTGCATGAATAAGCAAGATGTGCAAGCCATTGCACAAATCCTGTAAACTCTACCTATTTTAATAACTCGAAACGATTTACAGTAGCGCCGTTTACAATAACTGTTCCGGTAAACATATCCAATGGGCGCACCCAAAGTGCACCATAGCTATGATCGTTTGATTCATATAATGCTTTATACACTACTAATTTTTCAAGGGTTTCGCTATGATGAGCAACACCAATCACTTCATAGAGTTTGCCTTTATAATGTTTATAAACGCCGGGCTGTATCATTATTCTTCTATCAGTTGTAGCTTTTTAGGATCGCTGCTTTCATATTGATCGCAGTTGATTTCTACGTTAAGTGGAGTATTTGGTGGCTGCCAATATTGCAACACTTTTACGGTTGCCGTATCACTTAAAGCTTTATTCATAAACTTCCCGAAAATAGGCATTGCCATGGCACTTCCACTACCCAAACTCATGCTTCTAAAATGTATGGCACGATCTTCAAAACCTGTCCAAACACCTGTAGCCAAATACGGAGTGATGCCTATAAACCATCCATCGCTATAGTTTTGTGTGGTGCCTGTTTTGCCACCAACTGCTCCGGGAACCTGATATAAATATTTAACCTTTGCCGCAGTACCATGAGCAGTAACACGCTCCAACATTTTTTCCATTATATATGCTGTTTGTTCGCTCATTGCTTCAACACGCTTAGGTACAATTTCCCGAATTAAATTTCCATTTTTATCTTCAATACGTGTAATAAATATCGGTTCGGTCCACACACCCTTATTAGCATAAGTACTAAAGGCTCCCACCATTTCATAAACACTTATATCTGCCACTCCCAATGCAATAGATGGATAAGGGGGCAATTCACTTTTAATTCCCATTTTTCTTGCCAACTCAATAACACTGTTTGGTGCAGTCGGGCCAAGTTGCTTCATCACATGCATCACAATATTATTCACCGAAAATTGTAACCCTCTGTATAAAGTCATTTCAGGTTCATTATATTTATCATCAGCGTTGTCGGGCGAATAATTTTCATAATCTTCAAACACCACTCGTTGGTTTGGAGCTTTATAACAAGGGCTCCATCCATTATCAATTGCCAAAGTATAAACCAATGGCTTAAATGTTGAGCCTACCTGCCGTTTAGCATTTATATTTACGTGGTCATATTTAAAATATTTATGGTTTACGCCTCCAACCCAAGCTTTAATAAAACCGGTAGTTGGATCCATACTCATCAACCCACATTGCATAAAATATTTATAATATTTAATTGAATCAAGCGGAGTCATTACCGTATCAATTTCACCTCTTGTATAACTAAACACTTTCATCTTCACAGGCGTATTAAAACTTTTTTCAATTTCAGCTTCACTTAAGCCGGCATTTTTTAAAATCCTATACCTGTCGCTCCTTTTCATGGCTTGCGTAATCAACTCTTTAAACTGTCCCCAAGGTTCACGCCCTTGCCAATGCTCATAAAACTTCTTCTGCATTTCTTTAACATGCGAATGCACGGCTTCTTCAGCCAAGGTTTGAAGTTTACTGTTAATTGTAGTATAAATTTTTAAGCCATCTTTATATAAATTATATCCATTCTCTTCGCACCAGGTTAACAATTCCTGACGTAGATATTCTCTGAAATAAGGAGCTAATCCATCATTATGGTCTTCTTCTTTATATTTTAATTCTATTGGGGTTAACTTTAAAGTATCAAAAGCTGCTTGGTTAATTACATCATATTTCAACATCTGTCCCAAAACTGTATTACGTCTGCCTAAAGCATTGGCAGGGTTGCGTACCGGACTGTATTTGGTTGGTGCCTTCAACATTCCTACCAACATGGCCGCTTCCTGTAGGTTAAGTTCGCCGGGCGATTTCCCGAAAAATGTTTTAGCAGCGCTGTTGATACCAAATGAATTGCCACCAAATTCAACGGTATTCAAATACATGGTAATAATTTCCTCTTTGGTGTAACGTTCTTCAATTCGAATGGCTGTAATCCATTCTTTTATTTTCGTGGTTGCTTTTTGAAACACATTATTAAAGCGTTTACGCGGAAATAAGTTTTTTGCTAACTGTTGAGTAATAGTACTGGCTCCTCCCCTTGTACCTAAAAATAATAAGGCTGTAGTAAATCTTTGAAAATCTATTCCTGAATGATCATAAAATCTAAAATCTTCTGTGGCTACCAACGCATTAATCATGTTAGGAGAAATCTCTTGATAGGACACCGGACTTCTATTTTGTAAATAATATTTCCCTATAACCACACCATCCTCTGCATAAATTTCGGAAGCCAATAAAGTTTTAGGATTTTCAAGCTCTTCTAATGCAGGTAGTTTATCAAACCACTCCCAACTAACCATAAATACAAACAAAATAAACAATGCAATGCCACTAAACATGGCTATCCAAAGCCATTTTAAATAAGAATTAAACTTACTGCCTATTAAATACTTCAGCATATTTTATTTATTTTTTTTGATTAATGTAGGTAGTTGTTTCTTGAAAAATGCTTCATATCCATCAATCTTTTTATCCTTCAGCAATTTTTTAAACTGCTCAGCCGATACTACAAAATGTAAAAAGTTAACATTAGCTGATATTGCTGTGTTATAAAAATTAACCAAGTTAATTCCTGAGTAATAATTAATGGCTGCATCTAATTTGGGAAAATCGCGCACGTACACCAATTGATAACCATCTGCACTAATTAATGTGTTTACCCTAAGGCTTTCGAATTGATGATATTCATCGTTATAACCAATTAACTTTTGTAACAAATCATTTACATCAAATTTTTCAGATTTAGTTGCAAACACGTAATAATTTACACCTTCAGGCAATAATGCGAACTCAGGCTCCGCAATATTCGCTGTACCATTATTGGTTTCACTTCTGCGTTTAATTGCTGTTAACATTTGTTGGGCATTTAGCGCAACATCAGTTTGAGGATAAGCTTTTACTATGTCTTCCAATTCTTTCTTAAATAATGATAAACTATCAGTGCGACCCACGGCTAATGCATACAACAAATCAAATTTAGCTTGCATAGCGTTACCGGGAAAGTTTTTATCTACTTCACGTTTACCTGTTTTAACCGCGCTGTAGTTGCCGGTAAGATACTCATTATAAAGCGACTCATAAACCTTTATCAATTCTTTGTTCGCATTAGCTTCATTAGAGGTTATTACCTTGTTTTGTAGAATAGCTGCATACTTACTTTCGGGATATTTATTTATGAGCAGTTGTTTGGTTGCATCGGCATTTTTTTGATCCTTTAGGTTGATATAAATTTTATACATGTTATATAAAACTTCAGCTTCATACTCATGATCGGGGTAGCGTTTATTTAAGGTATTATAATTATTAATGGCTTCTTTGTAATCTTTTATTTTTACATCATACAGTATTCCAATATTATAATAAGCATCAATAATGCGCTCGTTTGATTTTGTTATTTCATCTTTGGTATAAGGAATATTTTTCACCCATGCACTTCTGTCGTCACTTAAGGTTGGTTTATTTATTTTTTCTTGCGATGAGTCATCAACTTTTTGGGCTTGGTCGGGTAACTTATTTGTGCTATCCTTAGGCGCACCCGGTGCAGGATTATCACCAACTGAAGGTTTTATTTTTTCTCGGGCTGCAATCCTCCAAAAATCTTCGCTTTCACGTCGCCCCCATTTACGTTGACTAAAAAATTCGGCTTGTCCTGCTTGCATTACAGAAGCATTGTAAAAATACCATTGGCCTTGCTCGGCACTTCCCGGCAAAGCAGGTAATCCCGGACCACCAATAGGTTTATTTAGTTCGGCTTGACGTTCTTGTTCTTTTTTATTTTTCTCGGCCTTAGCTTGTTGCTCTGCTTTTAACTTAGCAGCAGCAATCCAACTATCAACGCGCTTTTCTAATTCAGTTTTTGATAATTTACCTAAACGTTGCAAACTATCTTCTGTTTCTATAACAAGAATATTACTTATCAACTCATTTAATACTGTTTTTCTGTCTTGAATTTTTTGATAATCCTTGTATTCTTTTGGAATAGTGGCAGCAGCACTATCGTAGTAAGCTTGACCCAACTTATAATCCGGTCGTTCAAGATATATATTGCCAAGTGCTAAATAACTCAGGGCTTTTTGGGTAACATTTTTTGAACTTTTTGCTATTGACAGTTGATAGTGCTTTATTGCATTAGGAATATCCTTGTCTAAATATTCAACTCGGGCCAATTCAAACAAAATCTGATCATAAAAACCTTCATTCTTATCATCCCTCAACATGCGTTTTAAATTACGCTTAACCTGCTTCACTTCCTTTTTATTGGTAAGATCGTAAGTTTTTATCAGGTTAAGGTTAGCATTAAATTCAAAATCATATGGCGCAAGTAGTTTAGTTACCTTTAAAAAATGGTGTTTAGCGGCAGGAATGGTATCATTTAATAACGACAATTGACCTAAAATATAATTATATCGGATGCGCATAGGTTTGGTTGGTGCATATTCCAATGCAACGGCCAAACGGTCAAATGCCAGTTTATTTTTTTCTTGTCGTAAATATAAATCAGCGGCCACCGCATATATGAATGAGCGTTGTTCTGCTTTTACTTTATTGGTTTTTTCCTGTGCCTTTTTAGTTGAATTTCTTTTACCAACCAACTTTACCGGATCAAGTTCATTAATTAATAATCCCATAACGGCTTCGGCCTCGCCTTGTTTATTCAAAGCTGCATAACACCGGGCAATCCATGCAGTTGCTACAAACCTAAGGTTGCTTGTTTTGTATTTCGAATTAATATACTGAAAGGTTTCCAGAGCCGCATAATAATCACCTTTATAAAATTGAGCTTTACCCATGAGCAAGTAACTATCATCGGTATACGACCCAATGTTGTGCATAGAAATAGAGGTAGACATTTTCTTAATCACCTCATCCATCGCTGCGGTTAAACCTTTAGAGGCCGCTTCATCAGGCGTGATTAATACCGGTAATGTTCTATTAAAATCGTTGGGGATTCCTTTTTCGTAGGCAGTAATAGCTTCATTAAATTTAGTTTCGCCGTTAAAATATACATTATAATGTCCGGTTAAGGTATGCCATTTACGATTTATCCACCTGTCGCGGGTAGGATTACAGGCAGTAATAACCAGTAATAGGAATAAAAACTGCCATAATAATTTCGACTTGATACTTGTGTATTGCAAACTTTTTAAAATGCTTAAACCAGAATACTTAACTTTGAAAACGCAAAATTATTTTAATACCTCACTCTACAAAATATAATTATAAGTTTAGTGAGGGTAAATTAGAATTATGGAAAAGAAAAAAAAGAAACTAATTCAAAAGCTTAAAAACAGGTACAGGATAGTACTTATCAACGATACTACTTTTGAAGAAAAATTTTCATTTAGTTTAACTCCGATGAATGTATTTGTTGGCTTTAGTTCATTTTTGGTATTTTTCACTTTTATTATTACCCTATTAATCATTTTCACCCCACTTCGAGAGTATATACCGGGTTATAGCGACCCTGATTTGAAGCAAGATTTGGCCAGAACTTTATACAAAACAGATTCACTTGAACAGGCGTTAAAAGACAAAGATGCATATTATAAAAACCTGCTGAATATTGTTAATGGAACCATACAGGACGAGCCTGCTGCCGGTCCGAATGGCAAATAAATTATTGCCTTGATTACTTTAGATTTAATCGGTTGAGGTGCTGAATCATTTTTTATTGTTGCATTCCAAACAGAAAAAACTAACTTTGTTTATTAGTATTTTACTGAAAGGTAAATAGTTTTAACTCAACATTTAAGAAATTATATGGCACTATTTAATAACACAAAATCAGCCGCAGTGGCATTCAATCCTAATACGTTAAACATTATTAACAGTGGAACTCAAATTACCGGAGATGTAAATTCGGATGGAGATATGCGTGTTGATGGAACCATAAAAGGCTATCTTACTTCAAAAGCAAGGTTAGTACTAGGGCCAACTGCAATTATTGATGGTGATATAAAAGCAGCAAACATTGAAATTTCGGGCGAAGTGAATGGAAATATTTATGCATCGGAATTATTAACCATAAAAGCATCAGCTAAAATTAATGGTGATATTATTTCGAATAAACTAATCATTGAGTCAGGTGCAAGTTTTAATGGTAATTGTAAAATGAACAAACCAAAAGAAGCGTCTATCAACAATTCATCGAATGCAGCCAAACCAGCACCAAAACCGGCAGCAAAAGAAGCCGTTGCTCAATAGTTATGCAAAATTTAGTGCCATTGCCTTTCAAATGGTAATACTATTTGCCGGGCTTGCACTTGGTGGAAATCACCTCGACAATTACTGGGAATTTAATTTCCCGTTTTTAACCCTTTCAGGTGTTTTATTGGCTATGATAGCAATGGTGGTTATTTTGTTAAAAGTAATCAATAACAACCCCGAATAATATCCAGCAACCTTTGATGATTTTTATCAGATTCTACTTATATCTTGTAGCCTTAACCTTAATCCAAATAGGTATTGTTTTAGGTTTTCCACATGTATTTTATACCAATGAATGTATCAAGGCTATTCTATTTTTAGGATTAATCACCGGACTATCCTACCCTATTGCTAACATTGGAGTTGGCAGTAAGGATGGGTTTACTTTTATTAGCTCGGCATACTTATCAATTGGTATTAGATTAGTGTTAAGTATGGTTTATATTGTGTACTATAAACTAGCCAAGCATCCATTCAATTTAAGTTTCATCTTTACGTTTTTTGCTGCCTACATTTTTTACACAATATTTGAAATTATCTACCTAACCGCTAAATTGCGCCCCAATTCAAAGGAAAAAACAAGCAGTAATGACTCCGATAACTAATAGATTTTCAGCGAAAAACACAGTGAAAGCAGCCATATTTTTTATCCTGTCGCTTATTACCATTACACAAGTAATGGCTAATGAGCCGGAAGTTGCAACTACTAATGTTACCTCGGATTCAGTTGCTACAGCATCACACGAAGAATCAAAACACGAAGAGAAGTTTAATACCAGTGAAGTTATCATGGAGCACATTGCAGATGCTCACGACTGGCATTTATGGGGACATACATCTTTTCATTTGCCTGTGATTTTATATACAGATAAAGGTTTAGAAATATTTTCATCAGGTAAATTTGACCACGGACATGCAGTACATGCAGGAAAATATTATAACTATAAAAATGTTCACGAACATATTAAAATAGTTGATGCGGCAGGAAATATTGATGAAGCGGCATCATCACACGTGATTGATTTTTCAATAACCAAGAATGTTGCTTCCTTGTTAGTTGCTTTTACCTTTTTACTAATCATTTTTATTAGTGTAGCCAATGGTTATAAAAAGCGTGGAATTGCTGCTCCAAAAGGTTTAGGTGCTTGGTTAGAGCCAATCATTTTGTTTGTTAGAGACGACATTGCAAGGCCGAATTTAGGCGACCAATATCACAGGTTCATGCCTTACTTATTAACTGTATTCTTCTTTATTTGGATGAATAATGTGTTGGGATTGGTGCCGTTTTTTCCGGGCGGAGCAAATGTAACAGGGAATATAGCAGTAACACTTGTGTTGGCAGTTTTTACTTTTATCCTTACCAATATTAATGGTACAAAAACTTATTGGAGTCATGTGTTCACACCACATGTTCCCGGTTGGTTGTATCCATTAATGATTCCGGTTGAAATCATCGGATTATTTACCAAGCCTTTTGCATTAATGATTCGTTTATTTGCGAACATTACTGCCGGGCACATTTTAGTATTGAGTTTAGTTTGTTTAATTTTCATATTTAAATCAATGATGGTAGCAAGTGTTTCGGTTCCATTCGTAATTTTTATTAGTGTAATCGAATTGCTGGTAGCCTTCATTCAAGCGTTTATCTTTACCATTCTATCTGCATTGTATATAGGTATGGCTTTAGAAAAACCACATCATGAAAATGAACACCACTAAACCAATAAATTGAAACTTTTTTTTGTTAAACAAAATAAATTAAAACAACAATGACAGGAAGTATCGCTGCAATCGGAGCTGGATTAGCTGCAATCGGAGCAGGCTTAGGTATCGGAAGAATCGGTGGATCAGCCATGGAAGGTATGGCCCGCCAACCTGAAGCCGCTAACAAAATTCAAACTGCTATGCTTATTGCTGCAGCCTTCGTAGAAGCTGTATCATTATTCGCCGTGGTAGTTGCGTTGTTAGGAAACGGTTAATCACAGCAAAGCCCGATTGTAGTATTTTTCAGATCGGGCTTTTTTTTCCGATTACATTTTTCAATTTAAAAAAGTCAACATCTAAATAAAATGGATTTAGTTACACCTAGTATAGGTTTGGTATTTTGGTCAAGTATTTCATTCTTGATTTTAATGTTTTTGTTAACCAAGTTTGCTTGGAAACCAATTACGGCTGCACTTAAGGAACGTGAAGAAAGTATTGATTCTGCGATTAAACAAGCAGAAGCGGCTCGTGAGCAAATGATGGCTCTTAAAAGTGATAATGAGCGTTTATTAAACGAAGCACGTGCTGAAAGGGACCGTTTATTAAAAGAAGCCAACGAAATTAAAGAGCAAATTCTTGCTAAAGCAAAACAAGATGCTAAAACAGAAGGAGAAAAACTGATTTTATCAGCAAAACAAGCTATTGAGCAAGAAAAGGTGAATGCGTTGAATACACTAAAACAACAAGTTGCAATATTATCAGTTGACATGGCCGAAAAAATATTGGAAAAACAACTTGCCGACAGAGGTCAACAAGAAGCCTATATTAATGATAATTTAAAATCTATCAGTTTAAATTAATATGTCGGAACACAGAGTAGCAAGTAGGTATGCTAAATCACTAATTGATTTAGCCATCGAAAAAAATATCGTTGACGCAGTTCTTGCCGATATGAATACTTTTCTTGCTGTGGCGCATAACAATAGCGATTTCGCCTCAATGCTAAAATCACCTGTTATAGGTGGTGATAAAAAAAACGCTGTTATTACTGGTATTTTTTCAAAATACTGTCAAGTATTAACGATGGATTTCTTTAAAATCATCATCAGAAAAGGTCGTGAAAAATATTTAGAAGCTATTGCTAAAAATTATATCGAGCAATACAACAAGTTAAATAATATTATTAAAGCTAGCATTAAAACTGCTGTACCGGTTGGAGAGCAGTTGTTAAATGAGGTGAAACAATTCCTTGAAGCGCAAACAGGAAAAAAAGTCCAGCTATCGTCCACTGTTGATGCAAAACTGATAGGAGGAATCATGGTGATGGTGGAAGATAAATTGTTTGATGCAACCATTGCAGGCAAACTAGATAAATTAAAACACGAATTAATAAACAGTTACATTTCTAAATAAACAATTATGGTAGAGATCAGACCTGATGAGGTATCTGCAATTATCAGAGAACAACTTAGCAACTTTAAATCGGCTGCCGAGTTAGAAGAAGTAGGTACCGTTTTGCAAGTGGGTGACGGTATTGCCCGTATCTACGGTTTAACTAAAGTTCAATCGGGAGAGTTGATTGAATTTAAAAACGGAACCCAAGCCATCGTATTAAACCTTGAAGAAGATAACGTAGGAGCAGTATTATTAGGTCCATCCGACCAAATTGTAGAAGGTGACACGGTAAAACGTACCGGAAGAATCGCTTCTATCAACGTAGGTGAAGGTTTATTGGGCCGTGTAGTAAATACTATGGGAAAACCAATTGACGGTAAAGGTCCGATTAAAGGTGATTTGTATGAAATGCCAATCGAACGTAAAGCACCTGGTGTAATTTATCGCGAACCGGTTAAAGAACCACTTCAAACAGGTTTAAAGGCAATTGATGCCATGATTCCAATCGGTAGAGGACAACGCGAATTAATTATCGGTGATAGACAAACCGGTAAAACCGCCGTTGCTATTGATACCATTTTAAATCAAAAAGAATTTTATGACGCCGGAAAGCCGGTATATTGTATCTATGTAGCTATTGGTCAAAAAGCCTCTACAGTTGCACAGGTTGTAAAAACATTAGAAGATAACGGGGCATTGCCATATTCAGTTGTGGTAAGTGCAACTTCTTCTGATCCTGCTCCAATGCAGTTCTATGCTCCAATGGCCGGTGCAGCAATCGGCGAATTCTTCCGTGATACCGGTCGTCCGGCATTAATTGTATTCGACGATTTATCAAAACAAGCCGTTGCGTACCGCGAAGTTTCTTTATTATTAAAACGCCCTCCGGGACGTGAAGCGTATCCGGGTGATGTGTTCTATCTACACAGTCGTTTACTTGAAAGAGCTGCTAAAATAAACGCAACCGACTACATCGCTCAACAAATGAATGATATCCCTCCTTCAATAAAATCACTCGTTAAAGGCGGAGGTTCGTTAACAGCATTACCAATCATTGAAACACAGGCGGGCGACGTTTCTGCTTATATTCCAACCAATGTAATTTCGATTACAGACGGACAAATATTCTTAGAGGCGAATTTATTTAATTCAGGTATTCGTCCGGCTATTAACGTAGGTATTTCGGTATCACGTGTTGGTGGTAACGCGCAAATTAAATCTATGAAAAAGGTTGCAGGTACGCTTAAACTTGACCAGGCGCAATACCGTGAACTTGAAGCGTTTTCAAAATTCGGATCCGACCTTGATGCCGCTACTAAAGCAGTACTTGCTAAAGGTGCACGTAACGTTGAAATCTTAAAACAAGGTCAGTACGCCCCTGTTTCAGTTGAAAAACAAGTAGCTATCATCTACCTTGGAACAAAAGGTTTGTTAAATAATGTTCCTGTAAATAAAATTCGTGAATTTGAAGTTGAATTTCACCAATTTATTGAAGCTAAACACAGTTCGGTGTTGGCTGAATTGAAAAAAGGAAATTTAAGTGATGAAGTAACTGCTACCCTAGAATCGGTTGCTAAAGAACTTTCTACAAAATATAGCGCTTAAAAACATTCACAGAGGCTGAAATATTGCCTCTGTAATATTTTAATAATCCATTATAATGGCGAATTTAAAAGAAGTAAGAACAAGAATTACATCAGTATCATCAACGCAACAAATCACTAAAGCGATGAAGTTGGTTAGTGCTACAAAACTTCGTAGGGCTCAAACTGCAATCATACAAATGCGCCCTTATGCCGAAAAACTGAATGGAATTTTAAATAACCTTTCTGATAATATCGAACAGGAATCGTTGAAAATTTTCTTTGAAAAACGTGAGGTAAAAAAGATATTGTTAGTTGTGGTTACCAGCGATAGAGGTTTGTGCGGAAGTTTTAACAGTAGTATTATTAAACTTACAAACCGATTGATTAAAGAAAATTATGCCGGTAAAGAAGTTAGCATACTAGCTGTTGGTAAAAAAGGTGGTGAATTCTTTAGTAAAACTAAAACCCCTACCAACCTTGAATTTCGTGATACCTTTTTACACCTTAATGCTGAAGAAGGATTTAAATTAGGAGAATATTTACTTGAGGTTTTTAAATCGAAAAAGTATGATGCGATTCAGTTGGTGTATAACCAATTTAAAAATGCAGCAACGGTTATTTTAACCAATGAAGATTTTCTTCCAATCAACCCTGATAAATTTATTAAACATGGCACTCAAAAAGTAAATGATTACATCTTTGAACCTTCTAAAGAAGAAATTTTAGAATCGTTGATTCCACGTATTTTAAAAACACAAGTGTATCGTGCATTGCTTGACTCTTTTGCATCAGAACACGGTTCGCGAATGGTAGCAATGGATAAAGCAACAGATAACGCAGGTGAACTAATAAAAGCGTTGAAGGTTGAATATAATCGCGCTCGACAAGCCGCCATTACCAAAGAAATTTCAGAAATTGTTGGTGGTGCAGCAGCCTTAAGTGGTTGTTAAATAAATTTATTATCAAGTGTAAAAGCCATAAGTAATCTTGTGGCTTTTTTTGTGTTGTTTTGTTTAAACTTCATTAGCCAACATTGATTTTGATTAAGGTTTTACACTTATCACAAGTAATTATTTAATATATTGCAACATATTTAATCACCTCAATCTTAAATATTCGATTCGGTTTACATGAAACAAACGGGGATTATCATAATTCTTTGTATCTTTTGCTACGGCGTTAAAGCACAAGATATGATTGTGATTAAACCTGCTGATACCTTGTATTGTAAAATAAAGGAAGTTGGTAATCTATTCATCAATTACACAATAAAAGAGAATAATAAAGCAACATTAAAAAATGTTCCATTAAAAGATGTAGTTTATTACGAGTTTAACGTACAACGAAATCGAGAAACAACAACCAACAATGCAAAAAA
>JALONK010000032.1 GCA_025454975.1 Bacteroidia bacterium
AGAATGTTCGTTTATTTTTTTTTCTAGTGCATCTATGCGCTTCTCTAATTCCGGTAATCTTCGGTAAACAGCACTAGCTTTTAAAGCAGTGCGTACTTCGGTAACCGGACTTCCAAACCATTTTCCATTTGGTTCTTTAATATTCGTTCCTATGCCGCTTTGTGCACCAAACTGGCTTCCATCAGCAATGGTAATATGCCCTGCAAATCCAACCTGACCGCCAATAACGCAATACTTTCCAATTTTTGTGCTGCCTGCAACTCCCGATTGTGAAGCAATTACCGTATGTTCACCAATTTCAACGTTATGGGCAATTTGAATTAAGTTATCCAACTTCACCCCTTTTCTTATATAAGTGCTGCCCATCGTAGCACGGTCAATGCTGCAATTACTACCAATTTCAACATCCGATTCTATGATTACATTTCCGGTTTGTGGAATTTTTTTATAAGAACGATCAGGCAGCGGAGCAAAACCAAAACCATCACTTCCTATAACGGTTCCTGAATGTATAATACAATTATCTCCTATTTCACAATCATGATAGATTTTAACGCCCGGATATAATTTAACACCGCTACCAATTTTAACATTTGCACCAATGAATACCTGGGGCATAATTTCACAATTTGATCCAACACTGGCACCATTTGAAATATAAACCTGAGCACCAATCGAGGCGGTTACATCAACCTGCGCCGAATCTTCAATAACTGCACTGTCATGAATTCCGGGTTTAGCCTTACCCGCAGCTGCAAATTGTTCCAGTAAAAAAGTAAAGGCTGCATAAGCATCATCAACTTTAATTAAAGTGGTTGATACAGGTTGCGTTGGCTCAAATGTGCGGTTTACCAACACAGCTGTGCTTTTTGTTTCATACAAATATGGCTCATATTTAGGATTGGCTAAAAAAGAAAGTGCTCCGGGTTTACCCTCTTCAATTTTGGCTACGGTATGAAGCAATGCTTCTGCATCACCTGCTACTTCGCCGCCTAAAAGTTTACTGAGCTCTTTTACTGATATTTGCATGTAGTGCGGATTTCAAGACCGGTTGGCAATTTATAAATTTTTCGGGGAACATAAAAAGTATTTGGTTACCGGCTTAGCTAATGCGCTGATATTATATTGATCAGATGCCGCCGTAATATCAGCCGTTGTTCCGTTTTTAAACAATACTTTAATATTAAATCCATCAGGCGAATATGCCTTGTTGCTAATACTGTCGGTAAAAACTAAATAGTCGGCTTCCTCTGCCGTAAATCCCATACGTTCCACTACTTGTTGCTTCAGCGAATCCAATAATTGCTCACCAAATGGCTCGTTTGATAATTCAATCTGTGGTAAGGTTCGGTTTTTAAGTTGCTTACATAAATAACTTAACACCTTATCTTCATGGTCGCACCAAACTTTTACCGATACAAACACATCACTGTCGTCAAGTTTACTGTATCGTAGCAATACTTCCGGTTGATGCAGCAATTGCTGTGGCCCCGGACGGTTATATAAAAAATATTTAAAATCAGGCGTTGCAAATAAATCAACCCCCTGAGCTGCCAACCACGTGGCACGTTTCATTATTTTCACCAATACAGCCTCAGCCGCAGTTACCGTTTTATGCAAGTACACTTGCCAATACATCAACCTGCGAGCAATTAAAAACTTCTCAATGCTGTAAATTCCTTTTTCATCAATAACCAACTCATCATCGTTAACATTTAACATATTTATGATTCTGTCGTACCCAATTACACCTTCTTGAACACCAGTATAAAAACTATCCCTACGTAAATAATCTAACCTATCCATATCTAACTGGCTGCTTACCAGTTGATGCAAATATTTTTTATGGTATTGATTGGTGAAAATTTGAATGCATCGCCCCAATCGGCCATTAAAAGCCTCATTCAAATGCATCATAAAAGCCAATGATAATTGTTCGTGATGAACATTTTGAATAATTACCTCTTCAAGTGTATGGCTGAAGGGACCATGGCCAATATCGTGCAACAGCACAGCCGCGCAAACCGCATCTTTTTCGTCATCTGTAATTTCGTGACCTTTTGAGCGAAGAACATCCACAGCTTGTGCGGTTAAACTCATGGCTCCAATCACATGTTGAAAACGCGTGTGTAAAGCTCCGGGGTAAACTAAATTAGATAATCCCAATTGTTTAATTCGACGTAACCGTTGAAAAACAGGGTGTTCAATCAAATCATAAATCAATTCTGAGCTGATTGGAACAAATCCATAAACCGGATCATTAATTATTTTTTTTTTGTTTGAAGTGTATTGCACAATATTTGTTGTCCTATTCGTTGAATGGTAAATTAAAACTAAGCAAAAATAATCTTAACTATGAATAATACCCACATTCTTTGGGCCGATGATGAAATCGAGTTGTTAAAGCCTCATATCCTGTTTTTAAAAAACAAAGGCTATGAAGTAGATGAAGTAACCAGTGGTATTGATGCCATTGATGCTTGCAACAATAAGCCTTACGATATAATTTTTTTAGATGAAAATATGCCGGGTATAACCGGGTTAGAGACGTTATCCCGCATCAAAGCCATTAAGCCTGACTTGCCCATTGTGATGATTACCAAAAGTGAAGAAGAACACATTATGGAGGATGCCATTGGAAGTAAGATTGCCGACTATTTAATTAAACCGGTAAACTCTAACCAGATATTGTTATCCATAAAAAAGATTTTAGACAACAAACGATTGGTGAGTGAAAAAACAGCCCAAGGTTACCAGCAAGAATTCAGACAAATTGGTATGGAGTTGAATGATGATTTAAACTTCGAGAGTTGGGTTAATTTATATAAAAAACTGGTGTACTGGGAATTAAATCTGGCATCAAGCAATGATACCGGAATGGATGAAATTTTGTTGATGCAAAAAAGTGAAGCTAATCGCGCTTGGACCAAGTTTATTAAAAATAATTATATCCAATTTTTAAAAAAGCCCAATGAACAAACACCTGTAATGAGTCAAACAGTGGTTCGTAAAAAGGTATTACCTGAATTAAAATCGGAAGTACCTGTATTTTTAATCATGCTAGATAACTTTCGTTTTGATCAATGGCGAGTAATACAGTCGCAGCTTAATGATTATTTCAGAACCGTATTAGAAGATACTTATTTAACTATTTTACCCACAACAACCCATTATGCACGTAATGCATTTTTTAGTGGAATGATGCCCGGTGAAATTGCTAAACTATATCCTGATTTATGGGTTGATGAAGAGGAAAATGAAGGTAAAAACCTATATGAAGAAGAACTATTAGGCACACAATTAAACAGATTGGGTTATAAAGAAAAATTCAGTTATACTAAGATTACCAATTTAGATAGCGGAAAACGTTTGGTTGACGATATCAATAATTTATTTAACAACAAGTTTAATGTAATCGTTTACAATTTTGTTGATATGCTTAGTCATGCCCGAACCGAAATGAATGTAATGAAAGAACTGGCTGAAGATGAAGCCGCTTACAGAAGTATAACAGCCAGTTGGTTTGAACATTCGCCTTTGTTTGAAGCCTTAAAAAAGATAGCAGCTAAAGGAGCCAAGGTAATTATTACTACCGATCATGGCAGTATTCGGGTGCATGATGCAGTTAAGATTATTGGTGATAGAAGTACAAGTACTAACCTTCGTTACAAACAAGGTAAGAATTTAAGTTACCAGGAGAATGAATTATTTACAATCAAAGATCCGGCAGATGCATTTTTACCAAAGGTAAATGTAAGTTCGAGGTATGTATTTGCTACTGAAAACAATTTTATGGCTTATCCTAACAATTATAATTACCATGTAAATTTATATTCAAACTCATTTCAACATGGTGGCGTAAGTTTAGAGGAGATGATAGTACCTTTTATAGTTCTATCAGCGAAAGAAAACTAAACACTTGTTAGGTTTATAAAAAAATTTAACATGCTCATAAAAAGCGAGAAACATAAAAAACGGAAAAATATTTTGCCTGATGTTTGTGGAATTAAAAACGCTTTTTATATTTGCACCCGCTTGTCGAAAGAGATATAGCTTGATTTCGTAGCTCAGTTGGTAGAGCATTACACTTTTAATGTAGGGGTCCTGGGTTCGAGTCCCAGCGAAATCACAAAATAACAACCTTGTCAAATTTGGCAAGGTTTTTTTTATGGGTAAAATTTTGAAATCCCCCCCTCAACTACGTATCAAAAACAATTTATATATTTTTCATTCAATTCAATTATCAGCAATAGGATTGCTTAAAAGATATGTTTAGTACACAAAATATATTTTGAATTTCAACTACAGTTTACTTATTTAGCATAACAAAAGTAACCGTATTTCTTAACCCTAACCCCAATGCATTTGTATACAATACTGAAATAATGAATAAAAGTAGTTGAGTTGTTACATTATATAACACTAAACTATAATGCTATTTAAAATACATGAGTACAGAAACAACAATAACTAAAAAGAAGAGCAAAAAAGAAACGGCCGAAAAGCCTATTGAAGTAATGTTATGGGATGCTGCCAATAAACTAAGAGGCAGTGTGGAACCGGCCGAGTATAAACACGTAGTATTAAGTTTAATATTTTTAAAGTTTGCAAGCGACAAGTTTGAGCAACACCGTGCTAAGTTAATTGCCGATGGTAAAGAAAAGTACATGGAAATGGCTGAGTTTTATAACAAAGACAATGTATTCTTTTTAGAAGAAAACAGCCGTTGGAACTATTTAATTAAACGAGCCAAACAAAACGACCTTGCGCTGATTATTGATACCGCCTTACACACTATTGAAAAAAACAACAAAGCATTAAGAGGCGCATTGCCCGATAATTACTTCTCTCGTTTAGGATTAGATGTAACCAAATTGGCCTCTTTATTAGATACCATAAACGATATTGATACCACCAAAGACCCACAAAACGATTTAGTTGGGCGTGTTTATGAATACTTTTTAAGCAAGTTTGCCTTGGCAGAAGGAAAAGGCAAAGGTGAATTTTACACCCCAAAAAGTATTGTAAACCTTATTGCCGAAATGATTGAACCCTACAAAGGAACCATTTACGACCCGGCTTGTGGTAGTGGTGGTATGTTTGTGCAAAGTATTAAGTTTATTGAAGCACACCATGGAAACAAAAAGGAAATTTCTATTTACGGACAAGAATACACCAACACCACTTATAAACTGGCTAAAATGAACTTGGCCATACGTGGCATTAGCGGGAATTTAGGCGAAAAAGCAGCCGACACTTTTTTAGACGACCAACACAAAGACTTAAAAGCCGACTTTATAATGGCCAACCCACCTTTTAACCAAAAAGATTGGCGAGGCGAAAATGAATTGACAGACGACCCGCGTTGGTTAGGTTATGATGTGCCACCAAAAAGCAATGCAAACTATGGATGGATTTTAAACATGGTAAGCAAGTTAAGTGATAACGGTGTGGCCGGATTTATATTGGCCAATGGGGCATTAAGTGGTGGTGGCGAAGAATATAAAATACGCAGGAAGTTGATTGAAAATGATTTGGTAGAAGCTATTGTTGTTTTACCTCGTGATATGTTCTACACAACAGATATTAGTGTTACACTTTGGATTATAAACAAAAACAAAAAGGCAAGAAAAGTTGTGCATGGTGATTTGATAAGAGATTATCGAAACCGTACTGGTGAGATATTATTTGTTGATTTGAGAAGATGGGGAACCGAATATGAGAAAATGTATATTGAGTTCATTCAAGAAGATATAAATAAAATAGTGAGAAACTACCACAACTGGCAACAAGCCGACTACAAGAACAACTACAATAATGTGCCTGAGTATTGCTACTCTGCCAGTTTTGAAGAAATACAGGCAAACGATTTTTCGTTGGTGCCAAGCAAATACATTCAATTTATTGACCGTGACAGTGAAATAGATTTTCACACAGAGATGAAACGCATTCAAAAGGATTTCAAAACCCTTTTGCAAGAAGAAAAGCAATCGCAGGAGCAATTGATTAACGCTTTTAAAACTTTGGGCTATGAGTTATAAGCGTATTGGCGATTATATTAGACAAGTGGATAAACGGAATAGCGATTTATCTGTCACTTTGCTTCGTGGCGTTTCCACAACGAAAAAATTAATTGAATCGGTTGCAAATATTAGTGGTGTAACGCTTCATTCATATAAAGTCGTAGATAAAGGCCAGTTTGTTTATGTATCAGATACTTCAAGAAGAGGCGATAAAATTGCGATAGCACTTAATGATGAAGAACCTTGTATTGTTTCAAGCATTTATACAGTTTTTGAAGTAATTGACGAAAATGAATTGATTCCCGAGTATTTGTTTATGTGGTTCAATCGTGCTGAATTTGACCGATTTGCTCGATTTAATTCGTGGGGTAGTGCAAGAGAAACTTTTGATTGGGCAGATTTGTGTGATGTTAAAATCCCGATTCCTGATATTAACGAACAACGCAAAGTTGTTGCTCTTTACAATGGTTTACTCACTAACCAAAAAACCTACGAAAAAAGCTTGGCTGATTTGCAATTGATTTGCGACAGTTTTTTTGATAAACTTAAAAAAGAAGAAGAACTAAAATTGCTTGGGTCTTATATAAAATCAATTGACACTAGGAATAAAGATGGAAGCGTGAAATTATTTCAAGGTGTAAGTAACAATAAGCATTTTATGACTCCTAAACAGATTGGGGCCAATATCTATAGTGCTAAAGTTGTAAAACCAGGTCAATTTGCTTATAACAAAGCAACCACCAGAAATGGAGAAAAAATATCAATTGCATATCGAACGGGTGAGGCCTGTGCCGTTTCTTCCGCATACCAAGTTTTCGAGATAACTAAAAAAGATAAGCTTCTACCTGAATTCCTCCTTCTTTGGTTCACCCGCAAAGAATTTGACAGGTATGCAATTTTTATGTCAGAAGGCAGTGCACACGAATTCTTTGATTTTGATAAGATGTGCAATGTAAAATTACCCATTCCTGACATAAAAGTTCAAGAAGCCATTGTAAGCATTTATCATACGTTGGAAACACGAAAACGAATCAATGAGCAATTGAAAAACACCATTAAACCGCTTTGTCCAGTGCTGATGAAAGGTGTGGTGGAGAGTATGAAATTAGAAATAGTAGAAAAGTAGAATATATGAGTAAGCAATCTGTTGAAATTACAAGTTCGGGCATTAAAAAAGTCCTTCAAAAATATACTGCTGAAAGGGCAATTGCCGAATATATATGGAATGGATATGATGCAAAAGCTTCAATCATAAATGTTGATTTTGAAATTGATTCTAAAGAGTTTGATACATATAAATCTATTAGCATTTCAGACAATGGAGAAGGAATCATTTATGAGGATTTATCAGAAAGATTTAGAAAGTTCTATGAATCAAATAAAGCAAGCATTAGTACAGACAGCAATGATTTAACCCGTGGAAAAAATGGATATGGGCGATTTACATTCCATAAATTTGCTAGATATGCAAAATGGATAACCCAATATTACAGACCAGATAGTATTCTATACTCCTATGAAATCACTATAAATAGCGATAATCTCAGGGATTATGAACCAAGCGAACCCATTAAAGCCTCCAGCTCGAAAGGAACAACCGTGAAGTTTACAGAAATTAATTCTGATATATCAACTGCTTTTATCAATGATGTTTTAAAACCATACTTAAGGGCTGAATTTGCTTGGTATTTAGAACTTAAAGAAGAAAAGAAAATATTTATTAATGGTGAAGAACTTGATTACTCTTCAATAATAGCTGAAAATGAAAGTTTCCCAGTTGAATTAAAATTAAGGAAAGAAGACATCAAGTTTGAGTGTAAATATATTAGGTGGACAAATAAGTTGAATCACGAATATTCACGATTTTACTTCTTAAACGAAGCGTTGGAGTTAAAGAAAACAAAAACAACTTCACTCAATAAAAAAGGTGATAATTACTGGCACAGCTTGTTAATTGTAAGCGTTTTTTTTAATGAAACCACCATTGAAGAAGAAGACGATAACGAAACCACCCCCAAACTATTTAGCACAGGTGAGGAAAACAAAATTTTCAAAGACCTCATTAGTAAATTGAATGAATATCTTAAAAACAAAAGGCGTCCGTTTTTGAAGGTTCAAGCCGAAAAACTGATAGAAAAATACGAGGATGAAAAAGTATTTCCGGAATTTGGGGAAAACGATTGGGATATAGCTCGTAAAGAAAGTTTAAAAAATCTTGTTAAAGAGATTTACGAAGTAGAACCTGCCGTCTTTATGAAGCTTAATAAAGAACAGAAAAGAATATTCCTTGAACTACTAAACTTAGTGATGGATAGTTCTGAGAGTGAAAGTCTCCTCAAAATTATTGGTGCTGTTGTTGAATTGGATTCGGCAGACAGAAAAGAGTTCGCTAAACTATTAGAAGAGACAAAATTAAAGTATGTAATAACCACAATTAATCTTATAAAACACCGCTTGCTGGTTCTTGAAAATCTTAAAAAACTTGTATTTAATGAAGAATTAAAAGCTAATGAAAGAGACCATTTACAGAAGTATATAGAAAAACATTATTGGATTTTTGGGGAAGAATATAGAATGGTATGTGCTGAAGAAGTCAAGTTTGAAGATGCACTAAGAAAGTATATTTATATTCTAAGAGGGATTGATGAAAATAAATTCATTTCACATCCAGATAAATACAAGGAAATGGACTTGTTCTTAACCGGAACGGATTTCAGAGATGGCAAACCTCATAATGTAGTTATTGAAATAAAGAATCCAACGACAATCAAGAAACTAAAAAACAAGGAAGTAGGACAGATAAAAGAATATATTGATGTTATTCTTAAACAAGATGAATTCAATGACCACAATGAATTTTGGTCATTTTATTTAATAGGTCAAGATTATGATGATATAGTCAAAGATGACATTCAAAATATTGAAACAGGTTTACTTCGTAAAAAGGACAATCACTCTTTATATGTAAAAAAATGGAGTGAAATAACAAATGAAGTTGAAAGAAGACTTAAATATTTGCTTGAAAAACTCAAAATTGAAAGAGAGTCGCTTTCCAAAGGAAAATCTATTAAAGAAATTATTGAACTAAAACCAACTGTTACTAACTAAATAAATAATATGGCAGAATTACGAGTAAGTAATAAAAGTATCAGTCAACTGTTTATATTTTTCGAATTTGTCGAACGAAAATTGATAAGTAAATTGTCATTTAAGACCATAATTAAAGTGCTTAGCAAGATGATATCTTCTAGTAAAATGGAGAGTATGTAACATATAATTAAGATAATTAATATTAACATAAAATTGACACGAGATTTAACAAATAAAGAAAATGATAAAATAATTATTGTAGTTTTATCAGTCCTTTCAGCTATTACCCCCTATGGCATTAGACTAGTTAAGTATTATTACAGTGAAGTTGAGGTTGCATTTATACTTAATCACAACGATTTGTTTGCATTCTGTTTTGGTATAATAATCTTACTTTTATCAGAGATAAGACACATTGCTACATCATACAAAAAAATTCAAGTATATATAATTATTTGTTTAATACTTTTCGTAGTTTTTCTTGGGATTAGTTTATACGATTCATATGGTAAAGAAATTGAAAGAGACTTGGTTGAGAAGAACTTTGTGGATTTCAAGATTCAGAATGATAGTTTAGGTATGATTAATACGATAGTTGAGATTGAAAAATGTGAAAAAGGTAACAATAAATTGTTTAATACGGCTTTCGTTTGTGCTTTAATATCACTGATTGGCTTACTTATTTTCATGTTTAAATTTAGAAAGAAATAGTATGAACACAAATATCCTTTTCGATACCTCAATTTACATTGTAAGTTCATTAATTAGTTACCTAATCTTGACATACACCCTTCCTTTAATTTATAAAGCTCTTAAGTTAAGACTTAGATTTAAAAAAAGAATGTTTATTGGCTCTGGCATATTATTTATATCGACTGTTTTAATTGGTACGTTAATAATTTCTATCATCGAAAAATATGAATCTAAAAATAACGGTATAGATATAGCTGCTAAAATTAATGAACTAAACATTAAGGCAGATCTCGAAATATTAAAAGAAAAAGAATTAAAAGAGAAAAAAATATTAGCCGTTATCCAAGAGTATTTTATCGCCAACCATTCCGAAAATATTGAACGTCTTGACACTTTTTATTCTTTCCCGGTAGTTAAGTTTTATAGGCTTTTAAATGTGTCAAAAGAAAAGCTTAATTATTGGACTCGTTTTGAATGGAGGAGAAATAGCGCAAAAACATACTTTATAATTAATAATACAAATACAAGTATTAGGTATAAGGGAAGTGATACAATATTAGTGACAATTAAGCAACATGAAACAGAAAACAGCACGATATTTTTAAATATTAAGCTAAATAAAGATTTGAAAATATTCTCAATTGGAAATTCTATACTTACAAATTACTACGGTAATGACAACCTTGATTCCACAATTAAAAAGCCTAAATAAATGCACAGAAAGGCCGGTTTATCTAACAAAAAATCCTTTAGGGAATACTTATAAAAGGAATCATGAAGGAGATTATCTATGCACATTTGGTGAGGTAAAGCGAATGCTTTCCGATTGAAGGTAAACACCCGCTAGAGTACACATAAAAACAAAAGAAACCAAAATAGAACTTGTCTACATAAAACACACAAATGTAATAATGTTTCATCATTTAGCACTATGTCAAAAAAATGGATTGAACAAGCACCAGTATTGTACAAAAGTTGATTTATCCTATCAAGCGTTTTGCAAGTTTTGTAGCAGGCAGAATGAACCAAGCGATTTTATACTGATTAAAACTAAGAATGATGAAGGAGTTTTAAGTTTCATTTACCTAATGGTTGTTATTTTCAAACCCTGTAGATTGCTCTATGCAGCTTTTACAAAAGTTAATAAGCTAGTGTTAAGTTTAAGTGTTCACCAACGATATTATTTATTTTAGGGTTATAACAATATACGCAAAGGTTTTGATAGCCTATGTGGCATTATGCGAGAACATTTATAAAAAGATCCATTAGGTGGTGAAATGTTTGCTTTTATTAATCGTAAAAGGTATCAAATCAGACAGGTTGCCGTTGGTCGCAAAAAGTATATCTTCTTAAGTTCAAACGAAAGTGCACAAGGTGCATCTATTATTTACTCCTTACTAGGAACTTGAAAATTACATCATGTTAATCCTCAGCAATCGCGATTAGATGTACTTCAAAAACTACCGAATCTTATTGCTAATAATATTGATGACTTACTGCCTTAAAATTGGATAACAAATATACAAGATATAGTTTAGCGGATGCTTACAAAACAAGGACACTTGGATCCAATAGTTGCAACAGGATTATAAAAGGAACAGAAGACGATTTAGAGAACCTTTTAAACCAAGCTAAATGGACAAAAGCAATGCGTTTTCATATTTACATTGTTCAACCATCATTAAGTAAAACAAATCCATCGAATGACATTTTATTGTTGCTTGGCAACGTCCAACATTTCCTTGCAACTGTCGGAAACATTGAACTGAAAGTATATTGTAGCAATTAAATTATGAAGCATAAAAAACATAATTAAAAATAAATTGAATGATATGATATATCTACCTAATCTTGGGATAGAGGAACAAAGAATTTACATCCGATTTTTGAATTCATTTTGGGAATAAAAGTGTTTATCCAATGCTTGATTAAATACTTTTTTTTCATTTTTAAGTTGTGATATGATTGCGGGCTCATTCATTATTTCAGCTGCACGTCTAGCATAAGAAAAATAACTACCAGATGGTTTTTGGATTTTTTTCATTGAAATCAATCTAAAGTCTCCTGTATCTAATTTTTTAAAACTAGTAAATTTCTTTTTAGTAGTAAAACTATCCAAATTTACATTTCTATATATTCTATATAATGGTCTTTTAAAAATTATAGGTTTTGAATTATTTTGTTCTGCAATTCTAAATGCCAATTTTGCTTTACTCTTTACAGAGTATATCATTCTTCTATAAAATTTAGATAAGTTAGAAGATTTAATTAATGTTTTGTAACCATAGAACTCGAAACCAAGGTAATTTAATGGTTTTCCAATTTCCCAATTTTCATTGTTTTTTTTGAATACATTAGTTAATTGGCCATCATTAAAGAATTTGTAAATTTCTGTTTTATCCTCGCTAATACTAACTTCTTGATTTTTCATTTCATTAATAACAAAATCGTTTACAAAATCCATTTGTTCTGGTTTACAAATAATTATTATATCATCCGAATATCTTCTATAAAAACAATTTGATTTTAAAACAAGTTCAGAGACTATTGTTTTATCAAAATCAATCAAATATAAATTTGCTAAAATTGCTGAAATTGGAAGTCCTTGGGGTATTCCTATTTTTTGTCCTTTATCATTTTTAAACGCATTTTGATAAATACGAATCTTTCCATCTTTAACATGTGTTCTAAAATCTTTAGGTGATTCAAAATACGCCTTAAATCCTCTATTATTCCTAATACTGGCTAGCCTTCTCTCATCAAATTTGTTGTTTTTTCCATTACCAAGTCCTTTTAAATCATTTTTAAAAATGAAGCTGAAGTTAGTTGCAGCTTTAAATACATTCAAATGATCTTGCGGTAATTTTTTACATCCAATTAATGCTGCCCATTTATTATAAAGAAATGTATGATTAAGGCTTGAAAAAAAACTCTTTATATCGAAGGCAAGTACAATAACTTCTGGTTGACTTTTAGTTCTAGTTTTTATTTCTTCAAATACTTCTTTTGCAAAATGTATGTTTCCTTTATTCTTGTTCTTGGCGTCTTCAACTGGAATTTTTCTGTATGCGGTGATAGAATTATTTAATTCTGAATTTTTCGCTAATTCATTATCGTAAAGTTTTTGAAGTTGATAGGCATAATATGAAAATATTAATGCATCAAAGTGATTGGCGTAATGTAATGGTCTTTTCTTTACGTTTTTCTTGATAGAACCGTTTGGTTCTAAATAACTATGTGATCTTTTATTATTTAAATACGGGTTTCTTTTATATCGTCTTTCGTTAATTTCTGTGTGAAGAAGTGGATAAAAAGCATATTTTGAAACAAATGATTTTGATTTTATTCTATTTTCAACTCTTTTAAAATCATTCCAACTCCCACCATTTTGTGGTGAAATATGGTAATAGCCTTTTATTTTAAACCAATCTTGAAAATTCATTTTTAAAAAGCAGCCCTAGTAGCGGAATATAGAAACATACATCTTTCGATTTGAACCGGCACTCAAATTCTTGAGACACTTTGTTTTCAATTTATTAATATATATTAATACAAATCAATCATTTGGTATGACTTACTCTATATTTATGTATATATTCGTATTGGTCTTAACAGACATTATATCAAACCTCATTGAGGGATTGGTAAAGTCAGTTACGAACAATTAATATCCCTTTTCAGGTATGTGACTTGCGTCACCAATTGATTCCTTCCAAACGTTTCTTCCCGAGGGCTGCATTTTCAAATTTAGAATATTTTTTTATATTCGAAAAACCGACTGTTAATCATTTTTGTATATGAACATAGGATCTGTAGTAACTCTAAAGTCCAATGGATTAATTCCTCTATCTGGTTATAATTTTTTAAGCCTTGGTGGTAATGAAAAATTTTCAATACCATTAATGGTTGTAGTTGAAGTTTTATTTGGAACTCAAATCGAATATGACGAAGAGTCAGGTGCTGAAAAAGCTTCTTTTAAGGGAAAAAATCAATATAAATGCGTTTATTTTTCTGACAAATCAATGAAGTTGGAGGAAAATTGGTTTTTTGAAAATGAATTAGCAGTTTATGGTAGTTTAGGTGATAAAGTACATAAAAATGAAAATGTAAAAAATATTAAATGGGGTGATATTGTTCGTTTTAAAACAACGGATGAAGAGGCAAAAAAAATTAAATCGTTTAACAATGAAACTGAATTTAAAGGTCAAAAATCATTGGTTGCATACACATCACCAGCTTTTTTAGTTACAGGTTTTGCAAATATTGATAAAAAAGAGTCAATTGTTGATCCAATAAGTGGAAAGAAAAAGCGTGATAAAAGTTCCAAATTAGTAAAGTGTAAATTTTTCAATTTAGACTCTGATAAATTTTCGGAACAGATTATACCAATAGAATGCCTTCAAAAAATTGATAATTCTAGACTTGAATCAAATTTGACTCAAATAGCTAATTTCTTATCTATTAATTCATTTATTATAGTTGAAGTCTCAGGAAATAAATTTTTTGGAAAAGTAAAAAGTACTCATGTTTACTCTGGTAGATATCAATTGGTTTTTTACAATGAATTACACAAAAATCACGAATTAATTTGGCTTGATGAAATTTTAAATTTTATTGAAATTGATTTAACTCGAAGTACGTATTATCCGGGAATCCATGATGTTTCTGGAGAAAGCAAATTAATTGATATCAAAGGATATATTTCAACTAATCGTGCTAACCTAAGAGGGGTTAATTTTAAAATAGTGTATCAAAACTTAAAGGGTGAAATTATTTCTAGATATATTTCTATAAAAGAAGTAAGTGTTGAAATAGAAGAAAAGTATTATTACTTAAAATCTTATTGCTATCTCAGAAATGCTGAAAGAGAATTTAGAAGTGATCGTATATTGTCAATAAGGACAATCGAAAATCAGGATTTACTTGATCTGCTTGAATTGCTTAAAGGTTAATAAAGTCTTTCACGCATAATTACAAAAGACTTACTATTCTATTTAGTTCTAAAACCTAAGTTTCTCAATCAAAACAAAATCAACCCGATGACTTATCGGATATAAGTGGTAACGGTTGTGCAGGCTGTTTAAAATGGATGTTATTATTGTGGATTTTACTGATAATAATCTCGTATATAAAATTTGGTAAATAACAGATTTTGCGAGTATTGAAGGAAAGCCTTACATTTAAGCTAATGATTGATCGTTTTTACACCGAGTATTTTGATGACATAGTTAAACTTTACACAAGTTAAGGTACGTTCGTTATAATAATACGCAATACGAAGTTTGTTTAAAACAAGATACTCTTAGGAGGTAATATTTAAAAACAAAAGATTTTACACACAATTGTCCACCTTACTTTGCAAAATGATTTTGAATATACAATTAATTAAGGAAGGCCATAACTACCTTTCCAATGCATATTTAAAGTCGTAAAAGTGATTTGCAGAAAGTTTTAAGCTACGTTTTTAACAAGAGCAATAACACAGAATACGTGTAAATGAAACGCAATTCCCTACAGTATAAGACAAACGCATGTATGATATGGCTTTAAATTAGGTTAACATCATGGCTTGCTAATAGGTTATCACACAATCGGGAAATACAACTTACTGTGTATTTAAACGGTTTATATGGATTCGTTGCTGGTAAATCAGGTAAGCAATCCCCCCAAATGATTAATAGAAGAAAAGCAACCATCATTATTTGCTCATTGAAATAAAAAACAAAAGGCTAACAGCTACACGGGTAGTGAATTAGTTGGAAATTAATAGCCTTTCATCTGAATTGTTTGTAAGGTTGCTAAAGCATGAGGTGTGGTTAAATTAAATGGCAGAAAATACCTATATATTAAACGGTAATGGAGTTAGGCATTGAGAACATCATTTACATAATTGAGAATACGCTCAAGCGTTTCGCCGGTTATTTCCGTTGCTTTTCTTCTAATCTTAGATGTTTCAATAGTTTGCAATACACTCATTCTAACTCCGCTTTTATTAGGTAAAACGCTACCTTTAAAGTCGTTCGTGTTTAATTCATAAACGGAACCGTCATCTTGCCCAATGCTACTAACACTTGAAATCATTAATCCCCATGCTCTAAACGCATTAGGGGTTCCAATAATTAAAAAAACTCTATCCTTTACATCGGCAGTTTCTACATAAGGGAACGGACCAAACACAATGTCCCCTGCTTTGTACTCTCTTCTAATCATTAATCAATTAAAGTGTAGTTGGGTTCATTATTAAGTGCATTATTCAATAATTTCACTGATTGGTTATACTCGGCTTCAACAGACTCTTTTAATTCAATAAAAGTGATAAGTGATTCTTTTATTGAAAATGCTAATGGCTTGATGATGGTGGGGAAACTGGATACCTCGTTAAGGTCCTCGCGTGTAATATTAACCTTGTTTAATATTTCTGCTAATACATCTTTTAGCTCTTTCAACTCATCAATCGATAATTCAGGTAATAATGCTCTCACTTTGCCGGCAATAATTACGGCTTCTTTCTGTGCGTGTGCCAAATAAAAATAAAATATTAGAAATACAAGTAACACTATGGGTGTCAATAGAATGATAAATGTTATGGCAAGGGCCTTGGTTCCTAATCGAATAAAGCCGGAGTAAAAGTGATTGAACGATTTCAGCTTTCTATAAAGCGAATTAAATGGTAATTGAGCATTATTTAATTCCTTCTCGTAGTAAGGAAGAGTGTTATGTTCTAATGCTATCATTGTATAATGTTCTTTTAATACGTAACGTTTTTTTTAGTATTATTTTGAAGAAAATATTATTAAAGCATTACTGTAACTTGCAGATGCGTTGTGCAAGTTACAGTAATGCAATGAAAAAATCAAACAAACAACTTGTCTGTATCTGTTGTGTAGTTTTTGTGGTAAAAAAGATGGATGTTTCATATATTTTAACATTGTCCAGTTTTTTTGCAAATAAACTGGACAAATAATATATATTTGAAGCGTAAATAAAATCATGAAAACAGCTGAATATATATCACTTACAATAGATAGGCTTCCTAAAGGATATATATTCACCTATGCTGATTTTACCACCGAGGTGAACCAAAAAGAAGCCGTTATTAAAGCCTTAAACAGAATGGCTGCTTCGGGCAAAATTGCTAAGCTGGCTAAAGGTAAATATTACAAACCCGAAAACACCCCGTTTGGAAACCTTCTACCCAATCAGTCGCAAGTGGTGAAAGATTTGTTGGAAGAAAATGGGAAAATAATTGGTTACCTCACAGGGTATAGTATTTACAACCAATTAGGATTAACCACACAAGTAAGCAACATCATACAAATTGGTAAAAATCAAGTTAGGCCCAGTTTTAAAAGAGAGCGATATACCATTGCTTTTATAAAGCAACAAAACACCATAACCAAGGAGTATATCCCTTTGTTGCAGTTGTTGGATGCTATTCGATATATCAAAAAAATACCCGATACCAATATTGAAGCATCTTGTAAACGATTGTTGGTAATCATAAAAAGCATTACCAATAAAGATGCGAACACCTTGGTTCGTTTGGCTTTAAAATACCCTCCGGCTACCAGGGCACTATTAGGAGCTTTGTTAGACCAATTGCAAAAAGAAGTAACGGTAGAAATACTTTTTAAGTCGTTAAATCCAATTACCAAGTATAAGCTGGCAGGTGCGGCAAAAGTATTATCCAACACCGAAAAATGGAATATTATATGAGGCTGCACCAAGAATTAAAATTGTATTCCGATATATTGAGAGCTGCATCTCAATATTTAGATATCAAACTTGAATTTGTAGAAAAAGATTATTGGATAACATTAGTGTTAAGTCGTTTGGCTAAAAGTAAATATGCAAATGAATCAGTGTTTAAAGGAGGCACATCTCTATCCAAAGGGTATAATTTAATAGATCGCTTTTCGGAAGATGTTGATATAGCTATCATAAATGATAACAACAAATCGGGTAATGAAATAAAAACCATCATTCGCACTATTGAAAAAGAAATTACAGCCGAACTATTAGAGTTGAATATTGAAGGTGTAACCAGTAAGGGGTCAAGGTTTAGAAAATCCGTTTTTGAATATGTTTCAGCTGAAAAAATAAATACAAACAACAAACTGATAGTTGAAGTAAATTCTTTTGCTAACCCTTTCCCCTATCAGAAACTTACCATTAAAAGTATGGTATTCGATTTTTTGAAGCAAACAGGAAACGAAAGCTATATTGAATATTATCAACTCCTACCCTTTGAAATTAATGTATTAGGTAAACAACAAACGCTCATTGAAAAGTTAGTTTCTTTAGTACGATTTTCATTTGAGGAAAACCCGGTTGAAAGCATTTCGCAAAAGATTAGACACTTTTACGATATATTTTATTTAGTTCAACAACCCGAAATGATTGAATTTGTGAACACTGAAGCGTTTACAAACCAATTTAATCAGATACTACAACACGATAAGCAAATGTTTGAAGAGCCAATAGGTTGGCAAACAAAATCGGTTTTGGCATCACCTTTGCTCATTGGTTTTCCTGATATTTGGAAACAGATAAAAGATAGGTATAAACAAGAATTATCCGCATTAGCATATAGGCCAATACCTCACGAGAAGGATATTGCAAATTGCTTTGAGGAGATAATAATGAGAATTAAATGAATTTCACCGAAGCAAAATTAGAAAAGGTATTTTCTGAATTATTAGAACAAGAAGGTTTTCCCCATCATTTGGGAATATCCATTAACAGAAATTCGGATGATGTGCTCATTGAGGATGACTTAAGAAACTTCCTTCTTACACAATATGCAACTCAAGGCATTACCACAAATGAAGTAAACTCAATCATTCTTCAATTGAAATCGCTTTCTGCTTCTGATTTATATGAAAGCAATAAAACATTTTTACAGCTTTTAGCAGATGGATTCATTTTAAAAAGAGAAAACAGGTCAAAAAAAGATATATACATTCAACTAATTGATTATTCAGGTTTAAACAACCATAGAATACCTAAAGAAGAGGAGGTATTAACAATGGTCGCAGATCCTGAACAAGAGTACAAAACCAAGGATAACAACATTTATAAATTCGTTACCCAGTTAGAAATTTTTGGAACTGAAAAACGAATTCCGGATGGCATTATTTACATTAATGGTTTACCGGTGGTTGTATTTGAATTTAAAAGCGCCGTACGTGAAGAAGCTACTATTTATGATGCTTACAGGCAATTGACCGTACGTTATCGCAGAGATATCCCTGAATTGTTTAAATACAATGCTTTTTGTGTAATTAGTGATGGTGTAAACAGTAAAGCAGGTTCATTTTTTGCACCGTATGAATTCTTTTATTCATGGAGACGCATTGCAGGATTGGCTAAAGAAGTAGATGGTATTGATAGCATGTTTACCCTTATACAAGGCATGTTTAATAAAACCAGATTAAGAGATATTATCCGCAACTTTATTTTTGTTCCTGACAACAGCAAAAAGGAAGAAAAAATAGTTTGTCGTTACCCTCAATATTATGCTGCACGTGCCTTATATGAAAATATTAAAAAGGCTCAAAAACCCGAAGGAAATGGTAAAGGCGGTACTTACTTTGGAGCAACAGGATGCGGTAAAAGCTACACCATGCTTTATTTAACTCGCTTATTAATGAAAAGCGAACATTTTGAAAGCCCCACTATAGTATTAATAACTGATCGAACTGATTTAGATGACCAATTAGCCACTCAATTTATTAATGCTAAAAAATTTATTGGCGACAATACGGTTGAAAGTGTTGAAAATAGAGCTGATTTAAGAAACAAACTAAGAGGAAGGCAAAGTGGTGGCGTATTTTTAACCACCATTCATAAATTTACCGAAGATACCGAGCTATTAACGGATAGAAACAATGTAATATGTATTTCGGATGAAGCACATCGGAGCCAAGTTAACCTCGACCAAAAGGTTAGAATTACTGAAAAAGGGGTTACAAAATCGTTTGGCTTTGCAAAATATTTACATGATTCACTACCTAATGCGACGTATGTTGGATTTACCGGAACACCTATAGATGCCACATTAAATGTATTTGGAAAAGTGGTTGATGCCTACACCATGACTGAATCTGTTAAAGATGAAATAACCGTTAAAATTGTTTACGAAGGTAGAGCTGCAAGGGTGTTATTAAACAATGAAAAGCTAAAAGAAATTGAAGATTATTATGCTAAGTGTGCCGAAGAAGGAAGTAATGAAAATCAAATCGAACAAAGCAAACAAGAAATGGCTCAGATGTATGCCATTATTGGTGATCCACAACGCTTAAAAGATGTTGCAGCGGATTTTGTTAAACACTATGAAAAGCGTATTTCTGAAGGTTCAACGGTAAATGGCAAAGCCATGATTGTATGTGCAACCAGAGAGATTGCTTTTGAATTATTCAAAAATATTATTGCATTAAAACCGGAATGGAATGAGGTTAGAGAAGCCGCTGAAGGTGTTGAGTTAACTGAAAAAGATAAACGAGAACTTAAACCGATTGAATATATAAAAATGGTGATGACCAGAGGCCAGGATGATAAAAAAGAATTGTATGATGCCTTAGGAACCAAAGAATATAGAAAAGAGTTAGACCGACAGTTTAAAAATCCGAAATCAAACTTCAAAATTGCTATTGTGGTGGATATGTGGCTTACCGGATTTGATGTTCCGTTTTTGGATAGTATTTACATTGATAAACCTATTCAACAACATAACCTTATTCAAACCATATCAAGGGTAAATCGTAAATCTGAAGGTAAACATAAAGGATTGGTAGTTGATTATATTGGCATTAAGCGTCAGATGAATTTGGCATTGGCTAAATATAATAATGAAGATAAAGGAAATGTTGAAGACATTGAACAATCATTATCGGTTGTTAGAGACCATTTAGACTTGTTGGCTAAATTGATGCACAAATTTGATAGCACAAACTATTTCAATGGAACCTCTGTTCAGCAATTACACACTTTGAATCTGGGGGCTGAGTTTGTTCAACAAACAAAAGAAATGGAAACTCGTTTTATGGGCTTAGTGAAGCGATTAAAGGCAGCCTATGATATTTGTACAGGAAGTGAAAAGCTTACCCAAAAAGAAAGAGATTACACCCACTTCTATATGGCAATTCGTTCAATAGTATTCAAATTAACAAAAGGTACAGCGCCGGATACTGCACAAATGAATACAAAGGTTAGAGAAATGATTAAAGATGCCCTTGAAAGTGATGGTGTGGAAGAGATTTTTAAAATAGGCGAAGAAGGTGAAACAGAACAAGATATTTTCGACAAAGAATACTTACAAAAGATAGATAATATCAAACTTCCTAATACCAAAATCAAATTATTACAACAGCTATTATCAAGAGCGATTGGTGAAATACGAAAAGTGAATCTAATGAAAGGGATTGATTTTACCAAAAAAATGCAAGCCATTGTAGAGCGATACAACAATAGAGATCAGAATGACATCATGCGTAGTGAGGTTTATGAGGAAATGGCAGAGGCATTAACCAATTTAATTTGGGATGTACACAGGGAGTTTTCAGCAGGTGATGAATTAGGAATTAACTTTGAGGAAAAGGCGTTTTATGACATCTTAAAAGAACTTTGTAAAAAATACGACTTCTCCTACCCTGACGATAAATTGATTGACCTTTCAAAAGCAATAAAACTAATCGTTGATAACCAAGCTAAATTTCCGGATTGGAATAAGCGAGATGACATCAAATCAGCTCTAAAAGTTGAACTTATATTAATACTTGATGAGTTTGGTTATCCTCCGGTTGAAAGAGATGAAGTTTATGTTGAAATTTTTGAGCAGGCAGAAAACTTTAAGAAGAATAAACTTTTAATGTAGGGGTCCTGGGTTCGAGTCCCAGCGAAATCACAAAAGCCTTCAAAGAAATTTGAGGGCTTTTTTGTTTTTAAACATCCCTCTTCCCTTTCATTTATTATTTGCCTAAAAAATCAGATTACATCTTTTAGTGTTGGTGTTTGTCAATAAACCTTAATCAAAAATGAATAATTGCAGGCATTCCATTACAACAATTGAATTGCCCGGGTGATTAAAAATAATAAATTGGCTATAAATTATGTTTAGGTATTCCTTTATTCTTTAATTCCTTTAGCCATGCGTTGTTCACCAAAAGTAAGGATGGCATCAATAAACTCATAAGGCTTGTAGCCGTTAATCGCACATTGATGAAAGATGGCAGTAGCCGGTGTCATACCCGGTAATGAGTTTACTTCAATAATTACAACTTCAGGCTCATTTTGCTTGCTAATTCTAACAAAGGCATCAATGCGACAATACCCTTGCACCCCTAAAACCTTAGCTACTTTTACCAATTCTGCTTGTACTTTTTTACTTATTTCCTTTCTTATTTTTTCATCTTGATGATAACGTGCAGGTGTAATATTTTGCCCTTGACCTGCTAAAAACTTTTCTTCTAAACTCAAAATATCACCCTCTGCTAAAGCTTCGCTGGCTTCAAACGATTCATATATTAAATTACCTTTAGCATTATATGATGTGATCATGCCTCCGGTTACCTCTAAAAAATGATTCGCTTGGTTACGGTCAATAAATGATTCAACTAAAAAGAATGCTTTACGTGGAAATTCTTCATTTTGTTTTAAGCCTAATTGTTCGGCCAGCTTTTTATTGAGTTGCTCCGTTTTACGAAACACGCCTGAGGCATAGTTAATAAATTCATCAACAGTTTTTATTTTCTTTACAGCACTGCTGCAGCCGTCATCAGCGGGTTTTGCAATAACAGGTAATCCTAGTGCTTTTAGTTGTTGCAATACCTTTTCCCGATGTTGATGCCAATCTGCTTCATACACTAAAAAGTGATCGGCAACTTTAAACCCATTTTTTCTTAACTGAACGTTGGTGTCGAATTTATTTATCGTGATTTTAGAACTTGCAACCCCTGAACCATTGTATGGTATTCCTAAAGCATTTAATTCTTTTTGCACGGTACCATCCTCTCCCGGTCGTCCATGGAGGGCTATAAATACCGCATCGGCTTTTTTAGCTAATTGTTTGTACGTTATTTTTTGCGGTGCAAATAAGTTACGCTCATTTCCATATTTTTTAATGATTGGTTTACATTGTTCAATGATGGAATAAATAACCTCCGGTCGTTTAAAGTGATTTACTTTTTCTTTAATATCATCTGCATTATCCTTCAACATCACATTGATGGGTATAATAAATAATTCATGCGCCTTATCATTTCCCGTTACAAAAACCGGAAAGGGTTCATATTTACTGCTGGATGCCAGCTTTTCATAAATATTTCTTCCGCTTTCAACACTTATGTGACGTTCGCTGCTGTATCCACCCATAAAAACAGCTACTCTTTTTTTGTTGCTTTTTCGTGTTCGGTTGGTTTTTACCGCATCATCAATTTGTTTGAGTAATTGCTGATGTACAAAGTGAACCGATGAATGTTTAACCCGTTCGGCTATTGAGGTACGAATAATAAAAGTTAAGAATTGCGATGGGTTTAATCCGATTTCTGCTGCTTGATGAAAGAAAAATGAAGAAGGCATCATACCGGATGTTGTGTTCGGATCATTTAAATAAATAGTTCCGTTGGCTGTTATAAATCCATCAATACGGGCGTATGTATTAAATGCAAAATAGTTGAACAAGTGCTCACATTCTTTTCTTATCCTATTAATATCTTTAGCTGATATGTTTATCGGAGTTACTTTTCGTGATAATCCGGGCAAATATTTACTTCTGTAATCATATACCTCTGTACCTTTCACTATTTCGGTTGGAGGTAATGCAATTGCTTTATTATCTTCATCGCGAATAACTATACAACTAAATTCTCTTCCTTTAATGAATCCTTCAATTAAACAAGTTGTTTCGCCATTAATACTTTCCAACACAACTGCTGTTTTCTTTTTAAACAATAAATTTAATTGCGTATATAATTCGTCAGGATTATATAATAATGTACCATCTATCAATAAAGGAAATGAAATACCTTCTTTTACATCAGCAATTTTTTGTAAAAAACTTATTTTTCCTTCTTCACTCCACGCCATCCAATCTTTTTTGAGGATGGTTTGCATAAAAAAAGACTTTTGAACTGCTGTTTCAAATTGGTGAATATCGGCACTTGATACCACACTTACACCAACTGATGAACCTTGATTGGCAGGTTTAATAACAAATGGTAATCCCACTTGCTTAACTATACGCTTTAATAAGGAGGCATGATCCGATTGCGACCACTCCTGTTTGGTAAATGTGAGGTAGGGCGGACTGTTAAACCCTGCCGATTTCATCAATTCCTTTTGCACATGCTTTTGCATACCTAAGGCACTTGCCATCATACCCGAACCGGTATAAGGAATTTCATACCATTCCAACAAACCTTGAATACTTCCATCTTCGCCATACAAACCATGTAAGGCTAGAAAAGCTACATCAATATAATTTTTAAGATCTTGAGGCTGAATTATTTTCCCGATTTTAGCCGCCATAGCCAAACCGTTATCCCGATGCGCTTCAACAATACTTTCGGCATATACTTGTACAGGTAATTTTTGACGATGTAAAGCATCAACGGTTGGATAAAAATCGCGTATACTTCCTTTGTAAATGTATTCCCAATCTAACAAAATGAAATTATTAAAACTATCCACGAAAATGGGAATAGCTTCAAATAGGTTTTTATCTAAATTATCATATACTGTGCGTCCCCCGGCAAAACTAACTTCGCGTTCGCGTGAGGCACCGCCGAAAAAAATTCCAACTTTTATCATAAATGTTTAGCTTTTGATGAGCATGCTCAAATATACAGGCATCCGGTAAATTGTCTTTTAGTGTTGTTCACAGTTTTTTCGTTGTTGTATGTTTTATTTATCATAAATGTATTAATTTTACCAAACATTTAAACGAAAATCTATATGAAAAGGATGAGTTTATCCATTGCATTGGTTCTATTTTTAACAGCTATAGCTCAAAATAACCAAACCCTTCCCAACCTTGTGTTAAAAGATGTGAATGGTAAGAACAAGAATATTGCAGATTATGCAAAATCAGGCAACGTAACTGTTATCTCTTTTTGGGCTACGTGGTGCACACCTTGTAAAAAAGAATTAACCAACATAAACGATAACTTATTAGAGACTTGGCGCGAAAAATATAATGTTACTTTAGTGGCTGTATCAATTGACAATGCTAAAAATATGTTAAAGGTAAAGCCTTATGTTGACGGACAGGCTTGGGATTTTGATGTATTGCTTGATGTGAATGAAGATTTAAAACGGGCCTTAAATGTAAATAATGTTCCTTACACCATTTTGATTGATAAAACAGGGAAAATAGTATGGAAACATGAAGGATATGTGGAAGGCAATGAATACATTTTAGATGAACAAGTGAAAAAATATGCTACGATGTAATCAATTATTGATAATTCGTCATTAATAAACATAAAAAAATGCCACTTGAAATCAGGTGGCATTTTTTATATTGTTATATTTTGTTTAACCTCTTATAACCAATTTCTGTCCACGTTTAATTTGATTCCCTCTTATCTTATTCCACTTTTTTAATTCGTTAACAGAAACCTGATTTTTTTGTGCTATTCGTTGTAAAGTATCACCTGATTTAACTACATAATTTTTGGCAACCGGCTTAACTGTGCGTTTAGCAACCATCTTTTGTTCTTCTCTTATTTGCGCATTCATCGCTAAAACCTCATCATTTGAAGTACGAATAAATGTTTCATTATTCAGTTCAGCGAAAATCATAGCCGTATGGTATGGTACAGTTAAAGTAATTTTATTATTACCATAAGGCAAAATACCTTTGCGCAATGCAGGATTAAATGCAATTAGCTCATCAATACTGATATTTAACTTAGCAGCCAACATGGTTAAATTATAAGTTGCATCTACATGTATGGTATCAGTATGAAATGGAATTTCAATTTCTGTTGAAGGATATAAATTGTGCTCTGATGCATAATTCATCATATAAGCAGCCGCAATAAAAGCGGGTACATAACCCCTTGTTTCAGCAGGAAGAAAGCGTTGAATGGCCCAAAAGTTTTTTACTCCACCGGCTTTTCTAATAGCTTTATTAACATTACCCGGACCACAGTTGTAGGATGCAATCACCAATAACCAATCGCCATAAATGCGATAAGAATTTGCTAAATATTTAATGGCCGCTTCGGTTGACTTAATTACATCTCTTCGTTCATCATAATAAGCATTGGTTTTTAGCCCATACATTCTACCGGTAGGAGCCATAAATTGCCACATACCTGCAGCACCTACCGGAGAAGTAGCTTTAGGGTTTAAAGCTGATTCGATTACGGCAAGGTACTTCAATTCAACAGGCATATTTGCACGATCTAAAGCCTCTTCAAACATGGGAAAATAATACTTGCTCCATGCCAATATTTTTGAAGATAAATTCCGCTTCCTAACTGTATATAAGTTTACATAGGGCTTTACATACTCATTGTATTCTAAAGGTATTTCCGACTCTAATAGAGATAAACGGTAGGCTACCACCGAATCGGCATACATTGGAACATCATTCTCTTCAAAACCATATATGTTTAAATCACCTTGCTCTATTTGCGGGTAAAGTTTACCATATAGTTTTAATGTATGTGTATCTACAGCATGCATAGCAGTGGTTTTCTCATCCAGTAATTGTGCATTCACCTGAATGGAACAAGCCATTAATACGGTTGCTGTTATAGATAAAAGTTTTTTCATTCGTGTTAATTAAAGTGTACTAACGAAAGGTACATTCAAACAAACATAATTTTTTCTGCCTATTTTAACAAACCTATGGAGTAGATATAAGACACATATCGGCTAAAAGCGACCTATTTAGTGGTCGGTTATCAGTATATTCAAGTAAATAAATGTCATTTACAAAAATAATTTAACAATTCCTTCATGCTGAAACAATTGTTATTTACGTGCGTAAGGTGAAGCGGTTAATGGCTCAAATTGTCCTTTCAAATATTTAAACCAAGCTGCAATGGCAATCATTCCGGCATTATCAGTACAATATTGAAAGTCGGGAATATAGGTTGTCCACCCTAATTGAATGCCCATATCAGCAAACCGTTTGCGTAAATAACTATTGGCAGACACTCCACCCGATAAAGCCACTTGGGTTATTCCAACTTGCTTACAGGCAAGTTTTAGTTTTATCAAAAGTTGTTCAACAATTGCATGCTGAACCGAGGCTGCAATATCAGAAAGATGTTCATCAACGAAACTTGGGTATTGCGTTTTTTGTTTGTTAATGAAATAAAGAAATGAAGTTTTCAAACCACTAAAACTATAGTTTAATCCCGGTAGTTGTGATATTGGAAAGTCAAAAGCATTAGGATTTCCTTTGCTTCCATGAACATCTATTAATGGACCACCGGGATAAGGTAACCCTAAAATTTTAGCCGCTTTATCAAATGCTTCACCTGCTGCATCATCAATGGTTTCTCCAAGCACCTCAGCGTCAAATTCGCTTTTCATTAAAACCAATTGTGTATGTCCGCCACTCACAGTTAAGTTTATAAATGGAAAGGTTGGTTTAGGGTCGTCAATAAAATGTGCTAAGATATGCGCCTGCATGTGGTCAATACCGATAAGTGGTACATCTAAACTCATGGCCATTGCTTTGGCAAATGAACTTCCTACCATTAAACTACCAATTAAACCCGGACCTGCAGTATAAGCAACTGCACTTATCATTGGCAGCTCAATACCTGTTTGTTTAAGCACTACATCAACCAAAGGAACTAAATTAGATTGATGAGCCCTTGAAGCTAACTCGGGAACTACTCCTCCATATTGTTCATGAATGGCTTGTGAAGCCACTTTATTACAAATGATTTTTCCATTCTTACATATGGCTACCGCCGTATCATCGCAAGATGATTCAATTGCTAAAATAATAATATCTTTTTGGTTCAACATTTGTAAAGTGTATTTTTGAAACAGTCTTACCTAATTGCGTACATTTAAATATATATTCATCGGCATCATTACCTCAGTTATAATTTTAATAACTGCAGCCTATGCCATATTTAACAGCCAACCGTTTCAAAATTGGCTTACACATAAGTTATCAGACTATTTAAGTGCGCAATTTAAAACAAAGATTTCGATTGGTAGCGTAAGATATAAACCACTTCAAACTTTTGAGTTAGAAAAAGTATTATTCGGCGATCATAAGAACGACACTTTATTTTATGCCGGTAAATTAGCTTTTCATTTGGGAGGAATGCATCTTGATTCAACTATTTTTAGTTTAAATGATGTTCGGTTGGAAGGTGGATATTGTAATTTGGTTTATTACCCCGATGGGAGTTTTAATATTGATGTGTTGGATAATATCAACGACCCTAACGATACATTACCATCTGAAGGTCCGCCATTTGTTTTAAAATTTAATCGAGTTAAATTAGTTGACACAAGGTTCAGGTTTGTAGACTACACCGACACTTCGAAATGGGATGGTTTTGCGCCTAATGACGAATATTTCTACGATATTTCAGGATATGTAAGCGATTTTAATATTATTGATGATTCGTTAATATTCAGTGTAGATCACTTACAACTAAAAGAAAAATCAGGTTTTCAGGCTTTGCACATGGAAGCTAATGCTATTATTTCATCAACTTGTATGTTGTTTGATAGCTTAAAAGTAAAAACCCCTTATTCGTATGTAGGAAATTATTTTGGGATGAAGTATCAGTCGTGGGAAAGCTTTGGCGACTTTTATAACAAAGTTCGAATAGAGGCTTCGTTAATTCCTTCTGATGTTGACATGACTGATATTCACTTTTTTGCTCCGCAACTAAAGGAGTTTAAATATAAAGTGAAGGCCAAAGGAAGATGTAAGGGTTCATTGGCCAATTTAAATTTGAAAGATCTTGATATCAGGTTTGGACGCACAGGAGTATTTAAAGGAGATGCAAGTTTTAATGGTTTACCTGATTTTGAAAATACTTTTATTGATGCCGAAGTTACAACCCTGCAAGCTTCAAAAGCAGATATTGAATATTTATATGGTAATTCGCTTGACGCTTTTCCAATAACACTGGGCTTAATGAATTTTAACGGTAGATATACAGGATTTTATACCGATTTTGTTGCATACGGAAATTTAAAAACCGCTATTGGTGATATTGCTACTGACGTGAATATGAAGCTGGCTGATGATGCTGATAATTACATTTATTCAGGAAACATAGCCGCTTCTCAATTTGATTTAGGGAAATTATTAAACCTGTCGTACCTGGGCCAACTAAATACCACCGCATATTTTAATGGGAAAGGATTTGACTTTAATACCATGACTATCGAAGCAAAACTGGATGAAACCAATTTTGCCTTGAATGGTTACAACTACCGTAAAATTAATACTACATCAAGCATTAGCAATAAAACCATTACCACCAACTTACTTATTGAAGATCCAAACTTAGAAGGGACCTTGGTAGGTGAATTCAATTTTTCACAAGAAATACCCAGATACAATTTAAAAGCTGCTATAGAAAAAGCCAATATTAAAAGTTTAGGCTTTGATACTATGGATTTAACCATTAAAACTAACGCTGATATAAAATTTGGTTACAAGGATATTGACCATAATGATGGCACAATTAAACTAACAAGTACCGAGTTATTTTATGAACAAGATGAATACTTAATCAATAACATTTCCTTACAATCAATAAACCGTGAAGGCTTTAGAAGCTTGAACTTAAAAACAGATTTTATAGAAGCAGAACTTAATGGTAAATATAACTTTGTTGATATTGAACCTGCCATTAAACAGTATTTGTCGCATTACATCCCGGCCTATATCAATAGTGATAGCAGTCGTAAAATCCTGTCTCAACAAAGCTTTTTACTTCAAGCAAAAATTAAAAGTTTATATCCATTTAACGATTTATTTTTCAGGGATTATTCACTTCAGGATTTGGTGTTGGATGCCGAATTTATTCCTCAAAAACAGCATTTAGTTTTTAATGCGAAGGCAAAGGAATTATCGTTTGGAAAAATTCAATTGAATGATTTAACTATACACGAGTTTAATCCATTAAACAAAGGCATACAATTAATTGGTGAACTGAAACGGCTGTATTACCAAGATACTTTGTTAACCAAAGATGTTACGTTAAAGGCCGACATTGCCAAAAATCAAGCGTATACTCATTTAAATGTAAACGATAGCAGTAGTTTATTTGTAACAGACATTCATAATGTATTTACTTTTTATGGCGATAGTATTACTTGTGCATTTTTAAACTCATCATTAAATTATAGAAAAAGTACAATCAATTTTGATGAGGATAATGAATTGGTATATTTAAAAAGTGGCTTAAGGTTTAACCACTTTGTTATGAGTGGTAATTATTTTAACAGGATTAAAGTTGAAGGATTATTGGGTTGGAAAAACAACCATGAGTTGAAGGTTGATTTAGATAATGTGAAATTAAATTTAGTTAACGAATTAGTTCCTTCTTATGAAATTGAAACCAATGGATTGTTGGATGGAAGCATGAGTTTAAAAACTAAAAACAATGATTGGTATTTAACATCTGATGCCTCGTTATTGGATGTAAGTTTTGATAAAGATACGTTGGGCGATTTTAAATTAATGAGTAATTATTTAGATAAAGAACAACGGTTAATGACATTGCTTAGGTCGGTTAAAGGTAAATTGAAAAATTTGGAATTGGGTGGGTTTTATGATTTCAAAAACAAATCAGATGCACTTAACTACACCCTAAACTTTGATGAGTCGGATATAACTTCATTTCAAGCATTTTTAAAAGATTATGTTAGGCTATATACCGGAAGTGTAAGTGCAACAGGTCAAATTACCGGTAGTTTACAATACCCGGAGGTGAATTGTGATATTGATATGATGGGAGTAACCTTAATGGTTGAATACTTAAAAACCATGTATTCATTTAGCACCAATGTGAATATTAACGAGCAGGTTATAAAATTAAAACCAACCGAGATAAGGGATATTTACGATAGGCGAGCCATGTTGGCCGGACAGATTAAGCATAAAAATTTTTCACAACTACAATTCAACTTAAAGCTTAACAACCTCAACAATTTTCAATTATTAAATACCGGCTCAAAGGATAACGATTTATTTTATGGAACGGCTTATGCTGATGGGAATCTATCGTTAACGGGACCTGTAAATGATTTGATGATTGAAGGAAAGTTTATGACCAGAAGAGGCACCAATATTAGTATTCCAATAAGCACCGGCATTTCGGAAACGGAGGATGGATTATTACATTTTGTATCTCGCGATAGTGTAATGGTTACGAATAATAGAAAACGTTCGGGAAGTATAAGTGGATTTACCATTAGTTGTATGTTGCAGGTAAATAAGGATGCTGATATACAAATTGTTTTTGATGAGGCAGCAGGTGATAAAATCAGAGGTAAAGGTACAGGTGATATTAAGCTAGAACTTAGTAGAAGCGGACAGTTTAGCATGTATGGTGAAGTAGAAATTGAAGAAGGTGATTATAAGTTTAGTGCGATGAATTTATTTACCAAGAAATTTTTATTAAAAAAAGGTGGTAGTATTAAATGGACTGGCGATCCGCTGGCAGGAACAATGAATATTACCGGAGTTTATAATGTGCGAACAACCTTGGCCGATATTGTAAGTGTGGCAACCAATGAAGAGCGCGAATCGTTAAAGCAACAACGAATACCGGTTGAATGCTTGTTGTATTTAAAAGGAAATTTATTAAGTCCGGATATAAAATTTGATTTAAATGTGAACGACATTAATGGTAATTTATCCGGTAATGCTTCATCCGAACTACAAAACATTTTACGTTTATGGAGAAGTGAAAACGAATTAATGACGCAACAAGTTGTAAGTTTAATGTTATTTGGTCGCTTCTCTCCTACCAATGTACAAAATTCAACAGGGCCAACCTCGTTAACCGCAGGAGTAAATAATACACTCAGTGGTTTTGTTTCGGCGCAGGCCACTAGTTTAATTCAAAAAATTATTCCGGGCTTTAATGTTAATGTTGATTATCAAACAGCAACTGAAAGCAGCCGACAACGAGCCATTATTTCGGCAAGCAGGAATTTTTTTGACAACCGATTAGAGATTCAAGCTAACTATGATCCGATTAATACCTATCAAAATTTCTTAACCCAATACAACTTAACCCGAGAGGGAAACTTGAAAGCTAAAGCCTTTTCAAGGGCTCAACTCGATCCTATCTATAACCGCAACATCAATACACAAGGGGTTGGATTTTATTACAGAAAAGAATTCGACAGGTTGGGTGATATTTTTAAGCCGAAAGTAAAAAAGGTGAACAACCTGAAATAGTTTAATGGCTTGTAAGCGCTATAGAAATATAGTATGTTTGTATTCTTTAATAAATTTTAAATATGAGTAATGCCGGAATTCCATCGGTTGATTTAAACGATTTTATCAACGGAACCCCTGAACAAAAAATAGCATTCGTACAACAATTAGGTAAGGCGTATGAAGATATTGGATTTGTTGCCGTAAAAGGACATTTTTTAAGTGATGAATTAAGCCAAAATTTATATGCCCAGGTACAGCAATTTTACGGATTAGATTTAGAAAAAAAACATGCCTATGAGGTACCGGGGTTAGCCGGACAGCGAGGTTATACCGGATTTGGTAAAGAACATGCCAAAGGAAGAACTGAGGGTGATTTAAAGGAGTTTTGGCAATTTGGGCAATGGGTTGAAGATGGTGATGCAGTAAAAGCGGAATATCCCGACAACGTATCGGTGAGTGAATTACCAAACTTCAATAGTTTAGGTAAAGAAGCTTATAAAAAATTAGAAGAAACAGGAAAGTATATGTTGCGTGCGATAGCCTTATACTTAGGCTTGAACGAATTTTACTTTGACGAATTTATTCACAATGGAAATTCAATTTTACGTGCTATACATTACCCGCCTATCACCAACGAACCTAAAAGTGCAGTGAGGGCAGCCGAGCATGAAGACATTAATTTAATTACTTTATTGATGGGTGCATCTGCAGAAGGTTTAGAAGTATTAAATAAACAAAACGAATGGGTTGGTATTACAGCTTTACCTGATCAGTTGGTGGTTAACGTAGGCGATATGTTGCAACGATTAACCAACAATAAATTAAAATCAACCACACATCGAGTAGTAAATCCGCCACGTGAAAAATGGGGAACATCAAGATACAGTATTCCATTTTTTCTTCACCCGCGCAGCAGCATGAAACTTGACTGTTTAGCGGAATGTATTGATGCTGAACATCCCATACAGTATGAACCAATTACTGCCGGAGAATATTTAGATGAACGCTTAAGAGAAATTGGTTTAAAGAAATAAATCAACCTTATATTTTAAGTATAACAAATTTTGATAAAACCCACCACCGATAATTAAGTGGTGGGTTTTTTATAATCAAAAATAAACCGGTGCAACTAATCAGTTCTTTTTTTACCAACTAATACAAATTCGTTTAACACGATTTCGGTGCTATACCGTTTAACCCCTTCTTTGTCGGTATATGTATTGTTGGTTAATTTTCCATCAATCACAACTTCACTTCCTTTTGTTAATATTTTAGCCGCTAATTCGGCTTGTTTACCCCAAGCAGTAATGTTGTGCCATTGGGTATCTTTCACTTGTTCGCCCGATTCATTTCGGTACGATTCATTAATGGCTACAGAAAATTTAGCCAGTTTTTTACCGCTCTTTAACTCCTTGAGTTCCGGGCTTTGGCCAAGGTGACCAATAAGCCTCACGCTGTTTCGTAAATTGTTCATACGTTATGGTTATTATTTGAATAATGATTTATGGTGAATCGAAATTGCAACTTAATTACTAACCAAATCGTATTAAATCCGATTAGTTACGTAAATAAACGAGAGAAGAAATTAGCGCATCACAACAAACATGTTTAATTTAAACAAATGCATAAAATGAAACGCTAACAGTTGAGCCACTTCGAGTGATTGCTGCAAAGTCTACGAATGATCTAATCGTACCGAAAAGCCACTTCGAGTGATTGCTGAAAAGACCTGCGCATGGCGCAATCGTATCGAGAAGTCACTTCGAGTGATTGCTGCAAAGGCTACGAATGATCTAATCGTACCGAAAAGCCACTTCGAGTGATTACTGCAAAGCCTGAGCGCGGTGCAATCGTATCGAGAAGCCACTTCGAGTGATTGCTGCAAAGACCTGCGTGTGGTGCAATCGTACCGAGAAGTCGCTTCGAGTGATTGCTGCAAAGGCTTTCGTGTGGAGCAATCGTATCGAGAAGTCGCTTCGAGTGATTGCTGCAAAGGCTTTCGTGTGGAG
>JALONK010000033.1 GCA_025454975.1 Bacteroidia bacterium
AACAGGAGCGCCATTTTTCATGGCTAAGTCCATTAGCTTACAAATTTTTTCGGCATGAGTTTCACTCAACGACCCACCAAAAACGGTAAAGTCTTGAGAAAAAACATAAACCAATCTGCCATGTACTGTACCATAACCGGTAATTACACCATCACCCGGAATTTGTTGTTTCTCCATGCCAAAGTCTTTGCTCCTGTGTGAAACAAATGCTCCAATCTCTTCAAACGAACCTTCATCCATTAAAAAATGAATACGTTCACGCGCAGTAAGTTTGCCTTTTTTATGCTGGGCATCTATTCTGGCTTGTCCGCCTCCTAAAAGTGATTCTTCTCTTTTTTGTTGTAACAACTCTCGTTTATCCTTATTGGCTGATTGACTATTTGTATTGCTCATGTAATTTATTGCTATAAACTGTTAAAGAACGCAATATTAAGACAAATTGGGTGGGAAAAAAATTAGAAATGCTTAAGCAATTTCCATTCAGCTAATCTAATACTAATGACAAATAATGTAAAATCAAGTAACGATTTTTCTGTACTATGATTCATTTTTCATTTAAAAATGTGTTTTAAATTAATTTTCATTAGGATTTCAGATGGATGGTTTTATTTTAACCATTTATGTGATAATAATAAACTTGTAATTTAAATTGATATATTTGATATAAATAACTCCTTTATGAAAAGACTTACACTAGGGTTAACATTTTTAACCTGTTTTATTTATTCCTACTCGGCGTATGGCCAATTAACAAGAGTAGCTTTGATTTCTGTTTATGCCAACCGTTCGTTGAGTGATAATCCACTAGATAAAATCATTAATGAGAAAATAATGAATGATAGTTCATTCGATTTAACGCCTAAAGTAGAAGATTTCGCTAACTTAATTAATACTCAATTTTTAACACTTTTCCCTTTTCCATTTGTACCAAAGGAAGAAGTTTTGAATGCCCCGGGCTATAAAGATTTATCGAAGAAAACCTCTCGAATGAATGATTCTGTTTTCAGTATCGAAGGTAAAGTTACTCCATATATCCCAGCAAGTGGTTATATTGCCATTGCATCATTTGGTATTTTAGATGATGTTGATGCCATTAAAGCATCATTTGATTTACTACCACCTGATGTTGATGGTGTAATGATAGCTTATTTATCTTTTCAATTGGAAGAACAGGCAGGTGCAATGGGGATGACAATTAAGCGCGTTAGGGCTTATGCAAATATTAAAATATTTAATCGTAAAGGTCAACGCATATTTAAGTTAAAAGAATCTGAATTTTCTAAAGGAAATGTTGCGGGTTTTCGTGGCTTTATAGTAGAACCTAATAAGGTTATTCCTTTAGTTAATGATGCTGCTGATCGTCTTTTTGAAGAATTGAAAAAGAGGTTACCTAAGTCGCTTGCAAAACTTGCAAAACAAATACAAAAAGATAAAGAGGATTAAACCTTAAATTAAAAGCAGTCACAATAGAAATGGCTGCTTTTTTTTTAACTTAATAATTCCATGATTTCATCCACATCAATGGTTTTAATAAAACCTTCTTCGCTTGTTATTATACTACTTGCTAATTCTTTCTTTCGTTGTTGAAGTGCAAGAATTTTTTCCTCAACTGTATCTTTAGTAATAAACTTATAAGTGAATACAGTTTTGGTTTGACCAATGCGGTGAGATCTGTCAATTGCCTGTTGTTCAACTGCAGGATTCCACCAAGGATCTATGATAAACACATAATCAGCTTCTGTTAAATTTAAACCAACTCCACCTGCCTTTAATGAGATTAGAAAGTAATTTACTTGGCCTTGCTGAAATTTATTTACGGCAGCTTGACGTTGCTCGTTCGACATGCTTCCATCGAGGTAACTATATACCCAGCCTTTTTCATTGAAATATTGTTTGTATAAATCGAGTTGCTTAACAAATTGTGAAAATATTAATACTTTATGTCCTTCTTGTTTAGCGGTTTCGGCCCTAGCGATTAGTTCATCAAACTTCCCTGACTGTCCCGAATAGTTTGCATCTGTTAATAATGGATGATTAGCAATTTGCCTTAATTTAGTTAAGCCTTGTAGGATGGTAAATTGTGCTTTGTTTAATCCAACTTCTTGAATTGATTTTAAGATTTCATTTCTATAGAATGACTTTACCGTTTCATAGGCTTCAGCCTGTTGCTCAGTCATGTTACTGTACACTACTTGTTCAATTTTCTCAGGTAGTTCTTTAGCCACCTGATCTTTGGTTCGCCTAAGTACAAAAGGTTTAATTACCGCACGCAGTTGCTGTAACCTAAGTTGGTCTTTAGCTTTTTCAATTGGCGATACAAATCGTTCAGTAAAACTTTGCAAATTGCCCACCAATCCCGGGTTTATAAAGGCCATCTGACTCCACAATTCGGTAACGCTATTTTCAATTGGAGTACCGGTTAGTACTAATTTGTGTGTGCCATTTAACTTTCTTACCGCTTTTGAGGATAATGATTGTGCGTTTTTAATGGATTGACTTTCATCTAAAATCAAGTAATTAAATTTAAATGCACTTAAAATGTCTATATCTACTCGTACCGTTCCATAGGTACTGATGATTAAATCATATTTTAAAAATGTTTGTGGATTTTTCTCACGTGCTATACCTGTATAAATTAATACTTTTAGTTGAGGCGTAAATTTTCTTGCTTCATTAAACCAATTATATACCAACGAATTTGGTACAACAATCAATGAAGTTTTAATAAAGGTTTTCATATTATCTTCCAAGCTTTGTTGAGATGCTTCATGCGGTTGAGCACTATTTTCAACAACTACCGAAGGAATATACTCTTCATGATTTTCAAATAAACCAATTTGCCTGTCGGTATTTACCTCAGGATAAGATAAGGGAGCAGCAACAACCTCCGTTTTTTGGGTTTTAGTGGCTATATATAATTCCTTTTCTTTTTGCAGTAACGCCAAGGTTTGAATGGTTTTACCTAAACCCATATCATCAGCCAAGCATCCCCCAAAACTATTTTGTTTTAGAAAATAAAACCAGTTAAAACCAGCTTTTTGATACGGACGTAATTCGCCTTTAAATTGTTGTGGAAGACTGATATCTTTAATATCTCCGTAAGATTTTATGCGTTCCAGTTTATCGCTTATTCGTAAGTACTTACCACCATTATTTGTTAATTCATCTAATATGCCAACATGGTGTTTCTCCAGTTTAATTTCATCTTCACTGGTGCTAAAGTTTAACATTCCGCCTAAGTTACCAAACCATTCATTCGGAATAATAGCAACTTGTCCGTTGGGTAAAATAAATTCTCTTTTACCTTTTAAAATATGTTCTCGTAGTGCTAAAAAATTAAATGAATATTCGCCAAATTGAACTACAGCTTTCACATCGAACCAATCTCTTTGTTCTGTTACCTCAAGTTTTATTTGTCGAACCCCAATGAAATATTTATTGAAGTCTTCTCCTTGTTCAACAACAATTTGTTGCTCACTTAAATATTCGGTATGCTCATTTAGCCATTCTAAAAATTCAAACTTATTAGTAGTTTCGGGAAGCAACAATTCCTGTTCAATAATCCCAATTCGTTTTTCACTTTTTAAACTAAAATATGGGCCATTAAGTTTAATTAGACCTAATTTTTCTAGCAATACTTTTTGGTTTTCCTCCCAAACCAAGTTTCTTTTAAAACGAATAAATGTATAGTCGTTACCGTGTTTCTCAACATAAGCGCTTACCTGATGCGTACTTCCATAGTCAAAATTATTTTTGCCATACTGAAACGTGATTTTCAGTGAGAGTTGTTCTTCTTCATACAACTGAACTTTTAAAATCGTATGAGCATCAATGGTTTTAGTCACAATTTTTAAGCCCTCTGCATATACATCATATTTCTCAATTAAGTTCGGAACAAAGCGATTAAAGTAGTTTTCTTCGGCCGATTTTGTTATTTGAATAAATCTTTTATTTAAAAAAGGTAGTAGTTTTTTACCATCTACTTCTTTAGCAAAATCAAATAGTTGGTCGTTAAGCAGCATCCAGGCCGGACTGGTAGAGATAACCGATGCGCCTTTATACATAAATTCTATTCGTTCGCCTTTATATTTAATGGTAGGGAAATACCTGGTGCCTTCTTGGTCTCTCCTGAAATGAAATAAAACACTTGCCTGCTCGTCGGTTACAAATATTTTCTGGGATGTAGGGTTATTATCATTGCCCATTTTGTAAATATATTTACCCCTTAATGCTTTCAGGGCTTCATTCATTCGTTCATCAATAAATGCACGTATAGTGCCTATTAATAACTCGTTGTTTTTGTTCTTTTCAAAAAACTCAAACGTCCGCATTTTTTTCTTACCTACTGAATGGAATTTTCTAAACAAAAAATCATCATCCAGTTCGTCAAGGATTTTAATTAGGGTTAAGTCGAATGCGGTAAGCTTCTTTGCAAAATAATCTAATGTTTTGGTGAATATGCGCTGGTGTGTTAATGTAAAATTACCCTTAGTGTTTACCTGAACCACATGAGGTTCAAGAACATATCCTAAGTGCGGATGGTTTACAAGGGTGTAAACCAAATCGAAAGGCTGGGTATTTACTACAAGCACAGTTTACCTGAAATTAATTTTGCTAAGGTAAACCAAAGGCTTGATTATAATAGAAGCATAAACAAGAAATTTTTTCCGCTAAATTTCCACACTTCCTTTAAAAACAAATGTTGCCGGTCCGGTAAGCCAAATATCTGAAAAGTTATCAGAAGTTGCTTGCAACACTGCCGAAACTTCCAACTCGCCCCCCGGTGTTTTTATTTGTATATGGTGTTCACCCGGTTGCAGTTTGGCATGTATAATTGATGAAAGTGCGGCCGCAGTAACGCCTGTTCCACAGCTAAATGTTTCATCTTCTACGCCTCTTTCATAGGTACGCATGATTAAATGTTGAGGTGTAATGGCGTTTACCATGTTTACATTAATACCTTCTTTTTTGTAGGTTTTATTATATCTAATAGTTTTAGCCATTTCCACTAATGGAATGGTATGTACATCTTCCGCTATGAATTCGACATAATGCGGTGAGCCGGTGTTTAATTCAAAATTGGTAGAATCAAGTTTTTTCACTTCATCCACATCTTTCATTTTCAATTTTATTTGTAATGGTTTTCCTTCAATAATTAAAGGGGTTGCCTGATGTAATCCGTCAACTGCCATAAACTCATGAGGTCCATTAACCACTCCTATGGTTAAGGCAAAAGCCGCTAAACATCGTCCGCCATTCCCACACATCGAACTTTCTCGTCCATCACTATTATAATATTTCATATAATAAGCGGCCGTGGAATGAGGCTGTAACAGGATTAATCCATCTGCCCCTATACCAAACCTTCTATCACACCATTTTTTTATAAGTTCAACATCATCAATAGGAAAGGATAATGTTCTATCATCAATCATGATAAAATCATTTCCTGTTCCTTGATATTTATAAAAAGTTATTTGCATGCTAATCTATGTAATGCCAGTTATCGTCGGCAGTTAGAACTAATTCCGAATTTAAATTCATCCAAATTAATTCCCCTTGATCTTTTATTAAAAATGGTAATTTAAGTTGGTTTGACGTTTGAATGGTGAGGATGTTTCCATCAAATTTATACCGGTTTTCCAACTTTGAAAATACTACTTGCACGGCAACAGGACTTGCCTTCTGTTTAATATCGTATTTATCATGATTTTTCACTAAAACTTGAATTATTTCTTCAACATTTAACGTGCTATCTACTTCACTTAAGTAGTAGTTTACTCGTTCTTCAAAGAAACTTCTTTTTAAAGGAATAAGTACCGTGTCAAACAGAACCGTTTCTTCTGTTAAGGTTGAGTCTTGCTCCTCAGCTTCGTTTTCCTCAGTTGAGCTTATTCTGCTTTTATTTGATTTTTTAACCTCTTCCTTTTTTGGTGTGTCTTTCTTATTACGTCCACCAATAAATGGTATATTTTCAACCAAACGGCTAATTAAACTTTGGTCTCTTTTTCTTTCTTCTTTTAATGCTTTGTTTTCGAAATAAAAATTAGTGGCAACTACTATACCACCAATGGTTATCATTAGATAGAACAAATTCAGTAATCTACTTTTCTTAGGTTTTCTATCCCTGTCAACCAATAGTTCTTTTAAGAAAGTTTTTCGGTGTTGTTTATACAATTCAAAATCTTTTCTTAATTGTTCGTCGGAAGCAAACTTTTCATCAAGTATTTTACGTTCTTCATCAGTGAGCTTATTCCTAAGATATCGCTCAAAGTAATACTGATGATTATCGTGACCTGTTGTTTGCATGAAAGATGTTTATGCAAATTTGGCTTTTTTTTCCGACGGTAAAATAAAAAAATGAAAGAATCGTTAATTGCTGTTGTTTAAATTTGGAACACATTTTGAAAATGAAACCTAAAATAAGTTTTGCATTATGAAAGAAAACATGAAAAAGTACCTCGGATTATTTGTTGTTGCAGGCCTTGGAGGCCTTGTAGCTGTTGGTGTAACAAAGTTGATTGATGACAATAACACTGACACTTTTACAGCCAATTACATGGCTCGTTATGCAAGTTTAAATGAAGCGGGCAGTCGCCCTGATTTTGTTGAAGTGGCCGACCTTGTTACTCCTACTGTGGTTCACATTCTTACCACTGTTGAACCTACCGGTCAAAGGGGCGAACAACCTTCCAGCCCTTTCGATTTCTTTGGATTTGATTTTCCTGAAATGCCAAGAAATGGTTCAGGTAGCGGAGTAATAATTAGTGCCGATGGGTATATTGTAACCAACAACCATGTGATTGAAGGCGCCTCAAAAATTAAAGTAGTACTTCAGGATAAAAGAGAATATTCGGCTGAGTTGTTGGGCCGAGACCCCAATACTGATTTAGCATTACTTCGTATTGATGAAAGTAATTTGCCATTTGCTGTTTTAGGTAACAGCGATGAAGTAAAAGTTGGTCAATGGGTTTTAGCGGTTGGCAATCCTTTTAATCTAACCAGCACTGTAACTGCCGGTATTGTTAGTGCAAAAGGTCGCAATTTAAATTTATTGCGCGACCCTCGTCGCCCTGAATCTCAATATAGTATTGAAAGTTTTATTCAAACTGATGCGGCAGTAAATCCGGGCAATAGTGGGGGAGCTTTAGTTTCATCAGATGGGAAATTAGTTGGAATTAATACCGCTATTGCCAGTCAAAACGGCCAATATGCAGGTTATTCATTCGCAGTACCTGTTAATTTAATGAAAAAAATAGTTGGTGATTTAACCAAATATGGTGAAGTTCAAAGAGGTTTCTTAGGTGTTTCGATACAAGATGTGAACAGCCAACTTGCGGATAAAGAAGGATTAAAAGAGGTGAGGGGCGTGTATGTTGCCAAGGTTAATCCAAATTCGGGAGCCGACGATGCCGGAATAAAAGACAAAGATGTAATCATTAAAGTAGATGATAAATTTGTGAACAGCAGCAGCGAATTACAAGAACAAGTTGGTAAACGTAGTCCGGGTGAAAAAGTTAAAATCGTGGTATTAAGGGATAACAAAGAATTGAATTTTGATGTAACGCTTAAAAACAAAGACGGCAAAGCCGAATTAATTAAAGCAGAAAAAGCAGAAACAAATAAGGCTTATGATGCCGAGTTTGAAACTGTATCAAGGGAAGAGCGATTGAAATTGAAAATTTCTAATGGGGTAAGGGTAAAGCGTATTGCTGATAAAAGTGTATTGAAAAAAGCTAATGTACCTGTGGGATTTATCATTACAAGTATTGATAAAAAGCCAGTAGCAACACCATCAGAGGTAAAACAAGCCTTGGAAGGTGCGGGTGATGGCGTTTTAATTGGTGGAATAAATCCGGATGGAAGTAAAGGTTTTTATGGATTAGGATTAAAATAGTAAATCTTAAACAGAAACCAAAAAGAGGCTGATCCAAAATTACTATTGAGACAGCCTCTTTTTTATTGTTCGTAATAATTTAAGTCTTTATTGAAGGTTTCACTGATATACCAAGTTCCCAATAAAGCTAAAACTGAACAAATACTACCAACAATTAAGGCAGCAATATTCACATCATACATTACACTTAATTCTTTAAATCCTAAGGTGATTGGTACAACAGCACCCCTTACAAAATTAGGTACGGTATTGGTTACAGTACTTCTAATATTTGTTCCAAACTGTTCGCTTGCAATGGTTACAAACAATGCCCAATAACCTGTTCCGGCACCAAGTAAAAAACTCATCATGTGATAATATCCGGTATGTTTCCCGGGTAAAAATAAATAGGCTAAGGATAATAAAAAACATGCGATTAAATACATGAACACCACTTTTCTTCTGCTTCTAAGCATTTGGCTTAACAAGCCACTTAAAAGATCCCCAACCGATAATCCTAAGTATGCATACATCACACAATTAGCAACATCAACTTGCACTTGATTAACAGCACCGAATCGTGCGCTTAAGTTTATCAATACACCAATAACGAACCAAACAGGTAACCCAATGGCAATGCAGGATAAATATCGTTTAAGTAAATTTGATTGTTGAAATAGCATAAAAAAGTTACCTCTGCTAACGGTACTTAATTTGCTAACTTCGTTATACATACCACTTTCAAATGCTCCTGCTCTTAGTAACAACAAAGCCAAACCCATACAACCGCCGGTAATATAGGTTGCTTGCCAGCCAAAGGTTTTTCCAACAAGGCTTGCTGCTACCGCACCTAGGGCTCCAAAAGTTACAATAATCATGGTTCCATAGCCTCGTTTTTCTTTATGCATGGTTTCACTTACTAATGTAATTCCGGCACCTAATTCTCCGGCTAATCCTATCCCTGCAATAAATCGCCATACGGCATAACTTTCGATCGAACCAACAAATGCATTAGCAATATTTGCTGCCGAGTATAAAAATATTGAACCGAACAAAACAGACACTCTTCCTTTTCTGTCTCCCCAAATGCCCCATAATAAGCCGCCTAACAACATGCCGGTCATTTGAATATTAAAAAGAAAAATCTCATTTGTTTTTAACGCTTCGCCTGTGAAGCCAAGGGCTTGTAAACTTTCGTTTTTTACTACATTAAATACAATCAAATCGTAGATATCAACGAAATAACCTAATGCCGCTACAACGATTAAACTGTATATTTTTTTATCCTTCATGCCATTCTTTTGTAATAAGTTCTACAACTTGGGTAAGATATAATTCATCTGTCTGGTCGAAACTATTGAGGTGTTCACTGTCAATATCCAATACTGCCAAAACGTTGTTGTTTTTGATTAATGGCAACACAATTTCGCTATTACTTAACGAACTGCAAGCTATATGACCTGGAAACTCATGAACATTGGGTACGATTATAGTTTTCGACTGTTTCCATGAAGTTCCACACACGCCTTTCCCGTAAGCGATGCGTGTACATGCAACGGGTCCTTGAAACGGACCTAATACCAATTGGTTATTTTTAACTATATAGAAGCCAACCCATAACCAATTGAATGCTTCTTTCAATACAGCGGCCGTGTTGGCCATATTTGCGATGATATCTGGCTCACCTTTCAGAAGTGCGTCGAGTTGTGGGATTAGCGACAGGTATATTTGTTTCTTGTCGCTTGTATGAGGTATGTTAATTGATTCAGCCATTTAATTTGATTAACAATACTAAACAATTCTTCGGAATAATAACAGAAGGCAATAGGCATAAAAAAAGCCACCTCAAGGGCGGCTTTATATACTTTTTAAATTGATTTATTTTTTTGTAGTGTCAACAGCTAAGGTATCAATAGCCACTGATTTTCCTGATTCTGCTTTTGTGCCGTATTCACCTGCGCGATTAATTGAATAATCAGCTTTATCTCCTTTGTAAAGCTCGTTACGTTCAAGTGTTTCTTTTGCTTCGTCTTGTCCGTAATGACAAGCAGCAAGGGCAAAAGTACAAGCGACAACAATTAACAATTTTTTCATGATTTTAAAATTAAAAAATCCGGTACCCGAGGCGGGACTTGAACCCGCACGACTGTTGAGGTCACAGGATTTTAAGTCCTGCGTGTCTACCAATTCCACCACCCGGGTATAAAGAACGATTAAAAAATTAGGGTCGAATATTTCAACCCTTTTTTGAGCGAGAGACGAGGTTCGAACTCGCGACCTCAACCTTGGCAAGGTTGCGCTCTACCAACTGAGCTACTCTCGCATTTTATTAATTTTTACAATTAACGAGGTGCAAATATAGGCATATTTTCAATTGTGCAAATAATTCATAAAAAAAAACATCTTGTCAAATTCTTTAACCTTGAAATCAAGGCATTTATTTTTATAAAGCTTTTTGTTTAATACTGTCTGACCATTTCATCAAACAAGCTTTTATTTCATCAAGATTAATAGGTTTTGCTAGCACGTCGGCCATTCCGGCTTCTTTATAAATAGCAATTTCATGTGCTACAACACTAGCTGTTACGGCAATTATAACAGGGGCTCTTTCTCCCATTACTGCCCTGATATTTTTGGTTGCTTCAACTCCATCCATTTCCGGCATGTGAATATCCATAAAAATGATATCATACGGCCTTCTTCCCACCTCCCAAAATGCTTCTTTACCGTTGTTGGCAATTTTAACCTCATAACCCATATTTTGAAACATTTTAGTTATGATTTTTTGATTAATCAAATGATCCTCTGCAACTAAAATTCGTAATGGAAACTTTTCTGCTAAAGGTTTTTCAGGTTCCGGAATAAATTCTTTTTGCGTTAACTGGTTATTATTAATTATTGTTGATTCTAATAATTTATGAATTTTAGCCTTACTAATTGGCTTTGGAAAAACCAGGTCAATTAGTACATCATCAATTTTTTTAGGAGCAAACAAAACAGTTTTTATTTGATTGTTACTAAAGGTTTTTGTTTCACCTACCATTGGCAAATAGTCAGTTATTAATATGTCAATATTGTAACTTTTTAAATAATTGGATAACTCATTAACACTTGGCAATTTTATTACCCTGATATTAAAATGGTCTAAGTAATCAACACAACTCTTGCTTACCATAAGGTTGTTAAAATATACTAACACACTATGGTTATAACTGGTTCTGCTAACATCTTTTAAGCTAATGGCAGCACTATGGGTATCAATAGTAAAAGTGAAATTCGACCCTTCACCCACTTTACTTGTAACTTTTATATCGCCACCCATCAATTCTATTAAGTTTTTACAAATGGTTAATCCAAGGCCTGTGCCACCAAATTTACGTGATATGGAACTGTCGGCTTGGGTAAACAATTCGAAAATCCTCTTTTGCTTTTCGTTTTCAATGCCAATTCCGGTATCTGATACTTGAAATTGTAGTTGAATTTGATCCTGAACCGGACGAACTAATTTTACTTGTAAACTTATATGCCCTCGAGGTGTGAATTTAACAGCATTGTTTAACAAATTAAACAACACTTGTTTTAACCTCGTTTGATCAATATTTACGTATTCAGGAATATCTTTATCAATAAAGCTTACCAACTCAATATTTTTTTCTGTGGCCTTAATCACAAATAATTCCAAGCAAGAATCTATTAACTTATTCAGGTTTGTTTTTTCGTAAAACAGTTCAAGTTTACCTGAATCAATTTTTGAGTAATCTAATATATCATTGATTACTTGAATAAGGTTGTCAGACGAATATTTAATAATTTCCACATAATTTCTTTGTTCCTCATTAAGCGAAGTATTTTCAAGCATACTTACCATGCCCACCATACCATTCATTGGTGTTCTAATTTCGTGGCTCATGGTTGCCAAAAACTCTGATTTTGTATTGGCATTTTTCTCGGCAAAGATTTTTGCTTCGGCTAGCTCCTTATTTTTATCCTCTAATTCAAGCGTCCTCTTTTTTACTTCACGTTCCAATTTTTCCGTTAATGCTTTCATGCTTCTCGTACGGAGATAATAAATCAGATAACCTATCAGTCCGATAAATGCGATAATATAAATAATAAACCAAGTGGTTAGCCAAAATGGAGGAATGATTTTAATTTTGATGCTTCCACCTTTATTGTTCCAAATACCATCTGAATTGGTTGCTATAACCTTTAATATATATTCACCCGGATCAAGGTTGGTGAAGGTTATTGAATTTTTATTCCCTAACTGTATAAACTGATTGTTAAACCCATACAATTTGTAAGCATAATTGATTCGTTTAGTAGCGAGATAGTCAGAAGCAAAAAATGAAATAGTGAGTACATTATCGCTGTAAGGAATTTCAACCATCTCACATTCGTTTAAGTTGCCTAGGTATGTTAAAGAATTATTGAATACTTTTAAATCGGTGAATGAAATGGTAGGTAAAGTATTATTATTTTTAAGTTTATTTGGATCGAAATAACTAAATCCATTAATGCCGCCGAAATAAATAATACCGTTTTCATCTTGGAACGAACTGTTGTTATTGAATTCATTGCCTTGAAGTCCATCATAATAATTATATAATGCAACAGTATTATCAATTGAATTAATGCGGATTAAACCATTGTTAGAACTTACCCAAATATTATTATCTTTTGATTTTATAGCATTATAAACTACATCGTTCGGAAGGCCGTTTTCTGTATCGAATACATGTAATTTTTTAAATGTAATTTTACCTTTGTCGTCAACCAATTCACCTTTTATTAATCCACTTCCTTTGGTACATACCCATAAAGTTGATTGGTCAATTAATACTGAACTAACTGACGGTTCATTATACTCCGACAAGAGTAATGGAATAGGTAAGATTTGATTGTCTGTTGAATAGTATAAGTATAAACCTTTATTTGAAGATAATATCAACCCATTTTTGTATTCATCAATATCGTAAACATTTAGGTGGTCGCTAGCCAAGTATGGTTGATACTTAGATATTATAGAAAAGGATTTATCATTATATTCAAATAATCCAAAGTTAGTTCCAAGCCAAATACGTTGGTCCGACGATTGATAAATTTTGAAAGTATTATTAGGCCTTATGCTTGTTATATTCGGGCTTCTAAAAACGTCACTAGCCTTATCATAATACAATAAACCTTCGCCTTCTGTGCCTATAAATAATTTTTGATCTTTAGGATTTTGCCAAATATCATAAACTGCATTCGTTGTTAAACCTTTTTTACCATACTCAAAGCTGTTAAAGTTTTTAATTAACCCGGTTTTAAGGCTAAATAAATCTAACCCTGAATAAGAGCCAATCCATAATTGATCGGTAGTTCCTACCACTCTTGTCATTTTTCGTATACTTCTACCCGAAATTTGAATACTTGCATTTGGGTCGTTATTGATGGTAGTGAATTTTGTATTGTAAGGCGAGAAATATTCAAGTCCATGCCCATTGGTACCAAACCAAATCAGCCCTGATTTATCTTCAAACGAACAGTTAACATTGGTTAAACTGATATCATTTATTTTAACATATCCTTTAGCAAACCAAGTGTAAGAGTTTTGTAATGGGTTAAACTTAATGAGGCCGGCATAATAAGAACTAATCCAAATCTGGTTTTTACTGTCGAGCATCAAATGGGTTACATTTAATTTATCATTCGGATTGCCTGATAGTAATTGTTCAGTGAAAATTTCGCTGCCTTTTCGTTTAACAAATAAACCATTATCGGTACCCAGCCACACATTTCCAATTGGGTCAATTGTTACTGAATTAAACCCTTTAAGTGTTTTTTTGGTATCAAACTGTTGTTTAATTATTTTCCTGTTTTTTAGTTCGAAAACTCCACTGTGGTTGCGGGTAAACCATACGCTCTGGCTATTTTTTACAAACAGTGTTCGAATGCTTTGGTCTTTACTATCTTCTGTTTTTAAAAGTTGAGTTACCTTAAAGTCGTTAGAAATGGTATGTAAACCTTTTTCGGTAATTACCCAAAGCAGTTTGTTCTCATCTAACTTCATCGAGTTAATGAGTTGACCGGAAAGGTTGCTGTTTTTTTCATGAATTCGCCTCACCACTTTGAATGATTTAAGGCTAAACACATCAATACCGTTATTGCGAGTCCCTATTAACAATGTTGTATCGTTATACAATAGCAGGCTTAAAATGGAAACATCACTTAAACCATCTTTTTTTCTATATACTTTAAACTCGTACCCATCATATTTATTCAAGCCATCGTTTGTGGCAATCCATAAAAAACCATACTTATCTTGAACAATGGCGTTAACTACACTTTGGGATAATCCGTCTTCAATACTTAAGCTTTTAAATGAGCCTCTGTTTTGCTGAGCATGTAGGTAAGTTAAGCAATTAAAAAATATTAAAAATATTAAATATTTACGAGGTGTGTTAAACATAGACAGTGCCAATATACACGATTATTTTAGTTTTCGAATGATTTCGTGTAATTTCATTAATGCCTCAACAGGTGTGATAGTATTAATATCTAATTCTTTTAAATCAGCCTTTATTTCCGTCATTAATGGGTCATTCATCTCAAACATTGCCAATTGTAATGGCTGTGATGTTGGCAACGATTTTTGTTTAACTCCTGTACCACGTTGTTTTTCCAATTCTGCTAAAATATGATTGGCTCTTTGAACAACCAATTGAGGTACTCCGGCCATTTTCGCTACATGAATACCAAAGCTATGTTCGCTTCCTCCTTTAGCTAATGTACGCAGGAAAATAATTTTTTGTCCACTTTCTTTAATTTGAATATGATAATTATGAATATTGGAAAATTGCGATTCCAGTTCATTTAATTCGTGATAGTGTGTTGCAAATAACGTTCTTGGGGCGGAAGGATGTTTTGCTAAAAACTCGGCAATGGCCCATGCAATTGATACTCCATCATAAGTGCTCGTGCCTCTTCCAATTTCATCTAAAAGCACTAAACTGTTTTCTGAAATGTTGTTGAGAATGCTTGCTGTTTCTGTCATCTCAACCATAAATGTACTTTCACCCGAACTTAGGTTATCGCTGGCGCCAACCCTTGTAAAAATTTTATCGGTAATGCTTACAGATGCTGCTGTAGCAGGAACAAAACATCCGATTTGAGCCAATATGGTAATTAATGCACATTGACGCAGTATTGCTGATTTACCTGCCATATTAGGACCTGTTAGAATGATTATTTGATTTTCGTTTTTATCCAATAAAATATCGTTTGGAATATAGGGTTCTCCGGGTGGTAATTGCTTTTCAATCACCGGGTGTCGTCCTGCGGTAATAAACAATCTGCCATCTGTTGTAAGCTCAGGTCGGGTGTACTTATTAAGCATTGATAGCCTTGCAAATGATACTAAACAATCAATTTTACCGATTGCCAAAGCATTTTGCTGTAAAATTTGCACGTATTCTCCTAATTCAGTAATCAGGTTTTGGTAAAGTAGTTCCTCAATAGCTGCAATTTTTTCTTCTGCACCTAAGATTTGATCTTCATACGTTTTAAGTTCTTGGGTGATATACCTTTCGGCATTGGTAAGGGTTTGTTTTCTAATCCACTCGGGTGGTACCTTGTTTTTATGCGTATTGGTTACTTCAAGGTAATAACCGAAAACGTTATTAAATGCTATTTTAAGCGATGGAATTCCGGTACGTTCTTGTTCTTTTTGCTGAATATTTAATAAGTAGTCTTTACCATTAAACGCAATTTTACGGAGGTTATCTAATTCTGTATGTATGTTGTCATTAATAATGTCGCCTCGATTTGCTAATAACGGAGGGTCGGGTTTAATTGTTGAGGTAATTTTTTGAGTAACCCAAGAACAATCTTGTAGTAAGTTTCCAAGGTTAGTTAATGAAGCATCATTTGAATTAATCAGTTGTTGCTTTATAGGTTCTATTTGTTTTAAAGATTTGTTCAGTTGCCATAATTCTCGGGGATTAATTCGGCGCATAGCCAATTTAGATACCATTCGCTCTAAATCACCAACAGGTTTAAGTTCATTCGTGATGAAGTTACACAGTTGTTCATCGGTTGTAAATGCACTTACACTATTATGCCTTTCATTGATTAATTGAATATCTTTGAGTGGCATCACCAACCAGCGTTTTAACAAACGCGCGCCCATTGGTGTAGTGGTTTTATCAATCACATCAACCAAGGCACTACCATTTTCGTTGGTTGAAGAGAGTAATTCAAGGTTCTTAATAGTAAAACGATCCAACCACATGTATCTGTCTTCATCTAATCTCGAAATGGTTTGGATATGGCCTAATTGCTGATGATGTGTTTCATTCAAATAATGCAAACAAACACCTGAGGTAATAATTGCCAGTTCCATTTCTTGTATACCAAATCCTTTAAGATTTACAGTTTCAAACTTGGCTATTAATTTATCATAAGCATATTGATGAGCAAATACCCATTCATCCAACAAGTAAGTATAAAGTTTATCGCCAAAAATATCTTTGAATGTTTTTACTTGCTTCTTACTGATTAAAATTTCGGCAGGCTTTAGCCCCTGAATTAGTTTCTCGATATATGGAATGTTCCCTTGTCCGCATAAAAACTCACCTGTACTAATGTCTACAAATGCAACACCTGCTTGTTCTTGATGAAAATAAACCGCACATAGATAGTTATTTGATTTATGTTCTAAAACCTTGTCATTATAAGAAACGCCGGGCGTAACTAATTCAGTAACTCCTCTTTTAACTATTTTTTTTGTGAGCTTAGGGTCTTCCAACTGATCACATATTGCCACCCGTTCGCCTGCCCTCACAAGCTTTGGAAGGTAAGTGTCTAATGAATGATGAGGAAAACCGGCAAGTTCAACATGGGAGGCTGAACCATTGGCTCGTTTGGTTAATACAATCCCTAAAATATGAGCAGCTTTAACTGCATCTTCTCCAAATGTTTCATAAAAATCGCCTACCCTAAATAATAATATTGCGCCCGGATATTTTGATTTAATCTCAAAATATTGTTTCATTAATGGGGTTTCTTGAACAGTTTCTTTTTTTGCCATAAGCAAGGGCAAAATACATTCGACTGCCGGTTTACAGTAAACAATTTGTAAACATGAAATCGTTTAAATTGCCCTATGTAGGCTTAACTTTTAATGCATAAAAAAAGGCTGAAATCCAGCCTTTTTTTATTATTTAGTTGCAAATGTGTGAATCCACACTTGTTGGTTAAATTGTTTCAAGTATTTTCTCAGTTGTTTGTTGGCTTCAACTCTGTCGTCGCCATAATAAATACACACCCTTATCATTTTCTTTCCGGGGTCTCTGAACAATGCCGCTTGATATCCATCTTTACGTAATTTATCGCGGAAATAATAAGCATATCGAGCTGATGCATAAGTTCCCACGATCACATTATATTTACCCATTGGTGGGACAATTCCGTTTACTGAATTTAAATTAACAGTTAATGTATTCGGCTGGGTAATCGGAGCTGATTGTTTAACAATCGGACTATCAGTTTTTACTGTAACCGGGGTTGTTTGTTGTTTCTCTTTACCATCAACTATTCTAAGGTCAGAGAATCGGCCTACTTTTTGGAATGCTGAATCAATTGCAGGTACAACATTTGCAATCACAGCACTATCTTTTATCACATTTGGTTGGGTTGTAGGATTTATTTTCACCTGAATTGAGCTGTCTACAATAACAGGATTTAAGATGTCATTTTTAGGTTCATCAATTACCATAGATGAATCTACAACACTAGGCTCAGTTCTGTCTGCTAAAGAATCTACAATTGGAACAATCTCTTTAACAATTGGCTCTTCACCCTTCTTAGGTTCAAGCTCCATTGGTCGGAAAATAATGTCCTCTTTACCATCTAAATTAAACCATTCCAAATGCTTTTTATCAGCATTGGCTCCAATGTTGTATACCAAACCCACATATCCATTCACCATGTTATCATACTTTTTATCCTCGTAAGCGCCATCTAAATAATAGGTTTGTACCACTTTAAATTCACCACCGAAGTTCAAATCAAAACGATGTGACAAATGATACCTGAAGTCGAGGCCATAATTATTAATGTAAAACCTAACTCCTTCATTGTAATTCTTAATTTGTCCGTATACTGATTCTACTTTTACATCGGGATACATTATTCCACCACCTACAACCAAAAAAGTATTTAACCTATTGAACATCCTAAATGATCGTAAGTTTAATACCCTTTCTAAATTAAGTAATGCACTACCGTTAAAATAATAGTACGAGGTGTTGAAGTTTAAATAATTCCTTACATTATCATAAGGTTCAAATGGTGTAAGTACGGTTTGATCTCCTTGAACCTGACCATATCCTAATGATAATTTTCCTGACAAATATTTGCTTAGCGCCATTCTAAACCCGAAATCAGCAAAACCTGAGCTGAAAAATTCACCGGGTATTGAAGTCAACGGTACACTTGATCCTGCCGATAATTCGAGGCTGTATCGTGTATAGGTGTATTGCGCTTTAACTATATTGGCGAATAGTAAAACGGCTAACACTAAGTACTGTTTTTTCCTGTTTAAGGTCTTCATTTTGAATGAATAGGGAAATAAAAAGAGTTCATAACACTACAATATTAGCCATATAAAATAATTAAACCAAGATTAATTTGTAAAACACTTTTTAAATAGCTTTTATTTGTTGTGTGGATAATGTTAAGTTAAAATTGGACGACCTAAACAGGTTAACACCAGATGAATTTCGCAAGTCTTCGAAAATGAAGGTTTGGTTAGTTTGCGACCATATTAGAAGCGGTATGAATGTAGGTTCAGTTTTCCGTACAGCAGATGCTTTCGGTGTTGAAAAGGTTGTGTTGATAGGTTATACACCTCAGCCCCCAAACAAGGAGGTTTTAAAAACTGCCTTAGGTGCTACGGAAACAGTAAATTGGGTAAGTTATCCTGATATAGCAGAATTTCTTCAAGCTTGTCACCAAGAAAACGTAGCCATTATAGCTATTGAGCAAACCCAATTATCTCAACCATTACAAAGTCTTCACCTTTCATCTGAGAAAAAGTATGCCGTTGTTATGGGTAATGAAGTAGAAGGAGTGTCTGATGAAATCATAAAAAATGCCGACTTGTGTATAGAAATTCCACAAGTCGGCACTAAACATAGTTTAAATGTATCAGTATGCGCAGGGATTGTTACCTGGCATATATTCCATCAACTTACTTAATAAATACGCCTTTACCGGTATTAATATCCAACATCCACACATCTGGTTGTTCTGATTTTCTAAGCTCAGTTACTATTTTTACGGCCTCATAATAATTGTTGCTGAAAATTACAATACGTTTATACTGCGAGCCTGTATTTCCAAGAATATGTGCATCCCAACCTTTTTCAATGTAACGATCCCTGGCATTTAATGCATTCGCGTCTTGTAAAAACGAACCTACCACTATGGCATAAGCCTCTTTAACCTTCTTTTGGTCAATTACTTGAGATTTTATATCTGTTTTACCGTTCGGACCTTTGGCTTTAGGATCTGGTTTAGGAGTGGTTCCAGTTTCTTTTGTTCCGGTAGGCTGTTTAGCTTTTTGTGATGTGTCTGGCGTAGACGTATTTGTTACTGTACCTGTAGGTGATAATAAAGCAAGTATCATGTTTAACTTAATGTCAACCGAATCAACTTTTGTATTCACCTTATTTACTTTCTCATCTACATTTCTAATTTCTTTTCTTAATACTATTGCTAAACTGTCATTACCTTTTTTCTCAATTTCTCTGATGTCGTTATTAAGTTTATTCACCGCTTGTGCAGTGGTTGAACCTTGATTATACTCTAAAGGTAATCTTGACCATTCTGTATGTTGAACCCTTTCTTTAGGTAAAAACTTTACCCCAATTCCAATATAAGGCACAATAAATTGGTCGGAGCGGTTATTATTTCTGAGGTTATCAATACCGGTTGTCGGTGTATAATAACACTGAATACCTCCAAGGAAATCAACAAATTCATTAAAATAATATCTGCTGCTTAATTGCCAAGTAAATGAAGTATATCTTTCATAAGTATTACCATTAGCAGAGCCTGTTTGGTCATATAAATATGTACCATATCCATAGCCTGCTCCAACATAAAAGTTATATCGTTTCAAGTACGGTAAATTCATCAGCGGAGTAATATTAAGATTGCCTCTCAAAGCGCCGTTAATAAACGATGTTCTAAAATAACCAATTGGAAATTGGTCGCTTACACCGGTAATACCGCCACCTTCTAGGTCTAAAGAAAGTGAGAAATATTTGTTGAGAGAATACCTTAAAGCAACACCACCAAAAGGTGATGGAGATGGTCTTGCTGAAGTTAAAATGATGGGCATACCTCCTTTGATATCTACTGAAAACGCAGCAGGTTTCTCGGTAATTTGAGCAAAAAGTGTAGTAATGTTACCAGTTAAACAAACGATAGCTAACAGAACTGAAAAATGTTTTTTCATGTGTCGTATAAATGGGGATGTACCTGTTTTAATTAACAAATATATAAGAAAATAGAAGAAAATAAGAAACTATTCCAAAAACAAATAGTTGAAAGTATATATAATTGTACGTTTTACACCTGCGGTTGTAAAATGGCTTTATAATGCGTGAATATGTATTTGTACATGGTGCTGATCTACATCAGTATTCTCAATCAATGCAGCAATAAATGGCTTAACGCCGGTTAACTTTGCATAATTTATCAAGTTATCCCACCGTTCTTGAGGTGTTTTGCCTATAAAATATTTATTTTTAATGGTTGAATATAGGGCATGTTCGTTTGCTATTTTTTTACGTTGGGCAGCATCTAGTTTTTTATTGATATGAGTGAGTTCGGTATTCAGTTGTGATTTTTGTTTAATTAGCACCGAGCTTATGGTGTTATCTGTTTTATCAGCAATTTCAATAAATTGTTGCATTAGCGAATCAATTTGCGAAATTATAGCTTGTTGTCCACCGTCATTATTAAGTTTAACTAATTTTCGGCTAACAGATAAGTCATCGTTGAATAAATCTTCAATTGCTAATTTTTTACTTATTAATTTATTAGCATCCGATTCTTTCATGATCATATTAAATGCCCTTAACGTTAAAATCGGAAAAGGAAGTTGGTTAACTTCAAATACTTGTTTTAGCTGCAACCAGTAAGCAATTTCTCCCGGACCTCCAATGTAACTTAAGTTAGGTAATAAACATTCCTGATACAGTGGACGCAAGATTACATTAGGGCTAAATCGTTCAGGGTGTTTATTTATTTCATCCAATAATTGTTCGGTATTCCATTGCACATTCGTACCTTCTGCTTCATATCCTTTGTTTGTTTTTTTTATCAAATTGCGCCCCTGTTCATTCAAATAAAAACAATTGATATTTCTGCCATTTACCTGCAATGGATAATGTACTTTTAGTTTGATATTAGTATCTGATAGTGCCTGATGGTTTAATTCGTGTAAAATATCATTGATTAAAAATGGAATAAAAAGTTTTTTGAATTGATGATGGTCAGGTTCAATTACCACAACTCCATAAGAAGAAAATAAGTGATGAACTAATTTGAAAGTTGCCTCAGATAAATTAGCTGATGTTGAATAACAATCAGTAAGTTCGATTAGTGATTGTTTAATTTCAGGTACATCACTTAACGATTCAATTTCTTTAAACAATTCATCTAATTCATGTACTTTAATTCTTCCAACCGGTTGATTTTTGCTATCAATGTTCCAACTTCTTTTTTGTTGATTTAAATACAGGTGGTTGATTTCTTCAAAATCGTGATCCTCACTGGCCATCCAATATACAGGTATAAAATCCTGTTCAGGATAATTTCGTTTTAAATTTTGGCACCATTTGATGGTGCTGATTATTTTATGAATAAAATACAGCGGTCCGGTAAACAAACAAAGTTGGTGACCTGTGGTTATGGTAAATGCATTGTTGTTTTTGAGTTTAAGAATATTTTGGTAAACTGGACTTTTTTCTTGTAGTGTAATTCCAAAATCTTGGTAAGCTTGCAACAATTGATTACTTATAATTGCTCTATGCTCAACACTTTTAGCTGCCTGTTCCATTTGCCTTTGGTATGATTCTACTTTTGGCGGCAAACCAAAAAATGGAGCTAGGGCATCTGAGTTACGAGCATAATCGAGGATGATTTTATTAAATAAACCACTTGTTTCGTATGGAACAGTTATCTTTTTCAAATAATCAAAAATTAAGAAACAATTTTACCATACAGATCAAAATCTTCGGTATGTGTGATTTCTACATTAGCGAAATCACCAATTCTCACAAATTGATTTTTTGCATCTACCAAAACTTCGTTGTCCACTTCGGGTGAATCAAACTCAGTTCGTCCAATCCAAAACCCATTATCTTTTCTATCGAAAAGAACCTTTAATTTTTTACCGTTAAGCTTGAGGTTATGTTCTGCCGAAATTTGCTGTTGTAAATCCATAATTATTCCGGCTCTTTCTTCTTTCAATTCTTGTGGAACATCATCAACTAAAGTTCCTGCATGAGTTCCTTCTTCGTGGCTGTATGTAAAGATACCTAAACGTTCAAATTTATTATGAGCAACAAATGTTCGCAATGCTTCAAAATCAGCTTCAGTTTCGCCCGGATGACCGGCAATTAAGGTGGTTCTAATTGCAATACCCGGCACTTTATCTCTAATGGTATCAATAACCTCTTGCGTACGTTTTGCTGTTATTCCCCTTCTCATAATTTTAAGCATGTTGTCAGTTGCATGTTGCAAAGGGATATCAATATATTTACAAATATTTGGTCTTTCAGCTATTACATCTAAAGCATCAATAGGAAATTGCGAAGGGTAGGCGTAATGTAAACGAAGCCATTCAACGCCATTTACATCACTTAATCTTCTTAAAAGTTCGGCTAATTTTCGTTCACCATATAAGTCGATGCCATAATAAGTGCTGTCTTGCGCTATTAATAAAATTTCTTTTGTGCCGTTTTTAACCAGTCCTTTTACTTCAGTTTCAAGTTGTTCAAACGATTTTGAAACATGCTTGCCCCTCATAATAGGAATGGCACAAAATGAACATGGACGATCACAACCTTCGCTGATTTTTAAATACGCATAATGTGAAGGTGTTGTAAGTAATCGTTCACCAATTAGCTCTTGTTTATAATCAGCACCTAAAGTTTTTAATAATTGAGGAAGATGAGTTGTCCCAAAATATTGGTCAACATCCGGAATTTCTTGTTTCAACTCTGGCATATATCGCTGTGATAAACACCCTGTAACATAAAGTTTATCAATTTCTCCCTGTTGCTTGGCCTCTGCATATCTTAGTATTGTATTAATACTTTCCTGTTTTGCATTATCAATAAAACCGCAGGTATTAATGATAATCACATTCGCATCATCTTTTATGCTTTCGTGTTCAACATCAAATTTGTTGGCTTTAAGTTGGCTATATAATACCTCACTATCCACAATGTTCTTCGAACATCCTAAGGTAACAATATTTATTTTGTCTTCTTTTCTTTTTGTTTTCATTACGTTATGCGTTAAACAATGAATCTACAAACTCATGTTTGTTAAACAATTGCAGGTCTTCAATTCCTTCTCCAACCCCAATATATTTTACCGGAATTTTAAACATATCAGCCACCCCAATTACCACACCACCTTTAGCCGTTCCATCAAGTTTAGTTAGTGCAAGTGCATTTACTTCGGTTGCTGCGGTAAATTGTTTCGCTTGTTCAAATGCATTTTGGCCTGTGCTTGCATCAAGTACCAAAAGTACTTCATGAGGTGCGTCAGGTATAACCTTTGCCATCACTCTTTTTATCTTACTTAATTCATTCATTAAGTCAACCCTGTTGTGTAACCTTCCTGCAGTATCAATTATTACAACATCTGCCGCTTGTTCATTTGCATATTTTACTGCATCAAAAGCAACCGACGCCGGGTCGGTATTCATTCCATGTTCTACAACATGAACCTGATTACGTTCGCCCCAGATTTTTAATTGTTGAACCGCAGCAGCCCTAAAGGTATCTCCTGCGCCAAGTACCACTTTTTTACCTGCAGATTTAAACTGATGTGCTAATTTACCGATAGTTGTAGTTTTACCAACTCCATTTACACCAACTACCATTATTACATAAGGTTTTTTGGGTAAGGAGTTAGCAAAATCTGAGATGGTTGGCGACGAATTTTCATCTAAAAGCGAAGCAATTTCTTCTTTTAACAACCGATTTAGTTCGCCGGCCCCAACATATTTATCCTGGGCAACTCGTTTTTGTAACCTTTGAATTATTTTTAAGGTAGTTTCAATTCCTACATCACTGCTTACTAATATTTCTTCTAATTCATCTAAGAAGGCATCATCAACCGTACTTTTACCAATTAAAGCTTTGCTAATCTTATCAAACAAACCTGTTTTGGTTTTTTCCAAGCCTTGGTTTAATTTCTCTTTCTTCTCTTTACTAAAAAAGCTAAAGATTCCCATGTTTATGTTTTAAGCGTACGAATTTAAACTGAATAACCTATAATAAAAAAAGCACCATGATATTTAATCAGGTGCTTTAAAATTGTATACGTTAAAGGTGTGTATTAACCTTTAAAATAGTTTTTAACGTTGTCGTTAGCGATAATCTCTGCTTTAAAAGAATAAGAGCCTTTTTTATTCTTTACGGCACGGTACACTTTAGCAAACTCTTTGCCTGTACCAGTTTTTAGTGTTGCAACTACCTTCTTAGCCATGGCTTTTTATTATTTAATTTCTTTATGAACAGTTACTTTTTTAAGTATTGGATTATACTTTTTTAATTCAATACGCTCAGTAGTATTTTTTCTGTTTTTCTTGGTGATGTAACGAGAAGTGCCAGGCATGCCTGATGACTTGTGCTCGGTGCACTCAAGGATAACTTGGATTCTATTTTTATTACGTGCCATTTTTCTTACTCCTTATATTAAATGCTACCTTCCTTTACCCATTTACGTAAAGCATTAGTTACACCAATTTTATTGATGGTTTTAATTGCTTTCGTTGATACACGAAGGTTTATCCACATGTCCTCTTCAGGAATGTAAAATTTCTTATCCTTCAAATTAGGATAAAAACGTCTTTTAGTCTTTCTGTTAGAGTGCGAAACGTTGTTTCCAACTAATGCACGCTTACCGGTTAAATCACAAACTCTCATTGCTTTTTGCTTTAAAAGGAGTGCAAATATCGGGGATTATTTTTTAAAAACAAGTGCTTTTAAAAAAAATAATCTCAAAGTCAGTTATCTTCTCTTTCCTTTTGCTTTCCTTGTGCAAGTATATAACCTTTAAATTTATTGGTCAAATTTATCATGCCGTATTCCGCATTTCTAATATAAAATGTATGTTTGAGGCCCATTATATGTATAAATTTATGATGAAGTATATTTATTGTTTAGTTTTATTGGCATTTATAAAAGTTGATTCTTACGGAAACAACTTAACTATTGCAACAGAAACGGCAATAGACACATGGTGGTATTTTAAGCATGCAATTTCTTATCCTACATTAAACCAAAGAAGTTTTTGTATACGTACCCAAAATGGGGAGTGGATTACAAAATTAAAATGGGATAATGAATTTGGATTGTCGGGAACTTTATTATTAGATCAATCAACACAAGCTACTATAAATATTAAAGACAGTTCATATATAACTGATTGGTTATTTGTTGAAAATGATAAGATGATTGGAGCGTTTACCTTAAGAATTTCTGGTGTTAAAAAGAAACAGGTTGAAGAATTGTCGGCCAAGTTACAAGCCAAATTTATTAAGGACAAAGCGATTAGTAATGATTTTATTGATGCCAGCTACCTGCCTGATATGAGCGAAAAAAATAAAGCAGACTCATCAATTTCGGCAGCATTTGCAAAGAAGTCCGGCGGAGAGAAAGCAATAACAGCAAGCCTTACGCGTGGAATTAAATATCCTCCTTTTGCCATTGCCATTGGTTTGCAAGGTTATAGTTATTATAAGTTAGTTATAAGTCCTGCAGGTAGAATTGAAGATATTATTACCATTCAATCAATTGGGGGTGGTACTTCTGCTGCGGTACATACTGTTATCAATAAATTCGATGCCAACGAATACCTTAAAATAGGTAAACGATATACATTGATTTTACCGGTAAAATTTAAATTGGAATAATTATGCAATACGAATTTATTACTTGTGAATCGGCTTATCAAAGCCATATCGCTTTGGTTCGCCTAAATCGTCCTAAAGAATTAAATGCATTAAACCTTCAATTAATGCAAGAGTTAAAACATGCCTTGCAAACATTAGACAATAACGAAGATGTGAGGTGTATAATTATAACAGGAAATGAAAAAGCATTTGCAGCCGGTGCCGACATCAAACAAATGGAAAGCCGCACCGCTATTGATATGCTTATTATTGACCAATTCGAAACTTGGGATCAAATAAGAAAAACTAAAAAACCGGTGATAGCTGCAGTAAGTGGATTTTGCTTGGGTGGTGGTTGCGAATTGGCCATGACCTGTGATATGATTATTGCCAGTGAATCTGCCAAATTTGGTCAGCCCGAAATTAAAATAGGTATTATGCCCGGTGCAGGAGGAACTCAACGATTGACTCGTGCCGTAGGTAAAGCTTTGGCTATGGAAATGGTACTCACCGGAAAATTTATTTCAGCAGAAGAAGCTTGGCAAGCCGGATTGGTTAATCGGGTAGTGCCTGAAGAGGTTTATCTTGAAGAAGCTGTAAAGTTAGCAAACGAAGTTGCTCAACAATCGCCGGTAGCTATTCGTTTGGCTAAAGAAAGCGTTCTAAAAGCATTCGATTCAGGATTACAAGAAGGCCTATATTTTGAACGAAAAAATTTCTACATGTGTTTTGCAAGTGAGGACCAAAAAGAAGGCATGAATGCTTTTGTTGAAAAACGTAAGCCAAATTTTAAAGGAAAATAGGGGTATGAGTGAACTTATTAAAACAAAGGTTCAACAAATAAATATCAAAGATTATAGTTATCATTTACCTGAAAGCAACATTGCTTTGTACCCGCTTGAAAAACGCGACGAGTCGAAGCTATTGATTTATCAAAATGAGTCCATTACCGAATCAATATTTTCTTCCCTTCATCAACATTTACCTCAACAATCGTTGCTGGTTTTTAATAATACCAAAGTAATACACGCTCGTTTATTATTTAAACGCGCAACAGGCGCAGTAATTGAAGTATTTTGTATCGAACCGGTTGATCATTTAGATTATCAATTGGCATTTACCAGTAAACATAATTGCATCTGGAAATGTATGGTTGGTAATGCCAAAAGGTGGAAAGAGGATATACTAGAAAAGTGGGTTGAAACCCCCCAAGGACAAGTAAAATTAACAGCAGAAAAAACGAAGAAGGAAGGTGAATTGTTTGTAGTGAAATTTACTTGGGATAATCCATATTTCTTTTTTGGTGAGATTTTGCATTACGCAGGAATACTTCCAATTCCGCCATACCTTAATCGTGATACAGAACAGTCGGACGAAGAACGTTACCAAACTATTTATGCATCGGTACAAGGTTCGGTTGCAGCACCAACAGCAGGTTTACATTTTACACAAGAGGTTTTTGAAAGTTTATCTCATCATTTAATTGATAAAACTGAAGTAACCTTACATGTTGGGGCAGGTACCTTTAAACCGGTAAAAAGCGAGTCGCTTCAAGCACATGAAATGCATGAAGAAACCATCTATATTGAATTAGCGTCGTTAAAAAAAATAAAGAAACAACTCCACCATAAATTGCCTATTGTGGCTGTGGGTACAACAAGTATGCGAACCTTAGAAAGTGTATATTGGTATGGTGCGTCTTTAATTACCGGAAACCTTTCTGATACACTATATGTAAGTCAATGGCAACCTTACGAACAACAATTATTATTGCCAACGGCTGCTGAATCTATTGAAGCGGTTATCAATAAATTGGAATCTGCAAAACAAACCACTATTCAAGGCAGTACTCAAATTATTATTGCGCCGGGTTATCAATTTAAAATTGTTGACGCTTTAATAACTAATTTTCATCAACCGGAAAATACTTTAATTTTATTGATTGCGGCTTTTGTTAATGAAGATTGGCGTAAAATATATGATTATGCTTTACAACATCAATTCCGATTTTTAAGTTATGGCGACAGCTCATTGTTATGGCGCAAGAATTAACGCAATAAAGTAACCGTTCCTTCATATTTAAAAATTCGCACCCTATTATTTATTAATCCTGTATATGTACAAACTATTGTGTATACGCCTAGCGGTGCCTCTTCATCATTTATCTTGCCATTCCATCCTTTTGTTTGTTGGTTTGATTCAAAAATTAATGCGCCCCAAGCATTAAATATTTTTAAATCTATGGTAATCACATCAGATCCAATCGGTTGAAATATATCGTTATGTCCATCATTATTTGGAGTGAAAATATTTGGAAAGTATAAACTTATCGGACATTTTCTATTTACTATTGTCCCATCACTAGCTTTACATCCGCGGAAGTCTTCAACCATCACAAAATAACTGCCAATCTTTTCTACTATAATCCACTGTGAAGTATCACCGGTTGGTGTCCATTTATAGGTGTTGAACCCCGGTCCGGAATCTAATTTTACAATTTCATTTGTACGGTCACAAATACCTAATTCATCACCTAATGCAGTGGTTATGGGTTGATAAAAATTAATGGTTACGCTACTCTTTATTTCACATCCATTTAGGTCGGCTATTAATGAGTAATTACCGGGTTTCTTCACTTTTATCATCGCAGTATTTTCTCCATTACTCCATAAATACTTACTTGCATTAAGCGGACCGGTTAATTGCAGCGAATCACCGAAACATAGTGTTGTGTCGTTTCCTAAAGAAAAAGGAGGAGGGGAGGTAATAATGATGGTATCTTGTATAGCATATGTTTCCTTACATACATACCAAAAAAAGGTTACAACAAATTTACCTTCAGTTTTGTATTGATGGGTTGAAGCTAAGTTTATCGAGAAGGAGGTATCACCAAAGTCCCAAAGTATGGAATCAAATAATAGTTGTTCGGGATACTTCAATTTAAAAGAAGTGATGTTTCCTTTACAGGTATTATTTATGGTTAGTTCAGGTAGTTTTTGCAATGGTGTAGGTTGGTTAAGGGCAAGTATTTGCGAAGGCAACTGTTCTGCACCTAAACTTCCTAATGCAGGCACTCTGCATAACTCGATTACACTATTACTAAAGTTGCAATTTTCATCAGGTTCGTCGGGACTAATAATAAATGATAATTCAGAGTTAAAACTCGCTTGTTTTGAACGTGTCATGTATACCCTTTTATCAGGTGCCAGTTGAATATCCGAGATATATTCATCAGTAGTGGTAACGGTATGATATTTTATATATTTATCATTTTCGTCTAACTGAAATTGCAGCACAATTGAACCACTTGAACTTAATCCTATATGAGAAAAATATAACATTTTTGAAGAGGCTGAAAATGTGATTGAGCTAAAACCTTGAAGTTTTGCTACCTTTTCATGTAAATGTTCGTGTAAGGTTATCAAACCACATTTGTTATCTATTTTAAAAGTAGATAAACGTCCGGCTTCGTTACTTGTAGCTGATGGACGATAGGTATAAGCCAATAAATTACCTGTAGGACTTACTTGAATTTTACCATAAGTATAATTGGTTTCATTATAGGTAGGCAAACCTGCTGTGGAAATAATTGGTGTTTTTTTAAAGAAAAAATCAGCGATGCCATACACCCAAAAATCAGCACTGCCTTTTTTATGTGTAATTAACCAAAAACCTTGTTGATTGGCTCTAGGAGTTGCGGCGATTTGTAAATCGAGTTGATTAGATAATAAACTATCTTTAAACACAACCTTTCCATCACCATTATTAGCTTTTAAATCTACACCTGCATAATATACAGAAGAACTTGCATCAGTGTATACCACAATACACTGCTGATTAGCCAACGGCAAAATTATACTATTAACTGAAACACCATTAAACGCTGATAAAGTACCATTTTCTACTACTTGATGTTTGCGGTTCCAAATTTGTTTACCGTTGCTAAATAATATCACATCACCTGAAGTTGGGTCGCTGATAATTCCCGGTGAGCCATAACAATACATAGGGCTGGCTTTATCAGGTATTACTTGTAAATTATTTCCTTTGAAATTTATGCCTAACCAAGTGCCGAAATACCAAGTAGCATTGGCATGTTGTGCAACAGATTGGTGTACACACAATAGCGAAAGAAACACGAAAATAAATTTCATTAAATAATTAGACCTGAATTTACATTCATAAGTTGCCTAACATTAAAAGCTTTAACCACTTGCGCTTAGGAAGAAATTAAGGATTACCAATCCACAATTGAAAAGTATTTAACTGGTCGGGTGTAGCCAGTAAAATAAGTTTATCTTCTTTAGTTAACACCTTTTGCATATCCGGATTCACCTCATAACTTCCATCAGTATATTTTATTCCAATCGGGTTTACACCGGTTCGTTTCCGTAAATCAAAATCTAATAAAGACTCACCTTTCATTTTATTCATTAACAAATGAACGGGGATTTCTTGTACCATTACGCTTTCGCCTTGACCGGAAATGAGGTCAATAAATTCTTTTACATCCGGTTGTACAATAAGAGAGGCCATGTGTGCACCACCAATTTTATCAGGCATAATTACATTATTTGCTCCGGCACGTTTAAGTTTGTTTACCGAGCTGTCACTAGAAGCCCTGCTTATAATTGTCATTTCCTGATTCATTTCTCGAGCAGTTAAAGTTACATACACATTATCGGCATCGTCAGGTAGGGTCGTAATTAATCCGCGCGCATAGCCAATACCCGCGGCCAACATGGTTTCATCTTTTGTGGCATCATCATGCAAAAAACAAACCTCTTCTTCTATGCTTTCGTATACCTCTTTATTAGATTCAATTACAATAAATGGAATTTTTTGCTTTGCAAGTATCCATGCGGCTTCCTTTCCATTTCTGCCGTATCCGCATACTATTACATGATTTCGAAGTTGTTGAATCTGTTTCTTCATTTTATTCTTTTTAAAGGTTTCAAAAAAATCTCCCTGAATCAGTATACTAGTGATGAGAGAAATGGCATAAGCAAAAATACCCAAGTTTGTAATAATGAGTAACATGGTAAAAATTCTTCCACCATCTGTTAGCGGCTTCACTTCACCATAACCAACCGTAGCAATAGTAATTACGGTCATATACAACGCATCCAAGAAGCGAAGTTGTTCAATGATCATATACCCTGTAATACCAATACCAATAGGTATTACAATTAATAATAAGGCATAAATTATTTTAAATTGTAAGCTGCGTTTTTTTCTGTACCACATCGCTTACAAGTTATTAAATTATTTGAAACAATAATTATGAGAATAAGCATGATTTTCATAGGGTTTATAATGAAGATAAAATGTGGAAAAACTAAATATAATCAAGGGCGAGATAATTAGGTTAAGAGTGAAGATTAGCCTATTTTTACGCATTAAAACAATTCGCATTTATGACTGAAAGCGCAAAGGAAAACAAAAATAATTACGGTGCCGAAAATATACAGGTGCTTGAAGGGTTGGAAGCAGTACGTAAACGTCCCGCTATGTACATTGGGGATGTTGGGGTTAGGGGATTACATCACTTGGTATATGAGGTGGTTGACAATTCTATTGATGAAGCATTAGCGGGGTATTGTAAAAACATCCATGTAACTATTCATCCAAACAATGCGATATCTGTTGAAGATGATGGAAGGGGAATTCCAACGGGAATGCATCCAAAAGAAGGTAAATCAGCTTTAGAGGTTGTTATGACTGTATTGCATGCCGGCGGAAAATTTGATAAAGACACGTACAAAGTATCGGGAGGATTACATGGTGTGGGTGTAAGTTGCGTGAATGCACTATCAACATTGATGCGAACTATTGTTCATCGCGAAGGCAAAGTCTTTCAACAAGAATATTCTTGTGGTAAACCCTTATATGATGTTAAAGTAATCGGCGAAAGCAATAAAACGGGCACAATCCAATATTTTGAGCCTGATTTATCTATATTCACTGTATCGGAATACAAATTTGATACACTTGCTGCTCGTATGCGTGAGCTATCATTTTTAAATAGAGGTATTTTCATTCATTTAAAAGATGAACGTGCGGATGAAAATGGGAATGTAAAAGAAGAAACATTTTTTAGTGAAGGTGGATTAACGGAATTTGTAAATTACTTAGATGGTACAAGAGAAAAACTTTTACCTCAACCTATTTATGTTGAAGGAGAGAAAAATGGTATCCCTGTGGAAGTAGCGATGATTTACAACACCGGTTATACTGAAAATTTACATAGCTACGTAAATAATATTAACACCCATGAAGGTGGAACCCATGTTGCCGGATTTAGAAGGGCACTCACACGTACTTTAAAAAATTATGCCGAGAAGGAAGGCATGTTTAAAAACCTGAAATTTGAAATTTCAGGTGATGATTTTCGTGAAGGTTTAACCGGTGTTATTTCAGTTAAAGTAGCGGAACCTCAATTCGAGGGTCAAACCAAAACCAAATTAGGAAATAGCGATGTTACCGGTGCAGTTGATCAAGCAGTAGGTGAAATGCTAAACAACTATCTAGAGGAAAATCCAAAGGAAGCTAAACTTATCGTACAAAAAGTAATTTTAGCAGCAACTGCTCGTCATGCAGCCAAAAAAGCCCGTGAAATGGTGCAACGAAAAGGCGTAATGAGCGGTGGTGGCTTACCGGGTAAACTTGCAGATTGTGCCGAAAGTGATCCTGCCGTTTGTGAAATTTATCTGGTGGAAGGTGACTCGGCCGGAGGAACTGCAAAACAAGGTCGTAATAGAAGTTTTCAGGCTATATTACCTTTAAGAGGAAAAATCTTAAACGTAGAGAAAGCCCTTGAACATAAAATTTATGATAATGATGAAATCAAAAATATGTTTACAGCTTTGGGTGTTAGCATTGGTACAGCCGACGATAATAAAGCTTTGAACCTAGATAAACTTCGTTATCATAAAATTATTATTATGACCGATGCTGATGTGGATGGAAGTCATATCCGAACCTTAATTCTTACCTTGTTTTTCCGTTACATGAAAGAACTTATTGAATTTGGTTATGTATATATCGCACAACCTCCTTTGTATTTGGTGAAGAAAGGTAAAGATGAAGAATATTGCTGGACTGAGCAACAACGTGAAGAAGCAGTACTTCGTTTGGCTAAAGGTGGAAATCCCGATAGTGTAAACATTCAACGATATAAAGGTTTAGGTGAAATGAATGCTGAACAGTTATGGAGCACTACCATGGATCCAGATAGAAGAACTTTAAAACGCGTATCATTAGATAGTGCAGCAGAAGCCGATCGTATATTTAGTATGTTGATGGGCGATGAAGTTCCTCCTCGTCGTGAATTTATTGAAGCTAATGCTAAGTATGCAAAAATTGATGCTTAACTCTCCCTTGAATGTTAAGAATTAATTGCGGCCAGGTATTTTAAGTTTTCTTCTCTGCTTTTATTAAGTATTACCACTTGCAGGAGTGCCTTATGCACTCCTGTTATATTTTTATAGAATTGATTATCGCACTTGTATTTGTGTGGTTTGATAAAAATTCGATTAATCGTATGTTAAGTTTTTAGCATAGTATTAATCATAACTCAAACTAACTACCCTAAATTATAAAAAAAAATCAAGCCATTCAACTACCCCTTAACCATACCTAATTGGTTAAACGTGCGGTGGGCATAAACGATTTGGAGCGGACGCCTCGTGCGGGCAGGATCACAAAGGGCAGAGGGGCGGTTGGCCTTGCGCGTGTTTGTGATGAAGGGCATTAAATCGTTTGATTTTTGCAGTACTTTTTCTAAAAAAGTACGAAAGAAAAAAAGAGGCTCGGACGAACGTCCGCTGCACACTTGTGATAAAATGTTAAAACGAAATCATACACCGGCACATACGCAGAATAACATTCACCCCAAATACATCACACAACATTCACCACACCAAGCTAAACTTATAAACTATGATTAATTGGTTAAACGTGCGGTGGGAATAAACGATTTGGAGCGGCCGCTACGTGCGGGCAGGATCACAAAGGACACAGGGGCGGTTGGCCTTGCGCGTGTTTGTGATG
>JALONK010000081.1 GCA_025454975.1 Bacteroidia bacterium
GACGACAATTGAAACAGATTCTTCGAAGCAGAAATTAACCAGTATAAGGTTACACGAAAAACTTAACTCAATCAATAGTTTTACATAGTTCTTATCTAGCAGAACTATGAAAAGTGATTCATTTTACAGGTAATAAGGCATTAATGGGCAAATTTGCCATTTCGATGCCGGTAAAAATTATGGCATGGATAGTTGCTTCTGTAATTATAATATTAAACATTAACTTGGTAGTTAATGAACTTAAATCCCTCTTTTATTCAACAGATACTGTGCTTTGGTTGAAAGTGTTGGTTGCTTTATTTTTTGTTTATATCGGTGCTTTGTTAGTTTATGTTATTATCGAACCATTAATTAGAAAGCATAAACAAGAATTTGCTAATATCCCTCACGGCGAAGCAGTAAATATTAGTGAGTTACAAATTCAGCAGTACGATGTAATAGGTGTAACACTTGATTTTTCAATAAAAGATGAAAAAGTTATTCATCATGCTTTGCAGCTTGGTGGACGAAATGCAGTTTACCATTTAATGCACGTTGTTCAATCGGCCGGAGCTTTACGAATGAATGAAGCGGTAAATGATGCTGAATCGGCATTCGACTGGATTAATCTTAACAAATACAGGGATGCTTTGTTGGAGCAAGGATATAAAGTACAGGTTCATCTTGGATATGGCAGCACTGTTAAAGCTATAGGTGAATGGGCTAAAACAACCGATATTCAATTATTGGTTATGGGCGCACACGGACATAAAGGAATAAAGGACATTATTTTCGGTACTACTCTTGATAAGGTTCGACATTATGTTGATATCCCCGTATTTATTGTGAAATAATATGCTAAAACCCGAACAACTTAAACAACATGCAGCTTCGCGTTTACCGGCAATTAAAAAGTTTTTCAATGAATTGCGAACCGGTAAACCTTCTAATTTGGATGAAAAATTTCACCATTTGCACACCCAAGCCTTTCAAAAAATAGATTGCTTAACTTGTGCTAATTGTTGTAAAACAACCTCACCTATTTTTACCTTAAGAGATATAAAAATAATCAGCAAATACCTGAAGTTAAGCGAGCAAAATTTTATAAGCCGATACCTTCGTGTTGATGAAGATGGAGATTATGTTTTACAATCATCACCATGTGCATTCCTGCTTCCTGATAATACTTGCAGTATCTATGATTACCGTCCGAATGCGTGTAGAGAATATCCGCACACCAACCAGCGTAAAATGCATACGATTTTTAAGGAAACTATTAATAATACCCAAATTTGCCCGGCAGTATTTGATATTGTAGAAAAGCTCATGCGTGAATTTTCAAGATAAATTAATTTGTACCTTTAGATTATTTAACTTTTTGAATTTGGTCTAATCTCAAGTTTTTGTATTAGGTGTACTGTATGTAATTACAAAATCATAATTCTGTAAGGTTGTTGTCAAATAATCTTTACATGCTGAAATTGGACTACCAACGGTTTAGTTTCTTAGTTAAATATGAAGGCAGAAAATATATTTTTAGTGTTATATGGATTTTTCTTATTTAGCACTGCTACAGCTCAGATACCGCCTGCGGTAATAACTAATGGCATTAATCAAATTTTTCAAGGACATGTAAATCAAAGTTTAGGATTGGTACCCGGGCATGTCGTACGTATTGAAAAGCCCGGTTCTTGGGTTTATTCAAATGCCGCAGGAGTTGCATCTATAGGCACCGGAGATAGTTGTTTACCTGACATGAAATTTAAAATTGCCAGTATTACTAAGTTAATTACTTCTGTTGCAATATTTAAGCTTATTCAAAATGGTCAATTAAACTTAGATTCTCCTATTGGAAAGTATTTGCCATTATCAATGGTTGAAAGATTTGATAATTATGAAAACATCACGATAAGGAAATTACTTGCGCACACATCAGGAATTGATGAACCTCAAAGCGATTTTCAAGGAAGGTTGAACTATTGGATTTACATGAAAAGATTCGAAGATATTCCACTTGATTCGTTATTGTTTTGGAGTTCATTATCATCACGAGGTGTCGGTAATTATTATTATAGTAATGCTAACTTTTATCTATTAGCTGAGATTATAAAATTTACATCAGGAAGCAGTTATAGGGATTATGTGACCAATCAATTTATTACACCACTTGGTTTAACTAACACCGATTTTAATACAACACCAACCAATAGTTTTATGAGGGGGTATTTAAGGGGGTCATTTTATGCCATAGGTAGTGTTTTAAATGGAGGGCTGCAACCCGATTCGTTATATGATTTTACGGAAGCAAGCAATTCTTGGGGTTATGGCGCCGCCGACATTTGGTCAACCACAACCGACCTCATCAAGTTTCATAAAGCATTATTTAATGGACAGTTAATAGCAAATAACTGGCTTGATACCATGAAGTTATTGGTTTCTAATACGGGTGATATGGGTGCTTACGGTCATGGAATGATTTTATTCAAAAGTTTTAATGGTGGCCCCATTTATGGGTTTGGGCATACTGGTTCTGCTTTTGGTTATGGCTCAATGCTGTGTTATATCCCTTC
>JALONK010000034.1 GCA_025454975.1 Bacteroidia bacterium
TCCCGGTTCAGGAATATAGGCTTTTCCGAAACGCGCCAGGAGCGGACCAATAATCATAATAGAACCTCTAAGTGCAGCACCTTTCTTTTTAAAATCATCACTTCTCAGATATTCTAAATTTACATTTGCTGATTTAAAAGTATAAGTATCGTTACTTATTTTTTGCACTTCAACACCTAAATCGCCCAACAACTCAATTAACTTTAGTACATCTCTAATCTGGGGTATGTTTTTAATGGTAACCTGCTCAGCAGTTAATAATACGGCTGAAATAATTTGTAAGGCTTCATTTTTTGCACCTTGTGGAACAATTTCTCCTTTTAATGATTTACCACCTTTTACTTTAAACGAACTCATGTTGTGTAATTAACTTCCACGAAGTACGACTTAAACAACTATTATTAGATGGTATGGGTGGTGTTTGTTTTACACTTAATGATGTGAATACTTCCATAATTTTGAACTCTACGCCGAAATTTAGCTTTAGTAAAGCATAGCAATTGCTTAAATATTGATATGTGTGCTTGATAGTTAGGGTTATACGTAAAATATCCACACTGTTCGGCTTTTGTTTTAAATTTGATAACATTGTAACTTAAGAATTTAATTGAAGTTATGCATTTAGCTATTGCCGGGAATATCGGATCGGGAAAGACAACTTTAACCACATTATTATCGCGTCATTACAAATTTGAGCCTCATTATGAAGATGTGGAAGACAACCCATACATCAGTGATTTTTATGAGGATATGCAACGTTGGGCTTTTAACCTGCAAATTTATTTTTTAAACAGCCGTTACAATACCTTGCTTCAATTGCAAAAAGGCAAAAAGAAGGTTATTCAAGACCGAACCATCTACGAAGATGCACACATATTTGCTCCTAATTTGCATAGTATGGGATTAATGAGCACCAGGGATTTTGAAACCTATCAAAAAATGTTTGAATCGTTGAGTCAAACCATTAAAGCTCCTGATTTACTTGTATATCTAAGGGCTTCAATCCCTACCTTGGTTAACAACATCCAAAAACGTGGTAGAGATTATGAAGACAGCATTCGTTTAGATTATTTAAGACGATTGAATGAACGCTATGAAGCTTGGATCAGCAACTACAAAAGCAAGTTGTTGATTATTGATGTGGATAATATGAACTTTGCCGACAGACCTGAGGATTTGGGTATAATTATATCCAAGATTGACTCAGAAATAAATGGATTGTTTTAAATGAGCATTAAGCACCGAAAGGTGCTTTTTTTATGACTATTGAATTGCGTTGATGTACAAAATACACTTATTATTGTGTTTAATATTAATGTGCTATGAGAAAGTTAGTTTTAATTGCCTGCATTAGTTTGATAAGTACTTGTTATCACAAGGGTTTCGCGCAATCAGATGCTATTTATCCGGTGTATAACGGAACTGATTTAGGTTGTACTTACCGCCCTAATGAAACTTCCATTAGAGTATATGCCCCATCCGCCGATTCATTAAGAGTTTTAGTATATAAGCAAGGAAGGGGTGGAAAACATACTTTGATACAATCGTTTAGCAAAGCCGAATCAGGCACTTGGCTGGCTAAACTTACAGGCGATTGGTTGGATTATTATTATACCGTACAAGCTTGTTTTAATGGAGTGTGGAGTATGGAGGTTACCGACCCTTATGCCAAAGCAGTTGGGGTAAATGGCAACAGGGTTCAAATTATTTCTTTGCAAACCACTAATCCCTTAGGTTGGGAAAATGATGTTGTCCCTGTATACAGCCAAAATAATGCAACACAAGATGCCATTATTTATGAGGCTCATGTGCGCGATTTAACCATGCACGAGTCATCAGGTATTAAGAATAATGGTAAGTTTATTGGACTAACAGAAACCAATACGGAAAATCATTATGGGATGCCAACAGTATTAAGTCATTTAAAAGAATTAGGCATTACTCACTTGCATTTATTACCTGTATTTGATTACAATTCGGTTGATGAAGAAAATATGAATAATGGCCAGTATAATTGGGGCTATGATCCAAAAAATTATAACACTCCTGAGGGTTCATACAGCACCAATAGCGAGGATGGCAAAGTAAGGATTAAGGAATTTAAACAAATGGTTCAAGCCATCCACAATGCAGGAATGCGTGTGGTAATGGATGTGGTATATAATCATACAGCATTAACCAATGAATCAAACTTTAACCAGTTGGTTCCCGGCTATTATTATCGCATACAAACTAATGGTGATTTTGCTAATGCCAGTGGATGTGGAAATGAAACAGCAAGTGATAAACCCATGATGCGTAAGTTTATTATTGAAAGTGTTTTGTATTGGGTAAATGAATATCATATTGATGGATTTAGGTTTGATTTAATGGCTATACATGATATTGAAACCATGAATTTATTAGCTGATACCTTAAGGAAAATTAAACCTGACATTTTAATTTATGGCGAAGGTTGGGCAGCAGGTTCACCGGCCTATCCCGAGCAATTTATTGCTTTAAAACGTAATGTACATTTGTTAAAAGGTATTGCTGTGTTTAGTGATGACATTAGAGATGCCGTTAAAGGATATGTATTCGACAGCAAGGCGAAAGGTTATGTGCAAGGAAACAGCAGCATGAAAGAAACAGTTAAATTTGGCATCGTTGGTGCATTGCCTCATCAACAGGTAAATATGAAAAAGGCTTTTTATGATAAAGTTCCTTATGCCAATAGCCAAGCATCGGTAATTAATTATGTAGATTGCCACGACAACTTGGTGTTGTGGGACAAATTGCAAGCCTCGGCAGCCAATCAACCTGATAGTATCAGGAAAAAAATGCAAATGATGGCTTATGGTATTGTATTAACCTCTCAAGGAATTCCATTTATACATGCAGGCTCTGAGTTTTTACGCAGCAAAAAAGGAGAAGAAAATTCATATAATAAACCGGATGAAATAAATGCAATTGATTGGGATTTGAAAAAAGCAAATGAGGATGTGTTTTTGTTTATTCAACAATTAATTGCCATACGCAAACAACAATCTTTGTTTAGATTAAACAGTGCACAAGCCATTCAACAACAAGTGTCGTTTTTAACCACCACCGATGATGTGTTGGCTTATACCTTAACAGCAGCAAAGCAAACGCAAGGTTGGAAAAAAATAATGGTTATCATAAATACAAGCAATAAGGAAATGAAATTGCCTTGCGATGGTAATTGGAGTAATGCATTAAGTAATGCCTTAGTAACCATTAATAAAAACTCGATTACCGTTGGCGCATATTCATTTACCATTTGTTACAGCAACGATTAGATTGTGTATGTTTGTGAGGCGTTAAAAACAAGCAATGGTATTATATATTAAAAATATGGTTTGCCAAAGATGCATCATGGCAGTTGAAAAACTTGCCTCAGAAGCAGGGATAACCTTTACCGCTATTAGACTGGGTGAGCTTGATACAAAAGAAGAGTTATTAACTGAACAAAAATTAGCTGATTTTGATGCGCGATTGCTTACTTATGGCTTTGAACGTATTGATGATAAAAAATCGAAAATTATTTCAAGAATTAAACAAGAAATAATTAAAAGAATTCATATTGAAACGGAAACACCAAAGGTGAATTGGTCGGTATTACTGCAAGAAGCATTGCATTATGAATACCATTATTTAAGCAGCTTGTTTTCATCAGTTGAGGGCATAACGATTGAACAATACATCATCAAACAAAAAATTGAAAAAGTAAAGGAGTGGTTAATTTATGATGAATGGTCGCAGCAAGAAATTGCCGATCGTTTAGGCTATAGCAGTATAGCACACTTATCATCACAGTTTAAAAAAATTACCGGATTAACACCAAGTGCTTTTAAGAAGGCAGTAGGAGGAAAGGGGCGTAAATCGTTAGATAGTTTGTAATAAAATACTGTAATAAAATACTGTAAGAAATTCATCAAATCTTATAATAAAATAGACCTAAGCCAGCCTTTACTTTGCATCCATGAATGATAAGGAGGTTACAACTGTTTTTTCGGTTACGGGATTATCTTGTGCATCATGTGCCGGTAGTGTTGAGCAACTTTTATTGGCAACTTCGGGTGTAAATAAGGCAGTTGTAAATTATGCGTCTTCTTCTGCGGTAGTTTCTCATCAACCTAATTTAAGCATAAGCCAATTACAACAAGCAGTAAAAAATATAGGCTATGAATTGTGGTTGGTTGATGAAGAATTAAATCCGGCAAAAATTGAAGAACAAAAAAAACGGGCATGGTATAGCTTAAGAAATCAAACCATTTTAGCTGCAGTTTTAACAATTCCTGTAGTGGTAATCGGAATGTTTTTTATGCATTGGCAAAATGGTATTTACCTCTCTATGTTGCTTAGTGCCCCGGTTGTATTTGTAATAGGCCGACTTTTTTTTATACGTGCCTACATGCAGGTTCAACGCTTACATGCGGGTATGGATGTTTTGGTTGCCTTGAGCACAGGTGTTGCTTTTTTATTCAGTGTTTATCAAACCATTTTGATGATGATTACTCCCGGATTGCATTTGCCCGTATATTATGAATCGGCTTCGGTGGTGATTGTTTTTGTTTTATTGGGTAAATTATTGGAAGAAAAAGCCAAATGGAGCACCAATGCTGCTTTACAAACATTGATGCAATTGCAACCGGATGAGGTAACAGTTATAAGAAACAATCAACCTGAAAAAGTAAGAGCAGCCTATGTATTTCCCGGAGATGTGATTTTATCAAAACCGGGCGAGCATATTTCATTAGATGGAGAGATTTCGGACGGCGAAACATGGATTGATGAGCAGATGATGACAGGCGAATCGTTGCCTGTTTTAAAACAAAAAGGAGATAAAGTTTTCGCAGGTACTGTAAATAAAACAGGGGTTATAAATTATGTTGCTACAGCTACCGGTAATAAAACTTTTTTGGCTCAATTGGTCAAACGTGTTCAAACAGCACAATCAACAAAGGCTCCGGTTGAGCAATATACTGATAAGGTGGTGGCTATATTTGTTCCGGTAGTTATCGCCCTGGCTGTGATAACTTTTTTTGTATGGTTATTAATAGGAGGCGAACAATCATTACATCATGCTTTAATTACTTCCTTGTCGGTGTTAGTTATTGCCTGTCCGTGTGCTTTAGGGCTAGCCACACCTACTGCAATAATGGTTGGAATGGGCAAAGGCGCAACACATCAAATATTAATTAAAGATGCAGGAAGTTTAGAGTTAGCTTCTCGAATTGATACCATTGTATTAGATAAAACAGGAACCATAACCACCGGAAAACTGAATGTGATAAAAACCATTCATGCTTCAACCCAAGAACAAGAATTAGTTTTAGCAAAGTGGTTGGCCTTGGCTCAAACATCAAATCATCCGGTCTCTATTGCGGTTGTTAATTATTTAAAAGAACGAGTTCAATCTTCAGATAAAGTTGAATTTGCAAGGACCATTTCGGGAAAAGGAATTACCGGAATGATCAATCAACAACCATATTACTCCGGTAATTTATTATTTATGGAGGCGCATGGTATTTGTATTCCTAAATTTATCATGCAACAGTTAGATGAACAAAATTTTGGAGCAACGGCTGTATTGTTTGCTGATGCAAAAGAAGTGTTGGTATTGATGTGGGTTTCGGATGTGGTTCACGAACAGTCGAAGCATGCCATAGAGAAATTACAGCTATCAGGTATTGATGTTTTTATGCTTACCGGAGATAGATTGGCTGCTGCATTACCAGTGGCTAAAGAGGTGGGCATTGTTCATATAAAAGCCAATGTTGATCCGCAGGAAAAAGCAAAGTTTGTAAACGAATTAAAACAAAGCGGAAAAACTGTAGCAATGGTTGGGGATGGAATAAATGATTCGGAGGCATTGGCCGTTGCTGATGTGAGTATTGCTATGGGTAAGGGCACTGATATTGCTATGCAGGTAGCACATATTACCTTAGTTAATAATGATTTACGATTAATTCAAAAAGCCATTAATTTATCAAAACAAACAGTTGAAGGTATCAAACAAAACCTATTTTGGGCATTTATTTATAATCTGATTGGAATACCTTTGGCGGCAGGAATTTTGTTTCCGATTAATGGCTTTTTATTAAACCCGATGATTGCCGGTGCAGCTATGGCATTTAGTTCTTTATCGGTAGTTTTAAATAGTATCAGGTTAAAATATAAAAACATAAATAATGATAATTAAACAATTTAAAACCAATATGAAATGTGGCGGATGTGTAACTACTGTAACTCCGTTTATTGAGTCGGTAGATGGATTAATGAAATGGGAGGTTGATACAAATAATCCGGAAAAAATATTGAGGGTTGAACTGGCGCAAGATGACCAAGGAATGGTGGAAGCGGCTGTGAGGCAAGCAGGTTTTAATATCGAGTTAATTGGATAACAATTATGTTTCATCCCATGTTAACTTGTGGAGAAATGATTGTGTTAAATTAATAGTGGAAATTTAGTTTTGTTGTTTTAGGATAAAAAAAATGCAATTTGGATTCGACATTTGTCCTTACTGTGGAAATACTTCCGGATTTGTTTATGTTCACGGGCACTATCAATGTAAGCGTTGCTGCCAAAATGTAATGCCATGCTGCAGTGGTGAGCAAGCACCGGAACAATATGAACCTTCTGCTTCGGAAGCGGAAGAATAAATAAAGCCGGAAGTACTTTGATTTTACCCTATAAATAATTTACATTGCAAAACTGATTCGGCGTTTAGCCGGATTTTCTTTAATATTTGTTGAACTGATGAAGATTCAAGTGGAGAACATGCCCGAGTACAACACAGCTCGTGGCGCTATGCTAATTTCGGAATACGGCAGAAATATTCAAAACATGGTTGCTTATGCGGTAACCATTCAGGATAGAGAAAAACGTAACCGAATTGCCCATTCGCTGGTGCAGTTAATGGGAATGATTAATCCGGGTTTAAAAGATACCAGTGATTTCAAACAAAAATTATGGGATCATTTGTTTGTTATCAGTGATTTTAAATTGGATGTGGATTCGCCGTTTCCAATACCAACACGTGAAAGTGTGTATGCAAAACCTGATGTGATGACCTACCCGCAAACACCAATACGTTTTCGTTTCTATGGTAAAAACATAAAAATGATGATTGATCGTGCAGCGAATATGGAAGAGTCGCCAACCAAGGCAGGTTTTATTAATTTGATTGGTTCATTTATGAAACAATCCTGCAAAAATTGGAATGAAGAACAATTAAGTGATGAAGAAATTCTTTCGCACCTGGAATTGTTAAGTGCAGGGCGCATCAAAATTTCTACCGAAGATGATGTGCAGTTTAATGCATTACAAAATCAAAATCAAAATCGCCAAGGCAACCGTAATTTTAAACAAGGCGGAAACAATCAAAACCAAAACCAAAACAGAAGCTTCGGTAAAAACAATCAAAACCGAAATTTCAGAAAAGGAAACAATAACGGAGGTAGCGGTAAATTTACCTTCAAGAAAAAGAATAAATAACAGCTTATCCATTTTACTTGTGAAATGAAAGAGTACGATTTTAACCGTATTGAACAATACTGGAGAACCTATTGGCAACAACACCAAACCTATAAGATTTTTGAAAACACCAACAAGCCCAAGTGCTATGTTTTGGATATGTTCCCATATCCTAGTGGTGCGGGTTTACATGTTGGACATCCTTTAGGATATATTGCTTCTGATATTTATTCGCGTTATAAACGACTTAAAGGGTATAATGTATTGCATCCAATGGGGTACGATAGTTTCGGACTACCTGCTGAACAATATGCAATTCAAACCGGGCAACATCCCGCAAAAACTACTGAAATTAATATTGCACGTTATCGTGAACAACTTGACAAAATAGGATTTTGTTATGATTGGGACAGGGAGGTACGCACATCTGACCCTAACTATTATAAATGGACACAATGGATATTTATTCAATTGTTCAATTCGTGGTATAACCCAATAACAGATAAAGCTGAACCTATTGAAACCTTAATTTCAATTTTTGAAACTGAAGGATATAAAGGCAGTGATGATTCTATTTTAACCGGCGGAATAGAACTTGATTTTGAAACGTTTACAGCATCGGATTGGATTGGATTTACAACAGAGAAAAAGCAAAAAGTATTATTAGGCTTTCGATTGGCATATCTAAGTGAGGCCTTCGTAAATTGGTGCCCGCAATTAGGTACCGTACTTAGTAATGATGAGGTAAAAGATGGCGTAAGTGAACGTGGTGGTTATCCTGTAGAACGAAAATTAATGAAACAATGGAGTATGCGCATAACTGCGTATGCTGAACGTTTATTAAACGACTTGGATGGTATTGATTGGACCGAGAGTTTGAAAGAAGCACAACGCAATTGGATTGGTAAATCGCAAGGAGCGAGTGTGTTTTTTAAGGTTCAAGATGCGGATATAGACATAGAAGTTTTTACTACTCGCCCGGATACAATTTTTGGTGTGAGTTATTTAGCAGTTGCTCCTGAATATGAATTTTTGGAAGCATTAGTAACGGCCGATCACATGGAAGATGTGATGGATTATGTTGAAACTGCAAAGAATAGAAGTGAACGCGAGCGCATGGCTGATGTAAAAAGGGTTTCAGGTGCTTTTACAGGTAGTTATGCCATTCATCCTTTTACCGGAAAAGAAGTGCCTGTTTGGGTAGCCGATTATGTTTTGGCCGGTTATGGTACAGGCGCGGTAATGGGTGTTCCTGCTCACGACAGCAGAGATTTTTTGTTTGCAAAACATTTTGAACTTTCTATTATTCCTGTCGTAAATATTCCTTCGGGTCACGATTTAAATACAGCCTCTTATGATGCTAAAGAGGGTAAACTAATTAATTCTGATTTTTTAAATGGATTGGAAGTAAAAGATGCAATTAAAAAAGCTGTTGATTATATTGATAAACAAAACATAGGAAAAAGTAAAACCAATTATCGTTTGCGTGATGCGATTTTTGGTCGCCAAAGATATTGGGGCGAACCTATTCCCGTTTATTACAAACAAGGAATTCCACATCTTATTCCTGAAGATAAATTGCCGTTGGTTTTACCTGAAATTGATAAGTTTTTACCAACAGCAGATGGTGAACCACCACTGGCAAGAGCTGAACAATGGATGTGGAATGAAGAAAAGGGATGTGTAGATAAAGAAGGATATCCTATTGAAACAACCACTATGCCCGGATGGGCAGGAAGCAGTTGGTATTTTTTACGTTATATGGATCCAAACAATACCAATGAGTTTGCAGGACAAGCGTCAATAAACTATTGGGGTAATGTTGATTTGTATATGGGTGGTAGTGAACATGCAACAGGTCATTTGTTATATGTTCGGTTTTGGACAAAATTCTTATATGATCGTGGATATATTCCTGTTCAAGAACCTGCTAAAAAGTTGATTAACCAAGGGATGATTCAAGGCAGAAGTAATTTTGTGTATCGCATAAAAAATACAGATAAGTTAGTTTCTTTCGGTCTTAAACATCAATATGATACCACTGCCATTCATGTTGATGTAAATATAGTACAAAATGACGTTTTAGATTTAGATGCTTTTAAAGCATGGCGAGAGGATTTTGCAAATGCTGAGTTTTTGTTGGAAGATGGAAAATACATTTGCGGGAATGAAATCGAAAAAATGTCGAAATCTAAACATAATGTTGTAACTCCTGATGCTATTGTTGAGCAATATGGAGCCGACACTTTACGTTTATATGAAATGTTTCTAGGTCCGTTAGAACAAAGTAAACCTTGGAGTACACAAGGCATTGAGGGTGTTCATCGGTTCTTGAAAAAAGTTTGGCGTTTGTTTTTTGATATAGATGGTAACTTAATAGTTACAGACGAATCGGCCGATAAAAAAGAATTAAAAGCCTTGCATAAACTTATAAAAAAGGTAGGGGAGGATATTGAGCAATTTTCGTTTAACACATCGGTGAGCAGTTTTATGATTTGTGTAAATGAATTGGCTGATTTAAAATGTAACAAGCGAGAAATTTTAGAACCATTTTTAATTTGTTTGCACGCTTATGCGCCGCATATAACAGAAGAATTATGGCATGTATTGAGTCATCAAACAAGCATTACAGAAGCAGTATTTCCAATCTTTAAACAGGAGTATTTAATTGAAGATTCCTTCAGCTATCCGGTTTCTATTAATGGAAAACACCGCACCAATATTGAGTTTGCATTAACTGCAACAGAACAAGAAGTAACACCTGTTGTATTGGCCGATGAAATTGTTATGAAATGGCTTGAAGGCAAAACACCTAAAAAAGTTGTTTTCGTTAAGGGTAAAATAATTAATATAGTAATTTAGTTTATTACTTTCTTTTATCGGCGGCTTCTCTCTCCTTTGCATTCATTTTCCAAGGCAGCTTTCCAATTTTATACATATAACGTTGGATGGTATTTGCTTTTCTGTTGATATAGGAGTTTGGTTTATTGGCTATAAATCTTCTTGGATTTGGCAGGCATGAAGCAATTAAGGCACATTCTCTTTTCGACAAGGTTAAAGGTGTTTTATCAAAATAATGTTCGGCCGCTGCCGAAACACCATAAATCCCTTCACCCATTTCAATAATATTAATGTATACTTCTAAAATTCGTTTTTTAGTGTACAACAATTCCAAACAAACCGTAATTCCCATTTCAGGTAGTTTGCGAATCCAGCTTCTTTTTGGGGTGAAAAATAAATTTTTCGCAGTTTGTTGTGTGATGGTACTTGCGCCACGCATGCGCTTTCCGGTACGCATACCTTGTTTAACTGATTTGTAAATCTGTTCGAAGTCGAAACCGTAGTGATGAATAAACTGAATATCTTCTGATGTAAGTACTGCATATAAAAATTTATCAGTTACCTTATCTATTGAAGTCCAGTCTTTGTGCAAGCGAATCGGCCTATCATCCCTAATTTGTTGATACACCCGTTGAAGGTGTAATGGGGTTATTGGTACAGGTACAATACGGTAAATAATAATAAAGAACATGGCCAACTGAAAGCCAATGATAAGCAAACGCAAACATAATTGCCACAATTTTCGCAACAACTTAACTATACTAAATTTTTTTGCCGAACTTGCCATTACAGTGCAAGTATAAGTTTATTCATGCAATCATAAATTCAAATTTTTACTGCATAATTGTGTATAATATACATGAGTGTATTTCGATTCAAACAATTTAGCGTTAAACAAGATGCATCAGCTATGAAGGTGGGCACCGACAGCGTTATATTAGGCTGTTTGGCTCAAGTTAACGAGGGAGAATACATGCTGGATATTGGCGCCGGTACCGGTATATTATCATTAATGCTTGCCCAACGAAATCCTAAGGCCAAGGTTACTTCAGTTGAAATAGATGCAGATGCTTATCACGAATGTGTGTATAATATCAACGCATCACCTTTTAAAAATCGAATACAAGTTGTACATCAATCTATATTAGACTTTGCCTTAAAGCACCAGCAACATTTTCAGGTAATCATCAGTAATCCGCCTTATTACGAGCATCAGTCTCAACATCCTGCCTCTAATTATAAACGCACCTTGGCACGACATACCAGTGCCTTAACTTTTCATTCATTACTTAAGGTTGTGCAATATTGTTTAACAGATAATGGTGTTTTTTGGTGTGTTTTGCCTGTTAATGAAATGAAAGAATTGATAGCAGAAGGAGCTGAATTAGGATTGTTTCCTTATTATCAATATGAAATTTATCCTTTTGTTTCTGTTCCTCCCAACCGAATGATTGTTGGTTTTTGTAGGAAAGAAGTGGTAAGTATTCTTGAATCGTTAGTTTTGTATGAAAAACCAAATCAACCAACCTTAGCTTATAAATTGATAGCACAAGACTTTTATACAGGTCATCAATTTAATATCAACCCATGAAAAAAAAGTTAAGTGTAACATCCATTGTTGACCATTTAACAGGTATTGGTGATGAATCATATGGTGTTTGGCGTGCCAATAAATTTGGTATCCGTACCCATAACATCTTGGGCATTTCTAACCAGCATTTACGTTTGTTTTCAAAGGAATTAGAAATGGACGAACCCTTGGCTTATGAACTTTTTTCAACCGGAATTTATGAGGCAGCTTTATTGGTAAGTTATAGTTTAAAGCCCAAACAACTTTCAAAACAAATGATAGATGATTGGATTTTAACCTTTACTACCTGGGAAATTTGTGATGCATTTGCGTTATCTCTCTTTTCAAGAAGCACTTGGGCAACCTATTGTATTAATCAATATGCCATGCACGAGTTGGAATATGTTAAACGCACTGCGTTTTCTACCTTAGCCGGTTATGCATTAAAGCGAAATAAAAAAGTTACCGATAACGAATTGTTGCTGTATATCCCAATAATGCATCAAGCTTCAACAGACGAACGACCAATGGTAAAAAAAGCAATCAGTTGGGCTATGCGAACCATAGGTAAAAGAAATAAGTTTCTTAAACAAGAGTTGATTGAACAAGCCATAATGATGAAACAAGCACCAAATGAACATACCCGTTGGATAGGTTCTGATGTTTATCGAGAATTGATTGTTAAATAAGTATTGTTAGATACTTAATCAATACTTTTAAACGTTAGGCAAATATGTTTAAGCTTACACTTTTTACTGTTGCTTTGATAAGCATGGTTGCTCAAACTTGCACTAATAATATACAGCCATCAAATATAGAAAAGGTTGATACAATAAAGGTTTACAAAGCCAAACGACTATTAGAAACCTATTACAAAGGAAAACTCATCAAAAGTTATAAAATTTCCTTAGGTGGTTCGCCAGTTGGGCATAAACAAGAAGAGGGCGATAATAAAACACCGGAAGGTGCTTATGTTATTAACGACAAAAATCCGAATAGTGCTTATCATAAAAACTTGGGTATTTCATATCCAAATGCACAAGATATAAAAGCAGCCAAAAAAAGAGGTAAGTCGCCCGGTGGTGACATAAAAATCCATGGCTTACCAAATGGCATGGGTTCAATTGGCAAAGCGCATCTTTTATCCGATTGGACCTTGGGTTGCTTGGCGTTAACCAATGAGGAAATTGATGAATTATACGATGCAGTACCTATTGGTACACCAATTTTAATTTATCCATAAACTAGTTTGATATTTGTTAATAGTTAATCCTAACTAACAACTGAATAAACTTTTACTATTTATAAATTACAGTTAATCAAAGGTTTTACAACGTTAATCGAGCAAATGGTATTAATGCTTTTGTGTATTATCAATGCTGCACTAAGTTTTTGGTTAAAGTCTTTCTAAAAATTATTATGGATTTATGTTTTTAGCTTCGTTTAATTACACGAAAAAATGTATGTTCGTTTCAATTAAGAACTTAAAAGGAATAAATTAAAAACAGAACCATGAAAAAGACAATTATTGGAATAGGATTAGCCACCCTTTCTTTATGTTTTACAGCCGCGATGGTAGAGGCAAAAAAGAAGCCGGTAGAACCACCTGCAAAGCCTGCACCTAAATCGGCCATTAACGAAAAGGTTAAAGCCTGCCGCAAGCAAGATGGATTATTTCCATTGTATCAGGATACCACTAATGGGAATTTATTTTTGTTGGTGAAAAAAGCTTACCTGAATCAAACATTTATTTATTTCGGTTACACTGAGAATGGGGTGGTAGGAGCAGGACATTTTAGGGGAAGTTTTAGAGACAACATGGTTTTTACCATAAGAAGGTATTTTGACAAGGTAGAGTTTTTAGAAAAAAATACCGGTTTTTATTTCGATACAACCAACGCCATCAGTAAAGCTGCAGAAGCCAATATTTCAAATGCAACATTGGTAAGTCAGAAAATTGTTGCAGAAGAAAATGGTGACATGTTAATAGAAGCTAATCCAATTTTTTTAACAGAAAATTTGAGCCAAATAAAACCAACTCCATTTCCATCTCCTTTTGGGCAGTTAAGTTTATTAGGCATGTTAAACCGTGACAAAAGTAAATATGTTAAAACCAGAAATTATGCCGGTAATACAGATGTAATTGTTGAATATGTTTATGATAATCCTGCACCTATATTATCTGGCGGTAAAGAGGTTGCAGATGCACGTTCTATTTCCATTGTTTATCAGCATACGTTCATAAAGGCACCTGACGAAATAATGCCTGCAAGAAAGGATGACCAACGCATAGGTTATTTTGGAGAGCAAATAAACGACATGACCACAACTAATGCTGTTGCATATAAAGACATTATTCACCGTTGGCGCTTAGAAAAAAAGGATAAAAATGCAGCCTTATCAGAACCTGTTAAGCCTATAACTTGGTGGATTGAAAATACAACTCCAAAAGAATTCAGGAGTATAATTAAAGAAGCCGGAGAAAAGTGGAATATTGCTTTTGAAGCGGCAGGATTTAAGAATGCTGTGGTTGTTTTAGAGCAACCCGATACAGCCACTTGGGATGCAGGCGACATCAATTATAATGTTTTACGATGGACATCTTCACCTCAGCCACCATTTGGTGGTTATGGTCCTAGTTTTGTTGATCCGAGAAGCGGAGAAATTTTAGGTGCTGATATTATGTTGGAGTACATTTTTGTTACTAACAGAATCAATCAAGAAAAACTTTATGAAGCAACTCCATCAAGTCAGATGCCTGATCACATGCATATTTGCGATGCCGCATTACATTTACATCAAACCGGATTATTTGGTAAGCAGGTTTTAGATATGCGTGGATTAACTGATTTGGATAAGCGTGAGTATATGAAGCAGTCGTTATATTATTTAGTATTACACGAAATGGGACATACCATGGGTTTGATGCACAACATGAGGGCTAGTCAGCTTTGGAATCCGGTGCAAGCACATAACCAAGCTTTAACTCGCGAAGTAGGCTTAGTTGCCAGTGTAATGGAATATCCGGCTGTTAACTTAGCAAATGACAAAACAAAGCAAGGGGATTATTTTACAACACGCCCCGGACCATATGATATTTGGGCAATTACTTATGGATACAGTGAAGCTAGCGAAAATGAAGCCGATGAAGAAAAAAGATTAAATACAATACTTGCACGTTCGGCTGATAGTACTTTGATATTTGGAAATGATGCCGACGATATGCGCGCTCCGGGTAAAGGAATTGACCCAAGGGTAAATGTAAATGACTTTAGCAATGATGTAATTACCTATAGTGTTGACCGCATAAAACTAGTACAAAAATTATGGCCTGATTTATTAACTCGTTATACTGCTGAGGGAAAAACAAACCAAGAATTAAAACAGGCTTATGGCATTACTCTTGGTGAAATCATGAATGCGACATCGGCTGTTTCAAGATATGTAGGTGGCGTTTATGTAAACAGAAACATGGATGGCAAGCCTGCTTACACACCTGTTCCTTTGGCCGAACAAAAACGAGCAATGCAGGCATTAAACACTTGGTTGTTTGCTCCAAATGCTTTTGACGGTGCTACCAAATTATATAGCTTCTTGCAAAGTCAACGTCGTGGATTTAACTTTTTTGGCACTACAGATGATCCTAAAATACACGACCGTGTGTTAATGATTCAATCAAACGTTCTTGAACATTTATTGGCATCAACAACCTTAGAGCGAATTACCGACAGCAGAATGTATGGCAATAAATATTCGGTGAATGATATGCTGACTGATTTAACTAATGGTATATTCAGGGCTGATTTAGCCGGTTCGGTTAATACCATTCGTCAAAACCTGCAAATAGAATATGTAAAACGTTTGTGTACAATTGTTGATGTTAACAAACCTTCTTCATACGATTATGTTTCTCGCTCGGCAGTACTGGGTCAATTAAAAGCTATAAAGGCTTTGATGATACAACCCGGAGCTTCGGCAGAGGTTAAGGCTCACCGTGATCATATTTTATTATTAATAGATAATGCGCTAACCCGTAAATAATGAAATTTAAAACATTATTTTTAGGCCTGATTATTTCTTTAACGATGCATGCTCAAACCGACTCAACGCAGGTGCTGGAAGGAAAATTAAACCGTACTCAACTGGAGCACTTTTCATGGTTTAAAAAGGGGTATGAAACCTATAAACCAAGCACAACGATACTCGAAAGTTTAGTTAAGATGAAGTCGTGCAGCCTTGTTATTGTTTTAGGTACTTGGTGCAGCGACAGTCACGAATTGATTCCACAATTATTTAAAGTAATGGATATGGTTGGAATAGACAAGTTTGAAATTATTGGTGTGGATAGGAAAAAGAAATGTTCATCAGTTGATATTACGCCGTTAAATATTGAATATGTTCCTGTGATTTTGGTTTTTCAACAAAAAAAATACAAGGGACGCATTGTTGAAACCACAAAAGAATCAATAGAGGCTGACTTATTAGCCATTTTAAAATAATAACAAACAGCGTTTACTTAGAAAAAATGCCACCTTAAGAGTGGCATTTTTTTATGAACTTTTTTACCAAATAAAGGCTCTTTCTGTTTCGGTTTTAAACATCAGGTTTCCTTTTTTAACACTAAAGGCTTTATAAAATTCAGGCATATTGCTTAGGGTTCCAATCACCCGATATCGTGCAGGAGAATGAGGATCGGTAAGCACTTGTTGACGTAAAAACTCGGGGCGAGCATGACCGCGCCATACTTGCGCAAAGCCGATAAAGAAACGTTGTTCAGGTGTAAATCCATCAATATTTGTGCGAGGTTTACCCACAAGCGAACGTTGGTATGCATCAAATGCAACAGTTAATCCGGCAAGGTCGGCAATGTTTTCTCCCAAGGTAAGTTCACCATTAATAAAAACACTATCTAACACTTCATATCCATTAAACTGTTTAACCAAAACGGCTGTTCGAGCTTCAAATTTTTTACGGTCTTCTTCGGTCCACCAACTGTTTAAATTTCCTTGTGCATCATATTTACTTCCTTGGTCGTCGAAACCATGGCTAAACTCATGACCGATTACAGCTCCGATAGCACCGTAGTTTACTGCATCATCAGCAGCGGGGTCGAAAAACGGTGGTTGCATAATGGCAGCAGGAAAAACAATTTCATTATTTACGGGATTATAATATGCATTCACTGTTTGTGGTAGCATTTCCCATTCCGATTTATCTACTTTTTTGTCGAGTTTATCCAAGTTATGCCTGGTCCAAAACTTATTGCTGTTAAAATAAATTTCAACCAACGAATTGCTTGTCAATTCTAATTTACTCATATCAGTCCACTTATCAGGGTAGCCTAATTTTCTGGTAAATGAATTAAGTTTTTCAATGGCTTTAACTTTTGTAGCCGGACTCATCCAGTCTAAACCTTGAATCCGACTTCTGAACGCTTCACGCAAATTATCAACCATAACATTTACTCGTTGTTTACTTTCGGGAGTAAATGCAACTTTAACAAACTCCTGGGCCACCCATTCACCAATCATATTATTAGCAAAACCAATAACTCTTTTCCATCTAGGCTTTTGCTCTTTAGTTCCGGTTAATAATTTGCCATAAAAATCAAAATGAAGTTTATCGGCTTCCTCATGAAGGTATGGAGCAGTACTATTTAAAACTTTCCACTTAAGATAGGTTTTCCAATTTTTTAAATCATCATTAATAAACTGATTTAAGAAACTGAAATACTCAATTTGCATGACAATAACTTTATGGTCATCTCTAATTTTGATGCCTAATGCATCAAAATATTCATTCCATAACAAAGCACCTAATTCGGTATTCAGTCGGCTAATCGAATATGGATTATATTGTTTGTCCATATCTCTTCTCTCAGTACGGCTCATGTTTCGTTGTGCTAATTGTGTTTCAAATTCCACAATCATATCGCCCCAAGCCGGTGAATTGGTTTCTTTTTTAGCGTCTTGATTACCTTGTTTATCAGCTTCGAATAATCCAAAAAGGTTGTTTACATACTTAATGTATTCTTCTTTTATTTTTTGCGAACGAGTATCACCTTTTAAATAATAATCGCGATCGGGTAATCCTAAACCGCTTTGTGCAAGGTATGGCGTATAAAAGCTGCTGTTTTTTACATCTTGCGATATTTCAAATCCAAAAGCGGCACTTATACCATGGAGGTGAAGTTCGGCAATGGTTTTTATCAAATCGTTTCGCGAATTTATAGCTTCAATATTTTGTAGTAAGCCATGTAAAGGTGCAAACTTGGTTTGGTTTAATAATGCGGTATCCATGGCTGTTTTGTAAAACAGTCCGATTTTTTGATTAATAGCACTTGCACCAGGTTTTAGTTTGGCAGCATCTTCTAAAATTTTTCTGAGCAACTCATTGTTTCTTTCATTCACAATATTAAATGCTGTCCAACGACCTTCAGAAGCAGGGATTGGATTATTATTAATCCAGCCACCATTGGCATAATTAAAAAAATCATCCTGTGGCTTGGCTTTTGTGTCCATTGCTGATACATCAACACCTTTATTATTTAGGTGATACACAAAACCAATAGCAGTTAAACCAATAACTCCGGCTATTGCCATGTTTTTAAGTGCTTTCATCTGTTTATATTTTGCTCAAGTATACACATCATCACTAAAAAATAAAAGAAGCAGGCAATAATGTACATAAGGAAAATAACTTACACCAATGAAACAGGTTGAGAGTTGCTGTCATGTATTAAAACCTATCAACCAATAATCCTTATGTTTAAAGAACGATTTATTATTGCCCGCTTATCTTATTATTCAATCACTATTTTTTTAGTTATCAATTCACCCGAAATCAGTGTGGCACTTATAACATATAAACCGGGGGTTAAACTCGATACATCCACGGTAGTTGTGGCAGGCGATTGCACCGTGTTAACCGGAATCTGTTGGCCGTTATTGTTAGTTATGGTGATTAATTGGATTTGTTTTTCACTGGTTAACACCAAATAGTCTGTTGCAGGATTAGGATACATCTGAATAGGAATAGTGGATTGTTGTAACATGCCACTATGTATGGTTACATGATTGCCGGGTATTTTCACATATAAATTTGTGTCGACACTACAACCATTGGGTGCACTATATTTAAGTTTAACCACTTGTTGGCCGCTGTCGGTGAATTGATGAGTATGAATATGTTTCGAAAAAACATCATTATTTACCGTCCATTGGCTTAGGTGTGTTTGCTCATGTTCTCTCGGGATACGATTTATAAAAGTGTAAGATTTGTCGCTTAATATTATCGGTTTTTCAATGATTGGTTGAGCAACAGGTATTTCAAGTATAGTTACCAAATCAACTTTTTTAATGGAGTCCCACTTGCCATTGGTTTCGATAAATAAGGTTACGGTATATTTTCCCGGTTTTGAGTAGTGGTGCGATACACTTGCTTGTGTAGCGGTTTCTCCATCACCAAAATCCCATTTAATTAAATGAGGGATAATGGCATTATTATAAACAAAATAAACTGTTGAAGCCCCGCACACTTCGATATTTCGATTGGGTGAGAAATTAATTGATGCCAATGCAGGTTTAACAAAACTTGCCGACAAAAGGAATAAAACAAGGTTCTTCATCATGGTATCTTTTAGGTTTGATGATGCAAACCTAATAGCAACATTTCCATGTATAAAGGCATATTACATAAATGGACAACCTTATTTTCTTATGGTAACCGTTTATCACTGAAAAGTAGTATTACAGATCATATTACATAAAATAATAATTTGATTTTGATGTAGTTTAGAAATGAAATAAAGCACATTTGTGAAAATTATTGTATGTTACCATTTGGTTGAGCTACATAAGCCTTTGGTGACAGAAAGTCGTTGGCATAATACTTGACAAAGAAGGAATACTAATAAATTATACATGGCTATAAATAACGAGCAACAGATTATATTTTCAGGCATTATTGGAGAGGAGAACGAAGGACAAGATTTTATATCTCTTTTATCACAAGAAGAAGAGGAGGAAATGAATAAGGAAATTTTGCCCGAATCGCTGCCAATATTGCCGCTGCGTAATACCGTATTATTTCCCGGTGTAGTGATTCCAATAACCGTTGGGCGAGACAAATCAATCAATTTAATTAAAGATGCTTATAAAGGCACAAAAACTGTTGGTGTTGTAGCACAAACCAATGCTGATATTGAAGACCCTGCTTTTGACGATTTACATAGGGTTGGTACAGTTGCTCAAATCATGAAGATGCTACGCATGCCTGATGGTAGCACAACTGTTATCATTCAAGGTAAAAAGCGCTTTCGTTTAGTTGATTGTATTTCAAGTGAGCCTTATTTTGTGGCTTCAATACGTTCATTTGATGAAACAGAATATAGGCCAGATGAAAATTCGAATGCATTAATTTCATCTATAAAAGACTTAGCCAACCAAATTATTTCGCTATCGCCACATATACCAACTGAGGCGGGTATTGCATTAAAAAATATTGAAAGTCCAAGTTTCTTACTCAATTTTATTTCATCTAATTTAAATGTTGATTTATCGGCAAAACAAGAGTTGTTAGAGATTGACGATTTATTACTTAGAGGCAATAAAGTTTTGGAGCATATGAGTAAAGAATTACAGATGCTTCAATTAAAGAATCAAATTCAAACTAAAGTTAGGGGCGATTTAGATAAACAACAACGTGATTATTTCCTTCAGCAACAAATGAAGGTAATTCAAGAAGAATTGGGTGGCGATTCGCCGGATAAAGACATTGATAACTTTTTAAAACTGGCAGAAGGAAAGAAGTGGAGTAGGGAAGTTCATGAATCATTTAAAAAAGAGGTTGATAGGCTCCGACGAATGAATCACATGGCACCGGATTATGGGGTGCAACATAACTATCTTCAGTTATTATTGGATTTGCCGTGGGATGATTACACAAAAGATAATTTTGATTTAAAGAATGCTCAAAAAATATTAGATCAAGACCATTTCGGATTAGAAAAAGTGAAGCAGCGCATATTAGAGCATTTAGCTGTATTGAAGTTAAAAGGCAATATGAAAAGTCCGATTATTTGTTTATACGGCCCTCCGGGGGTGGGTAAAACAAGTTTAGGTAAAAGTATTGCGAAAGCATTAGGACGTAAATATGCCCGCATTGCTTTGGGTGGTTTGCATGATGAAAGTGAAATTAGAGGACATAGGAAAACTTACATAGGAGCTATGCCCGGGCGCATCATTCAAAATCTTAAAAAAGTAAAAAGCAATAATCCGGTTTTTGTATTGGATGAAATTGATAAAATAAGTCGAGATTTTAGAGGTGATCCTTCAAGTGCTTTGTTGGAAGTATTAGATCCGGAACAAAACAATACGTTTCATGATAATTTTGTTGAGATTGAATATGATTTAAGCAATGTATTGTTTATCGCAACTGCTAACTCCTTAGAAACTATTCAACCGGCTTTATTAGATAGGATGGAAGTAATAGAAATTAATGGTTACACTTTAGAAGAAAAAGTTCAGATAGCCAAACAACATTTATTACCGAAACAAACCGAAGCTCATGGTTTAAAAGAAAGTGACATTGAAATAAGTGAATCAGCTCTTGAAAAAATTGTAGAACAATACACTCGTGAAAGTGGTGTTCGTGGTTTGGATAAACAACTGGCTCAGGTAGCGCGTTATGCTGCGAAAGAAAAAGTAATGAACCAAGTTCGCAAAACAAAAGTTGATAAAGAGCAAGTGAATCAAATTTTAGGGGTAGAAAAAGTGGAGAAGGAATTGTATGATGATAATAACCATGCAGGTGTGGTAACAGGCTTAGCTTGGACATCAGTAGGTGGTGAAATATTATTTGTAGAAAGTAGCTTAACACCCGGCACAGGTAAACTAACCTTAACCGGAAAATTAGGGGATGTGATGAAAGAATCGGCAATAACTGCCCTTACATTTATAAAAGCACATGCTGATGAATTTAAGATCAATAGCGGCGTATTTGATAAGTTTGATGTGCATATACATGTTCCGGCAGGTGCAGTTCCTAAGGATGGACCATCGGCAGGAGTAACTATTTTAACTTCACTAACCAGTTTGTTCACTCAACGTAAAGTAAAGGCAAGATTAGCTATGACCGGCGAAATTACGCTACGGGGAAAAGTATTACCAATTGGCGGAGTGAAGGAGAAAATTTTGGCTGCTAAACGCGCAGGTATAACGGAAGTGTTGCTGCCGTTGGCCAATCGTAAAGATGTAGAAGATATTGAAAAAAGGTACACTAAGGGACTAAAATTTAAGTTTGTGGATGATATGATGGAAGTGATAAAACATAGTGTACTAAAAGACAAAGTGAGTAATCCTGTTGTATTTAAACTGTAATAAAAAAAGCTGCGAATAGCAGCTTTTTTTAATTAAATACTATTTAAATCATCATTTACCCAATTCAATTAAATTTACCAACAAGCGGTATGAGCCTTCAATGCCCGAAGGTAATTGACGAAAGAATACTAATCCTGTATACACAAAATTCCCTTTTCCATGTTTGGCAATTATTAAAGCTCCATTATCGGGTTTGCCTTTTGGAGATACTCCACCCATCGTCATTTCATAAGGGTCGGTCATGCTCATTGGAGCTACATAATTACTGTCCCAATCGCCTGCATGGTATATGCTTCGTTCTTGAATCCATCCGTCAAAATCTTTCTCCGTAATTTTATTGGGTGTATTAAACACCGGATGATTGGGCAATATGAAATTAACTTTTGCTTGTTCATCGGTGATGCGGTTGCGGGTAATTTTAAACTTATACGGACCAATATCACTGCTTAACGGACCTGCCCAACTGTTGGTATTGTATTGTACGATTAAGTTACCACCGGCTGCTACATAATCCATTAGTTTTTGTTTGAAAGATAACAATTTTTCGTTGGTATTATATGCGCGCACTCCCGTGATAATTGCATCATATTGATTTAGATTTTCACTTGCCAGTTTATCATCAGTTAGTGTTACAACTTCATAACCAAGTTGGCTTAAACATAATTGTACTTCATCACCTGCTCCGGGAATATAGCCAATGCGCTTACTCTTTTTTATTACATCCAACTTCACCAATTTTATTTCAGCTTCGGGGAATAGGGTTTGAATAGGAATATGGTCGTATTTAATTTCTTTAATGCCTTTGGTGTAGGTTTGACCATCAACTTCGGCAGATAGGTTAATCAGTTGACTCGTTGATTTGTTGTTAGGCTGTATGGTTATGGTATAGGTTTTTACTTCACCTTTTTTAGGGATAAAAAACTGACAAGCTGTTCGCTCAGTTCCTTGTGTTGTTAATTGTTTTGAATTGATAAACATTTCATAAGGGCCATCTCCAATGCAACTAATTTTCCAGTTTTGAGGAATGTTTATATAAAAATTACCGCCAACGCTGTCTCTTCCTGCTTTTAATATAATGTTTATTTTTTTCTCATTTGTATGATCAAACACCAACACATCTTCACTAATATTAATCATTACCGGAGGAGTAATTACAACCGGACGAAACAATTCACCTTTTTCAGGGTCAACCCATTTGTATTGAAGTGAAGAATGAATGATAAGCATTCCAAAATCATTAAAGATTAACCTGTTTGAGGATAGAAATAAAGGGTACGACTGCTGATTAAATTTTGAGGCAAAATCGTAATTGAATAAGTTATTTTTATGTGGGTATTTTAGCCAATATAACCCTTCTGATTGATGTGTTTCTGAGTTAATTTTTGATTTTACTTTACGCGTAAAAGGTATCCCGGTTTTTAATTCAACAGTCGAATCTTGATACCTGTAAATAAATTCGTCTTGTCCGTCTTTATCTTTAATTATTTTTTCTTCTGATCTATTAATAATGCTAGTTTGAAATGAAATAGAATCATCTAAAGAATAATATGGTTGACTTGCAATACTTTCATAAAATATACCGAAGTATGAAGTTATGATATTATCTAATAGCGCATAATGGTATCTAACATTACGGTTATTAACCAGCAACTTTTTAAGGTTAAATTCATCATAAAACTTCTTTAGTTTTTTTGAAAATTGAACATCACCCAGTGCTTGATAATTTTTTATCAATTGTTCAAGAGATTCTTTTATACCGTCACCACCTTTAACCCTATTCCAACTAAAATCAATTCCTTGGAAGATATCTGTTAACCCTACAGTATCGCCTTTAATAGGTTTAAAATATTCGAAGTATTCGCCACGTTGTTTGGCACTTCCAAAGCCTTGGCTTTTGTGCATGCTGCGGCTTTCGGCAGCAATTTCGCCATAACTTTTTCCCAATAATGGATTAAATCCACCAACATCCAGTTTAAGGTAGGGGCTCATATCTGCATTTGGGTTTTGGAATCGTGTGCTTACATTCCAAAAGAGTCGGCGAGGTTTCCATACTTCAACATACTTTAATTGTTCCGGAAATCGGGTAGGATCACTTGCTGCGTCAAATGCCTCTTCGGCAAGAATAGCTGATGTGGTATGATGTCCGTGACCACCACTACCATCAGTGGCAAAACGAGTGATGATTATATCAGGTCGGAAGTTTCGAATTACCCAAACCATATCGCTTAAAACAGAATCCTTGTTCCATTTTTGTAAAGTTTCTTCAGGCGATTTACTAAATCCAAAATCATAAGCTCGGGTAAAATATTGTTCTCCACCATCAATTCGTCTGGCGGCAAGCAATTCTTGTGTTCTTATCACACCTAATTCAACCCCTTGTTCGGGGCCAATTAAATTTTGGCCACCATCGCCTCGTGTTAAACTTAAATAACCTGTTCGTAAACATTTTTCATTTGCCAAATAGGCTATTAGTCGGGTGTTTTCATCATCGGGATGTGCAGCAATATAAAGTACAGAACCAACTGTGTTGAGTTTTTTTAATTGCAACAAAATTTCACTTGAAGAATAGGAGCGTGGAGCTTGGGCAAATGCTGATGAGAATGATAGTAAGCTTAAATAAAAAAGATAGCGATAAACATTCATAGTGCCGTAAAATACGGTATAAAATTTTGAGCTAACAAGTACTTATCAAGCTTTTTATAAGGCTGATGTTAATTCTTAATATTTCCATCAACCTTTATTGGATTACCTGTTGTTTTGCTGAGTAATAAAATTTAAGACTATTCAAATAATACTTAAAACAACGTGTTTAATATAAATCATAACATTTCAACAAAAAACAACTACACCTCATTCATTCAGGTTATGATGATGTGTTATTCTTTATCTTTTATAGGTTGATAATCCAAATCATCATAAAAACGATCGTTAAAAGTATAATCACTTTCTACTCCATCTTTTAAAATTCGGTAGGCCATCCAAATTACCAAGAATGGCGAAACAGCGAAAATTGCAACAACCAACTTAGGAAATAATTGAAGGTTAGCCATAATGGTGTACACTAATAAAACGCCGGTGACGAAGTACACCGGAAATTTGATGTTTTTCATAAATAACGTGTTTATGTGAAAACAGCACACCTCTTAAAAGGTTTAATAAAAGGTATGTAAAATAAATTAAAGTTTTTTTAAGCGATAATACAGTCTATACTATCGCTTCTGCAACAACAAACATATTTTTTTTAGCTTAATAAAATACCTGATTCTCTTTTAATAAGGGTTATTAAAATGTAGTGATTTAAGCTCTCCTTTATGATGGAAGAAAGTGCCAATTCCATAACTTAAGGTGATTAAGGTTGCATGCCCGTATAACGGGGTTCCGCCTCTGTTGCTAAACGTTGTAAATTGTTGTTGTAATGCTATTCCTAAAATTCTTGATTTGTTTTTGGAAAATAAATAAGTACCAACACCAATACCAATAATATGACCTGTAATTGACCTTGATTCGTCATCTTCATCGGTGTTCACATCATTCTCAAAGCTAAGTAATTCGGCACTTTTTATGTGATAGCCCAATGATAGGTAATATGTAGCAAGTTGCCTTTGTAAAAAACTATATTGGTAGTCGAAACCGGCAGTAAAAGCTAAATATCTTTTCGTATTATATTTTTGGTTATTCATCTCAACCATTATCGAATCTCGGTTTCGGTTAAATTGCCCTCCTATGTTTATTACTAAACCATGCTTTTTATAATAATAACCGGTTACTAAGTTAATGCTGTTTTTTATACCAAGTGGTTTGAGTTTTCCGAAAGGAATCCAAATACCGGTGGATATCAAATAGGCAAGGTTAAATCTTCTTCGCACTGATGCTATTTCGGCTGCTCTGTAATTCTTAAAATTTTCAGCATTTCTTACCTGGTATTGTTCAATGCCTTCAAATATGTTGTAGTTTTTTTGAAGCAATAACTGAAGGAAATGATATTCGATTTTATATTTATCAATCCGTTGTACTAGGCTGTCGCTTACTTTAATCAACCAATCTTTAAACTGAATATCCTCTTTGGTTATCGCATAATTTTCACTATTCTGTATATTGAATGGATGGTTTCCTTCCAATAAACCTTCATTCAATTTTTGCAAGTTATGTATCATTCTTGCTTGTTGTGTATCTCTATCGAGGGTTGTTGGCTTACCTACTAATAATTCAGCTATTGATAAACTTATTAAACCATTATAAGAATTAGGACAAGATAATCGCCAATATTCGCTAAGTACATAAATTGAGTCAAATTGTTCCTCTTGGTAAAATCGAATGATTTCTCTTTTAAGGTTTAATTCCAAATCTTCGCACTTAAATCTCGTTTCTTTAATGTATTGCCCGAAGGGTTGGGCACTTGAGAGTTGGGCGAAGGTTAAAAAACAGATGAAGTAAAAATATTTTTTCATAAATAAAACTTTACTAGCTACAAATATCAAATTATCTTGCAAGCAATGAAAGACTTTAAAAAATACTTCATTATTCCTGCTAATCCGGATGAAGTTTATGCTGCTTTAACAAATGAAGCTACAATAATGTTGTGGACAGGTGATAAAACTTCAATGAAAGCAGAGCCCGGTACCGAATTTAGCATGTGGGACGATGCCATTGTTGGAAAAATACTTAACCTGCAACCCGGTAAACTAATTGAACAAGAATGGTATTTTGAAGATGAAAAGCAACAAGAGCCTTCAATCGTAACCATTAAGCTGCATCCGCATGCAAAAGGAACATCTTTAGAATTAAAACATTCCAATATACCTGATGAAGCTTATGACGATATAACCTCGGGTTGGACTAATGTTTATATGGCAGATTTGATTGATTTTTATTTAGATGATGAAGCATAAAAAAGGCCGTTCATAACGAACGACCTTTGATGATGATGAGGTTGCAATAGTCATCACTCATGACTTCCATCCTTTTTGCAGCAAGCAGGCAAATTACCATACGATTTAGGATTTGCCAACACCTGATCGGCATCATAGCCGCTGTTGCTAATAGCCAGACGGATTTTATCTAAGGAAGTTTTTTTAGGATCGAAGGTTACTGTAAGTATTTTAGTTTCTACTATTAACTCACTTGATTTTACACCTTTTTCATAAGCCATGGCTTTTTCTAAGGTTTCTTTGCACATATCGCAAACAGCACTTGTTTTGATTTTGGCAATAACTAATCCATCTTTAGTGTACGTTACTGAGTCGCTTGATGTTTGTGCATGGGTTGCGGTAATATTTATCATCATTACCATACATACTAATACTAATGTTGTTTTCATGTGTTGTTTCTTTAAATTGTTATTTAATACTTAATCTTATTCCGGTATATAATACTCTACCCATTACCGGTCCCCAAATCATAGCAGCATCAAAGCGGCTTCCAAAAGGATTTTGGGCATCAATAATTTGATGGTGTTGCATTTCATTAAAGGCATTTTCAATACCTACATACATTTCCCACTTTTTAAACGCCCTTGTTATTTGAGCATTAACAGTGGTAAACTCAGGACTCCTTAATCCATTATTCATGTGATGTGGCTGGTTTTCTGTGTCAGGAATTCTTTGTATGCCAAACCATTTTACCGTTAAATCATATTTCCACTTATCAAATTTAGTTGCATAACCTATATTAAATAAAGCTTTATGCGCCGGCACAAATGGCCGCAACAATAGTCCGTTTTGATATTCGGTGCGGGCGAGTTGGTATTTATATGCTAAACGTATTTCAAGCTTTTTGATAGGTTCATAACCTAATTCCGACTGGAAAGTGTGACTGTATGATTGCCCATTAAGATTATAGATATGCAATACCTGAGGATTGATGTCAAGGTCAATAACCGTTTGATTGGTGAAGTGCGTATAAAAATAATCGCTAACCCAACTGATATTACCTTTATTTATTTTAAAGAATTGACTATATGAAATTCCATAATTCCAGCTTACTTCAGGCCTTAATGTTTGGAGGGTTCTAACTACTCTGTTAGATGCCATAATCGCCGGTTGTTCAACAAACGGATTGGCTGTTCGCATTCCTCGTCCTGCATTTAATCGAAGCGCACTGTATTTAGTTACGTTCCATTTAAAGTGTGCTCGTGGAGTAATTAACCAACCAAACATGTTATGGTAATCGCTTCTAAAACCCAACAATAAATTCCCTTTATCTTTTATGTTTAATTGATATTCTGCAAAAATCCCTGCAATTTGTTCAGTACGATTAAATAATGAGTCGTTAAACCTGGTATCATGATACGACTCTTGGTATTGGTCGTACATCATTGATGCACCTGCTTTAATTTTATGGTCGCTTGAAATAATTAAGGTAGAATAAACCAAATTACCATACCATGTTTGTTGTTGTCCATTATACTTTTTCAAACCAAAAACTGCATCATGTTCATAAAACCTACCGGTAGTTTGAAATACCAAAGTTTTATAAAGTTTATTTTTAAATCCAATACCAATTTTACCAAATCCTTCTAAATGATTAATCTTTAATTGCACACCATAATGTTGTTGGTTAGTGTTTTCACTTAACCTGTTAAACTGCATGCTTCCTCCGGTTTTTTGGTCTTGCATGGCTTGTACTCCAAAGTTTATCATCAACTTTCCTGCTTTTTCATATTGCCATCTGTTAATCACGTTCAACTGATTACTAAGTGGCATGTCCATATAACCATCTTTATTAAAATCATTACGTTTATTAACGGTACCGGCGTGGGTTAACAATAAAGTTTTCCAATGATTGTTAATTTTAAATGCCGAATGAATGTTTGCTTCAAATCTCCCGAAGTCGCCGGCATACAAGTTCACAAATAACTTTTCGGCTTGTTCAGGTTTTATGAAATCAATATTCACTTGTCCGCTCATACTTTCGTACCCATTTACAACACTTCCGCTGCCTTTGGTTATATCTATTGATTTAATCCAGGTGCCCGGAACATGCATTAAACCATAATTTGTACTTAAACCGCGAATTCCGGGTTGTTGTTCAAATAATATTTGGGTGTAAGCTCCGTCAAGTCCAAGCAGTTTTAATTGTTTATTGCCACTCACAGCATCACCATAACTGATATCAACGGTGGCGTTAGTTTCAAAGCTCTCACTTAAATTACAACAAGCTGCTTTCTTCAATTCTTTTGTTCCGATAGTTTGAACAAGTAAAGGCTGAGTAAGGTTGTATGTGTTACCAATTTTTTCTTCTGTAATTACAGCCTCTTTCATATTTGTAGATTGAAGCCTTATCACTACTTCCATAGGTTTTTTAATGATGATTGTATCAGTTTGATAGCCTATATGCGACACCACCAAATAATCAGGAAGGGTAAGTGGTGTTGCCAAATTAAATATACCATCTTGGTTTGTGGTTGTCCCTTTTTTCGCCTGTAGCCAATACACTGAAGCGCCAACCAACGCTTCGCCTGTTTGTTTATCACTAATTACACCTCGCACTTGTGCATTACTAAATAGTGGTAAAAAGGCTATATAACAAATAATGATTGCTTTTAATTTCATTCTCCGATTAATTAATTTAATAAATAAAAAATTAAATAAACTCCTTAAGCTTAAGGATTAATCGGGAATTCTAAATTAAAAATTGTTGGATAAAGGTAAGGTTTGAACTTTGCAGTTGTAAGTTAGGTGGCTTTACATGCGTATCAAGAAAAAGTGGGAAAGTATTCAGGTTTGATTGAATAATCATTGGAAAACAATTTGTTATCATCATTGGAATTGCCAATAATGTAAATTGCTTTTGAACCAAACTAGGTTCTTTTAGTTGTAGTAACTTATGACTAAAGTCGCAGCAGTTTTCAGAAGCATTACTTTGTTCCGGTGCCTCGCAGCAACTTTTCTTTTTATCATGTTTGGTTTGATGTGTTTCGTTGTGGTTACAGGCTGCTTGTTTTTCAGTTAAAGATATAACAACTTTTCCATCTTCTAACTTGCATATCATTTTAGTTATAGGAACCCCAATTGTACTTGTTAATACAACAGCAGATAAGAACCAAATAAATATGCGAGAAGTTAAATTCATTATTTCAATAACAAAACTAAGTTAGTTTTTTAAAACACTTTTTCAAAATTTTAACTTAAAGTTATATGATTACCATTAATAAAATTTCTTAAAGCCAACTGCATTTCTTACTTCATTTATAGTTTTGCTTGCGCTCTCTTTTGCTTTTTCGGCACCAAGTTTAGCTACTTTACTTAAGTAAGCATCATCCTCTTTTATCGCAGTAATTTTTTCACGAATAGGGGTGAGGTGAACTATCATGTCTTCTGCCAATTGTTTTTTCAAATCGCCATACCTAATGGTGCAATTGGCGTAGCTTTGAACGAAATGCGACAAGGTGTCGGCAGGTGAAACCAAACTCATTAAATCAAATAAATTTTGAACTGCCGGAGTAGGTTCACTGTTAAGCGCTGTTGGTCCGGAATCGGTAACGGCACGACTCATCTTTTTTCTTATAACTTCAGGCGAATCAACTAAATTAATCACATTACCATCGCCATCACTTTTACTCATTTTTCCACCACCTTGAAGTCCGGGAACTTTAATTAACTCCTCCCCAAAGTTAAAGGCATAAGGTTCAGGGAAAATTTCCTTGTCATACATTCTATTAAAACGGTTGCCAAATGTTCTTGCCATTTCCAGGTGTTGTTCTTGGTCTTTACCAACAGGTACTTTCACCGCCTTATGGATGATAATATCAGCAGCCATTAAAACAGGATACGTTAATAAACCGGCATTGATGTTATTCGGTTGCGTTCTGGCCTTTTCTTTAAAAGAACTCACACGTTCTAATTCTCCAAGATATGCATGCATATTTAACATCATATACAACTCAGGAATTTCGGTAAGGTCGCTTTGAACATATAGGGCGCAAGCTTCAGGATCAATGCCACAAGCTAAATATTCGGCCAATACTTGCTTAACATTTTGATGTAAATCAGCCGGGTTTGGATGTGTAGTAAGGGAGTGGTAATCAGCAATGAAAAAATAGCAGTTAAATTCGTGCTGCATTTTAATAAAATTGCGCACGGCACCATGATAGTTGCCTAAATGTAAAGTTCCGGTAGGGCGAATACCACTTACTACAATTTCTTTAGTCATGCAGCAAAGTAAATAAAACCCAAGGCCACAAACAAATGCTAATTAAAGCTATTGATTAGGGTTGATAAAATGAGTGAATCAATAAAAACAAAAAAAATAGAATGTTACCGACATTGAACATTTATTTATGTAAGGGTACAACACTATAAAGTTTGTGATTAAAGAACGTTCAGCAATTGGGGATCAACACGAATACATTAATTTAATTCAAGCTCAATTGAGTAACCAACAGTTGGCGGTACTTTTTTATAATTGTATAAGTAATATAAGCTTAGATTCAAACAAAGCACCACTTGTAAAAGAATTATATGATAACTATGGATTGTTCCAAAACATCCCACAACCTGTATTGGTACATCCAT
>JALONK010000035.1 GCA_025454975.1 Bacteroidia bacterium
CCGAGGGCGATTTTAAAAATGGCACAAAACAAGGTGAATGGAAATATTATTTCCCTAATGGTCGCCTTAAATCAATTGAAACAAATGTAGAAGGAAAAACTCAGGGTGAATACAAACTATATTATGAAAACGGAGCCTTATCTGAAATTACCAACTTTGTGGATGATAAACCAACAGGTGAAATCAGGTTATTTCATCAAAATAATGCCCTAAAGGCTATATTAAATATCAAAAATGATAAGCTAAACGGAATAAAATCAACCTATACTTTTATTGGTTTATTAGATGATGAAAGTGAAATGAAAAATGGCGTTGTTGAGGGTAAATACAAAAGCTACCACTACAATGGAAAACTTTATTTAGATGCCACAGCAACCAAAGATGAATTACATGGTAAAGCCACTTATTTTTTCACCAATGGTAAAGTTGCAAGCACAGGATTATTTAATAATGGCAAGAAAAATGGTGAGTGGAAATATTATCATGATAACGGACAATTACAATCATCAGGATTGTATGCTAATGGTAATGAATCAGGCGTTTGGAAATATTATTACAGAAACGGTGTGCTTGAAAAGGAAGAAACCTACGAAAATGGAGCTAAAAAAGGTACTTTTAAATGGTATGATTTTGAAGGTAAACTTTATGCCGAATTATTTATGAGAGGTGGTAAAATTGAAACCTATAAGTTTTTAGACAAATCAGGTAAAATAATTGCACAAGATAAACTTCAAGGTGGCAAATTAAAGTTTGTGAAATACGACGAGTATCGTCATAAAGTGCTTGAAGGAGTATTTGAAAATGGCAATGAAGAGGGAGTTTGGAAGTATTATTATCCAAATGGTCAGTTAAAATACCAATGTATTTATGCACAAGGTAAAATGCAAGGTCGTGTTACAAGGTTATATATGAACGGTAAAAAGGAAGTGGAATCAAATTATGTGGATGGCGAGCTTGAAGGTTTTTACAAAGAATATTATTTAAACGGAAATGTTGAATTGGAAGGCTATTATAAAAATGGTAATCGTTATGGCACTTGGAATTATTACCATGAAAATGGAAAACCAAAATCAAAAGAATTTTATCTGGATGGTGAAATAAATGGTTTAGATTATGAGTATCACGAAGATGGAAATCTTGATGGCGTTAGCATCAACAAAGATGGTTTTTTTAATAACTTTATTACCTACAATGAAGCCGGTAAAATAATTGATACTACTGATTTAGTTTTTGGAACTGGCAAGTACAATTTACCAACAAATTCAGGCAAAAAGGCACTTGAAGGTAGGTTTAAAGGTGGAGAAAAAGACTCTATTTGGGTAACTTATTTCGGGAATGGCAAAATAAAAATTGTTGAACATTTCTTAAATGGCAAACGTCATGGTAAATATACCCGCTACCATGAAAATGGTAAACTTCATTCAACCGGATTTTATACTGATAACTACCAAGATTCAACTTGGGTATATTATGATGAAGAGGGAAGAAAAATAAAAGAATTCTTTTTATATCAAAACGATTATGAAGGAAGATATGCAACTTATCATAGCAATGGAAAAGTTGAAGTCGAATGTTTTTATCGTGGTGATATATTAGACGGTACTTATCGTTTATATAGTTTCGAAGGTAAACTAATAATTGAAGCTTATTATGAAGGTTCGGTATTAACCGGTTATACCTACGAAGGTAAAGATGGCAAATTATTACCTGTAATTCCTGTAAATAATGAAACTGCCGAAATAAAAACTTATTTTTCTAATGGCAATGTAGCCTTAACTTATAAAATTGACCGTGGGTATAGAGAGGGTGAGTACAAATCTTATTTCGAAAATGGCAAAGTGATGGTTCATTCGAATTACACTAATGGCTTTTTAAATGGCGAATACAAACGTTATAATTCAGCCGGAATTTTAATTAAATCTGAGCAGTATTACTGGGGCGAATTAGATGGATTATCAATAATCTACAATGATGCCGGTAAGCCAACGAGTGAGAATACTTTTATTTTAGGTACTCGACACGGAAATTGTAAACGTTATGATGCCACTGGAAAAGTAACTACAGTAAAATATGTGTACGGATTTATTGATTAAGAAAAAATGAGAAAAATAGCCATTTGGTTGTGCCTTATTACTCCTTTTGTATTAAAGGCGCAACCTCAGTTCGACTTAAATGCTATAGCTAAAAGGTACCAATCACATACGGTTGTTGTTTTAAATCGTGAGGTGAGTTTAAATTTGGATTACAGTGGTGGTAAGTTCAAATTATTTAGTGACAACCTACAACAGCTATATCATATTGATACCAAAAACCACTCAATCAGTGAAAGACAGCTTTCTTATTCCCTCCCATTTTTTGAAATTAAATCGTTAGAAGCGAATGCTTGGATTCCGGGAAAAGACGGAAAGCTAGCTAAGCAATCTGTAAATGAATTTGTTGACGAAGGTGAATTATCGGATGATGGAATATTTTATGATGATACACGCTATAAGAAATTCAGATTTACCTCTCTTCAGCCAGGTTCTATTACAGAAGTTAAATTTCGCTATGTTTATTACGACCCAAGTTATTTAGGTGGTTTTTATTTCCAATGGGGTTCGCCACATAATAGGGTTAAATATACCGTAAGGGTTGGTAAAAATGTAAAAATTGGTTACCGATTTTTTGGTGATAGCAGCAATATTAAACACTCAATAACCCAAGATGGCAGCTTTGTTATACATACTTGGGAAGCTGAAAATTTGCCCGGAATGAAAACCTATGAAGATGCTGTGGATGAACGTTATTATGAACCACACCTGTTTGTGTATATTGATTCTTATAATGGTAAAAACGGCTGGGAACCTTTGTTTGGTAATACAGCTCGGCTTTATAAGCACGACTATAAATATATTTCCAAATTAAACCAAGGTGAGGTTGACCCAAAATTAAAACTGGTTGCCGATTCGATTAAATCGGTATCTAAAAATGCCGATGAAATTGCCAAAGGGGTTTATTCATGGATTCAGCAGAATATGAAATATATAGCTTTTGAAAATGGAATGGGTGGACAAATACCTAGGGAAGCTAACGATGTATTTATCAAACGTTATGGCGATTGTAAAGACTTTGCCTGCTTAATTACCTATATGATGAAATTAGCTGATGTAAAATCATATATGTGTTGGATTGGTTCCAGAAGTTTACCTTACACCTATGAGCAGTTGCCACTTGGTTATGCCTCAAACCACATGATTGCTGCTTACCATAACGGGCAAAAATGGCTTTTTTTAGATGGCACTTCTAAGCATACCGAATTTGGTGTTCCCTCGGGATTTACACAAGGCAAAGATGGTTTGATTGCTATTTCGGCCGATTCATTTGTTGTTGAAAGGGTTCCAATAATGTATCCCGATTATAATTATAGCTTCGATAGTTCTTACATTACCTTGTTGCCCAACGGTTCTATGGATGTAAATGTTAGCGTTGATCTTTATGGCTACAACCGTTCTAACTTTGTTGAAGCACTTTATTATGCAGGCACAAGAAATGCCGAAGAAAGAGCTAAAGGCTGGTTAAAAATGGGAAACAATAAATGTGAAGTTAAAACCATTAAAGTGGGTAATTATGATAATAATGCATTACCTGTAAATTTATCAGGAAAGTTGAATATTCCTGATTACGCAAAAATTATTGATCAAGACCTTTATGTTAACCTGAACCTAAGAAAGCCATATATTGATGATAGAATTGACACCAGCGGTGGAAGAATTGCCCCTAAAGAATTTGAATATTTATGGACTGCAGAATATGTATATTATTTTGAAATTCCTGAAGGTTATGTGGTTAAGAAAATGCCTTCGAATTGGACATACAAAGATGATATGTTTTCAGCCAACCTTGTGTATACACAAGAAAATAATAGAATTGTTGTGCGTCAAAAAAATACATGTAACACCATTATCATCGAACAAAAAGATTTCAATAGATGGAATCAACTTATTGATCAAATTTTAAAAACCTATAAAGACAATTTAGTACTTAGTAAAAAGAAATAATCACTATGAAAAGATTAATCATATTAACCTTACTTGCTTATGCTTCTATCAATGTTGCATTGGCTCAAAATTATTCATTACAGTTGTTATCTTATAAATGGGATAAAGCAATTGAATATACTCCCGACTCTAGTGCAAAGGCCCACCCCACCACTTTTGTTTTGATGCGAAAAATAAATGAGTATCTGTTTAATCCTAAAACAAATAACTTGGAAGCCTATTATTGCACGCACACTATTAAATATATTAACGACAATAAATCAATAGAAGATAATAATAAGGTTTACGTTCCTGTTGGCAGTACCCAAAACATTGTTGAAATACGTACACGTATCATTAATAAAGGTAAGGTAGTATTTCAGGCTGATGCTAACGATTTTATCCAAATTGAAGAAGAAGGTAATAAATATAATATCATAGCATTAAAAGGCTTAGAACAAGGCATGTTGGTTGAAACCTACACAGTTACCAAAGTAGTTAATTTCGACCTTTATGATAATGAGTATTTCCAAACAGAGTCGCCTATTAAAAAGGCTGAATTTTATTTAATAACACCCGGTAACTTAGAGTTTAGATGCAAAGGATACAATGGTTTTCCGGCAATTACCGACTCATTGGTTGAAGAAAGGCATATTTATTATGGAGTAGATAGCAACATTATTGAAATAGATAAAGATGAAAAATACAGTTTAGAAAATGCTAACAAAAAACGAGTTGAGTTTAATTTTTATAAAAACACTTACAACAACAAATTCAATGCTAAGTGGCCTGAAATTGGACGAATTTTCTTCGATCGAATTCATTATAACTATGATAAAAATGTAAAAGATTTAGATAAGGTTATTAAAAAAATAAATATTGCCGCTGCTAAATCGGAGGAAGAAAAGTATTTTATAGTAGAAAACTACTTAAAAACCAATATCACGGTTGATCAAAACGTAGAGGATGAAGAGGGTTTTGCTTCTTCATTTAAAAAAAGAGCATCTACACAATATCGCTTTAATCAAATTATGGCCCAACTTTACCGCCGTATGGAGTTGCCCTTAGAGGTAGTGCTTACCTGCGAAAAAGACTATAAAAGATTTGATGCTGATTTTGACTCTTGGTCGTTTTTAAGAAGTGTTGTGTTTTATGTGCCATCATTGAAAAAATTTATTGATCCTGAGTCGGCAACCTATCGTATTGGTAAAATAAATAATAACTTTTTAGGACAAGATGGATTATTCGTAAAGTTTGTAACCATTGGTGATGCTGTTTCTGCTTCAGCTTCAATTAAAAATATCCCCGGTAATGATGTGAAATTAAACCAAGATATAGAAAATTATACCATATCCTTAACGCCTGACTTATCTAAAGTAAAGTTTGTTTATAACAGAATGATGAATGGTTATGCCGAGCAAGGCCTAAAGTCAGCTTACTTTTATTTGAATGATGAAAAACGTAAAGAGGTGTTTGAAGGATTTATCAAAGGTTTAGCCAAAAATGCAACCCTCACCAACCTGTCGGTGAAAAATTATGATCACACTCAATTTCAAGAAATTAATTTGCCATTACAAATTGATGCTAATCTTGAAACTGATTATTACATCGAGCCTGTTGGCGATAACCTCTTATTAAAAATTGGCGAAGTTATCGGACAGCAATCAGAAATGTATCAAGAAAAACCTCGTACCAATAAAGTAGATATTGAGTTTGCACATGCTTACAACCGCACCATTACTTTCGAAATTCCTGATGGCTATAAACTAAAAGGCTTAGAAAAACTAAACTTAAAGCTAGAGTTCAACAATGCCGATGGTAAACCTTCTTATGGATTTGTATCATCTTATAAACTAGAAGGCAACAAACTTATTATTACCTGTACCGAATATTATAATGATTTAACTTATCAGGTAAAAGAATTTGAAAACTTTAAAAAGGTGATTAATGCTGCTGCTGACTTCAATAAAATTACCATTTTATTAGAGAAAAAATAACCTCAACATACAGCAAGTAAACAAGGGGCCACTGCATTATAAGTGGCCTTTTGTTTGATAACACCAAACTGTTGTTGAAACAATTGTTTGTTTCGTGGGTTATTATTTTATGTTAAAACAATCAGTTACCATAGCATTAGATTGGACCCCGAACACCAATCACACGCCTATTTTCGTAGCTCAGTATTTAGGATTTTACCAACAACTAGGGATTGAATTACAAATAATCAATCCGGCTCACGATAATTATAAAGTTACCCCGGCTAAAAAAATAGAACTTGGAGAAGCTCATTTGGCCATTTGTCCAACTGAAACTATTATCAGTTATCGTGTGAAAAGCAATCCTTTAATTTTAAAGGCAGTTGCAGCTATTTTCCAACACGACCTGAGTGCAATTGTTACGCCTTCGCATCTAAATATAACCGGTCCTGCGGGTTTGGCCGGAAAAAAATATGCATCCTATAAGGCTAGGTATGAAGACGCTATTGTAAATAAAATGGTGTTGATGAACGGTGGTGAAGAACCCATGCAAGTAATTTATCCTGAAAAACTTGGTATATGGAATACCTTGTTAAACGGAGAAGCAGATGCAACGTGGGTTTTCGACAATTGGGAAGGGGTTGAAGCCAGAGAGAAAGGAGTTAAATTAAATTATTTTAAACTCGACGATTACGAAATTCCATACAGTTATTCTCCGGTTATAGTCGGCCAAGAAAAGTGGCTTAACGAACATGCATCACTTGTAAAAAGTTTTTTAGCCGCTACCCAAAAAGGTGTTCATTTTGCTATGGAAAATATTGATGAAACTATTGCTATTTTAAACCAAGTGGTACCTGAAGAATACCGCAACGCTGAGTTTTTATTAAAAAGCCAAGAGTATGCCAACCTTAACTACACTACTAATGGCAGGTGGGGATTTATGAAACCGGAAGTAATAGATAACTTCCTTAATTGGCTGCATCAACAAAATTTAGAACAAAATGTATTTACGTTTTCCGACTTAGCCAGTAATGAGTTTTTACCCTTAACGGCAAAATATTAACATATGAAACCACATATATTAACTCGTACAACCATCATTAAAAAACCTTTATTAGAGGTGTTTGATTTTTTTAGTAAAGCTGAAAATTTAAATGTACTAACTCCTCCCGAACTGCATTTTACTATCCTAACTCCCCTGCCAATTCAAATGAAAAATGGGGCGCTTATTGATTATTCAATTAAGCTTAATGGAATTCCATTTAAATGGAAAACTGAAATAGAAATCTGGAATCCCCCTCATCAATTTGTTGATCAGCAACTAAAAGGTCCTTACGTAAGGTGGCATCATACACACAACTTTAAGTCGCTTGATGATCATACAACCGAAATGACTGATATTGTTGAATACCTTTCACCGGGATGGATATTAGAGCCTGTTATAACAGCACTAATTGTTAGAAAAAGAGTGGAAGCTATTTTCGACTATCGCGAAAAAAAGTTGCACGAAATTTTCTCTTAACCTTTCTTTGTTCAGTACTTGAGTGTATTGCGACAATATAAATAATGACCAAACCAAACCATACATCTATACAAAAATGTGAGCATTGCGATTACTGGACGGACGGAAATAAAGCTTATTGCAGTTCGTGTGGTGAAATCTTAGATTTAGAATTTAGAAAAGAAAGGGCCTCGTTAGAAAAGAAGTTAAAGGAACTTCCACTGTTTATGGAATGGTTCACTTTAAAACGTGCCCGTAACAATCCATTTTATTTTATTTTAGAAAAACTAATTCAAGGGGGACAGTTTATTTTAATGATAGTAGTGCTTATTGTAACCATTATTTTATTTCTACTCCCTGGATGAAGTCAATCTACCACATCATATCTCCGGTTTATTTCCTGATATTGTTATGTTGGATTACCTCACTCCTGCTTCGTCAGTTTATAAGTTCTGATTGGCTGACAAGTTATGTTGATGATATTTTATGTTTACCGATAGTACTTGGATTTGCATTGATTATACAACGAAAAGTAGTTTTAAAACATTCATTATTTTGCTTTTCAAGGTTACAAATTACAGCCGTTTGGTTATATTTTAGCGTGGTTTTCGAGTTGATATTTCCATTTATAACCAACGCTTACATAACGGATTGGTTAGATATTGGCTGCTATGGCTTGGGGGTGATCATATTTGCGTTGGCCATTAATCAACCCATTACAAAAACGGCATCTCTACAATAGTGCTAAAATAATAAGCCACCAAAGTAATTACCGAATATACTGCATGCTCCAATACAGGTGTGTATTGATTGTAATTTATACCTTGCATCTTACAATAAATGGCAAGCATTATTTTCTCGACTATATAGGCAACCACAGTAGCATAAGCAATTCCATTTAAGCCAAACAGTGATAAAAACCAAAATGATAACACACAATAGATAATGAGGTAGTTGGATGATATCAGGTAAAATATGCGGCTTTTCATTATTCCCATTATCACAGTTTGAGGGTACACCATCCGTGAGATGATGAGTAGTAAATAGATATTAAATATTTTATGCCCTTCTGTGAGCTCAGTATTATAGGCGTACTTAAACATATACGGACTTAAGAACATTAATAAAATGGTGGAAGGAAACAACCAGCGCATCAACTTTCGAGATGAATTTTTTAAGTTATTTAATCCTACTTCCAAACTGCCGGCAGTATTAAGTTTAGCAATTTCGCCACTATAAACACTGCTGAGTGTATTTGCTAAAATTAAAAAAATTGGTAATTCACGAGCACCATACCTATACATGGCAAATTCTTCATCACTAAATTTAAACTCAACAATATAACTATTAATGTACTCCATACTTCCGGCTAATAAAATGCTAAACATAACTGGGGTAGCCTTTTTCATGAAGTCGAAAGTTATTTTCTTTTGCACGGTAATGGTACCATATTTCATTAATAAAATGATGGTGTAATTAAACTTGATAAGTGCCAATACCAATAACAGATTAATTGCCAGGTTTAATGATTGCTTATAATATAATGGCAAGCACAACAATAATATTTGCGCTAAAAAAGTAACTATTCCCCAAATGATTAACGATTTATATTTACCTTTTAAATAAAACAGATAATCAACAATATAAGTAGGTGTATTTAATAACACCACAATTGAAAACATTTGAAAAAGATTTTGATTTTTGCCCGACACATAACCAATGATAATGATAACAACAGCGGCTATTAAACTAAATACGAGCAATAAAATAAAGGTATTAAAAAGCACCTTACCTTTATCGTTTTCATCAGCATTATTATAATAAGGAATAAGTGTATTACCAATGGCAGCTACCCAAAAAAAAGTTGAGCTTGAGCTCACCAACATAAGATTTTCGTATTGACTGATTAACCTTAATCCATATTCGTGTTGGTAAAGGATAGCCACCTTAGCCAATAGTATTGAAATCAGGAAAAAAGTACCGAATCGAAGGAACTGAAAAACCTGTAGGCTGTTGAACTTGTTTAATTTATCCCAGGGTATTTGCAAAAGTTATAAGTTTTTTAAAGGTTTAAAAATAGCATAATATTAAATACATAAACAAAATTTTTAGATGAAAGTATAATTTAGTTAGAAAAAAAGGGTGGATAATGCTAGCTTGCAGTTATGAAAACAAGCAGAAAAACTTTTATTAAAGCCGGAGCATTAACCATGTCAGGTATGCTTTTAGGAGTAGATAAATTATCGGCTATTACTGCAATTCATCAAACCAACGAAGATAATTTACATAAACTACAGCCATTAGGTTATGCTTACAATTCTCTTGAGCCTTGGATAGATGCACAAACGATGGAAATCCATTATACTAAACATCACCAGGCTTATGTAAACAAATTAAACGATGCCTTACAATCCTATAGCGAATTACGTAAACTAAGTTTAGCTGAACTTTTAGGAAGGTTAACCAATGTACCGGAAGGTATAAGAGGAGCTGTTAGAAATAATGGCGGAGGGCATTGGAATCACACATTTTTTTGGAGCATTTTAAAAACTGGAACACAACCCGGCACCGAAACGTTGAAACGGATTACAAATGACTTTGGAAGTATTGATGCCTTTAAAGAAAAATTTGAAAAAGCAGCAACAAGTCAATTTGGTTCGGGTTGGGCTTGGTTAATAGAAAAAAATGGAAAATTACAAGTTATAGCTACAGCTAATCAAGATAATCCGATAATGAATACGGCCGAAATTATGGGTAAGCCAATTTTAGCGATTGACGTTTGGGAACATGCCTATTATTTGAAATATCAAAACAAACGTGCTGATTATGTGAAGGCATTTTGGAATGTAGTGAACTGGGAACGTGTGGAAAGTATCCTTACATCAAAATAAGTAAAATTTTTGGTTGCCAAATTGTGAAAAAAAATTACTTTTGCAACCTCAAACGGTGGTTTTAGCTCAGTTGGTTAGAGCACCTGATTGTGGTTCAGGGGGTCGTGGGTTCGAGCCCCATATTCCACCCAAATGTTTGAAAGCCTTGGATTACCAAGGCTTTTTTTATTTGATAGCATTCTTCATCTTTGCACTTCATATTTTTAAGGTACTCCATGAAAGATTACAGAATTTATGCACGCGAAGTTTTTTCAATAGAAGCAAAAGCGTTAAGTGATTTAAGTAAACAGTTAGATCAACAATTTAATCATGCGGTTGATGCTGTTTTAAAATCAAAGGGACGTTTGGTTATCTGCGGTGTTGGAAAATCAGGTTTGATTGGAGCAAAAATTGCCGCTACACTTGCAAGCACAGGTACACCATCAATGTTTATGCATCCGGTTGAAGCTTTCCATGGCGACTTAGGCATGCTAAAAAAAGAAGATGTGTTAATGGCTATTTCATACAGTGGAGAAACGGAGGAACTATTAAAACTCATTCCATTTATCAAGTCTCAAAAAATTAAAATTATTGGTTTAAGTGGAAGCCCTACTTCTACCCTTGCCCAACATTCCGATTTTCATTTAAATGTTAAAGTATATAAAGAAGCTTGTCCGCTAGAACTTGCCCCTACCTCATCAACCACTGCTACTTTAGCTATGGGCGATGCATTGGCTGTAGCATTAATGAAAGCACGTAATTTTAAATCGGAGGATTTTGCAAAATTTCATCCCGGTGGAAGTTTGGGAAGAAAATTATTAACTACTGTTGAACAGGTAATGTTTAAAACAAAACTGCCCATTGTAAAGCATAATGATTCAATTAAAACAGTTATAAATACAATGAGTACCGGACGTTTGGGATTGGCAGTGGTTGAACAAAACAAAAAAGTAAAAGGTATTATTACCGACGGCGATTTGCGTCGTGCAATGGATAAATACGCACAAGATTTTTTTAATTTATCAGCTTCCGATATCATGACACCGGCTCCAAAAACCATTAGAAAAACAATGAAAATGGCCGAGGCTGAGCAGTTAATGACCTCTTCTAAAATTACTTCATTGTTGGTTACTTCCATTAAAGGTGAACTGGAAGGTATTGTTCAGATATACAGTCTAAGTGAATAGCAATGATTTATCCTGAACTAAAAACCAACAGGCTAACTTTGCGGCCTGTTAAAGCTTCTGATCAACAACAAGTATTTGAAGGATTCTCACACCCTGAGGTAAACAAATATTTTGGTATAACTTATTCAACTTTTGATGATACCGCAGAACAAATGAATTGGTATGCAAAAAACGCTGAAGAGGGAACAGGATATTCATGGGTAGTAACAAATGATGCTGGTGATTTTATGGGTGTGTTTAGTATTTATTATATTCATCCCATTCATAAAAGAGCAGAAGTAGGTTATTGGTTGATGCCCGATTATTGGAATCAAGGTATTGCTTCGGAAGCATTACAAACATTATTAATTCATGCTAAAACCAACTTAAAACTACATAGAGTAGCTGCTGAGGTAGAACCTGAAAATAAAACGAGTATTGAACTATTGAAAAAGAATGGATTTGAACGTGATGGTATTTTAAGAGATATGGAATTTAAACATGGAAAATATATTCATCTTGAAATATGGTCTATTATCTTGCAATAAATTACAATTGATATGAATGAACTATTTAATAAAATAAAAGAAAAAACCTTTTTGATTTCCGGCCCGTGCATTATTGAGAATGAAGCTATGGTGATGGATTTAGCAGAAAACATTGCTAAAATAGCCGAAGAACTAAACCTTACTTATATTTTTAAAGCTTCATTTGATAAGGCAAATCGCACGTCGGTGGATAGCTTCAGAGGTAATGGAATGAAAGAAGGATTACGTATTTTACAAAAAGTGAAAGACACCTTTAACCTTCCGGTTACTACCGACATCCATGAAAGTTGGCAAGCCGAGCCGTTAAGCGAAGTAATAGATGTTTTACAAATTCCGGCGTTTTTATGCCGTCAAACCGATTTGTTGGTTGCCTGCGGAAATAGTGGACGGGTTGTAAATATTAAAAAAGCACAGTTTTTATCAGGCATGGAAATGAAACATGCGGTTAAAAAAGTTGAAAGTACAGGCAATCATCAAATCATATTAACAGAAAGAGGAACCATGTTTGGTTACAATAACTTAGTGGTTGATTTTCGCAACTTGGTTGACATGAAATCGTTTGGATATCCGGTTTGTATGGATGTAACCCATAGCACTCAACGTCCGGGCGGCATGGATGGAAAAAGTGGTGGAAACCGCGAGTATGGCGTATACTTAGCCAGCGCAGCGGCTGCTGTTGGTGTTGATGGTTTCTTTTTCGAAGTGCACCGCGACCCTGATCATGCCTTAAGCGATGGACCTAATATGATACCTCTTGCCGACTTCAAAGCATTATTATTAAACAGTGTTGTAAAACATAAAACAGGATTGAAATAAATCAACTTAACACTGATGAACATTGCATAAAAAACGCCGTTCGATAAATCGAACGGCGTTTTTATTATTTATCAATACTATCAGAAGTATTAAAGTGTTAGTTACTGCTTTGCGCGTAAGCTTCAACCGGAATACAAGCACAAATTAAATTTCTATCACCATGTGTATTGTTAACACGTCCAACACTTGGCCAAAACTTAGCTGCTTTTACATACGGTAGCGGATAGGCTGCTTGTGCACGTGAATAGGTATGGTTCCATTCGTCGGCAGTTACCACCATTGCAGTATGTGGAGCATTTTTTAATACATTATCTGTTTTATCTGCTGCTCCGGTAATAATTGCATTAACTTCTTCTTTAATGCTTATCATGGCATCACAAAAACGATCGAGTTCCGACTTAGGTTCGCTTTCTGTTGGTTCAACCATAATAGTTCCGGCAACAGGGAAACTCATGGTTGGTGCATGAAAGCCATAATCCATCAAGCGTTTTGCAATATCTTCCGCCTCAACTCCACTAGCTGTTTTAAATACACGAGTATCTAAAATCATTTCATGTGCGCAACGTCCTTTGCTGCCTACATATAAAATTTGATAATGTTCTTCAAGCCTTGCTTTAATATAGTTTGCATTTAAAATGGCATATTTAGTAGCATCCTCCAAACCTTTGGTTCCCATCATTCTTATGTAAGCATAAGATATTAATAAGATTGAGGCACTACCCCAAGGCGCAGCACTCACGGCTGTCATCGCTTGGTTACCACCCTGCATATCAACAACGGCGTGTCCGGGCAAAAACGGAACTAAATGCGCACCCACACCAATTGGACCCATACCCGGGCCACCACCACCATGTGGAATGCAAAATGTTTTATGTAAATTTAAATGGCAAACATCGGCCCCAATACTTGCCGGAGAGGTTAATCCAACTTGGGCATTCATATTAGCTCCATCCATATAAACTTGTCCACCAAATTGGTGAATCAAATCACATACTTCAGTAATTCTTTCTTCAAAAATTCCATAAGTACTAGGATAAGTTACCATTAAACAGGCTAAATTGTCTTTATGCTCTTCGGCTTTTGCTCGTAAGTCGTCAATATCAACATATCCGTTATCCAATGTTTTGGTAACTACTACCTTCATCCCGGCCATAACAGCACTAGCAGGATTTGTTCCATGAGCGGATGAAGGAATCAATGCAATATTACGATGTGATTGTCCGATAGATTTGAAATACTCACGAATAACCATTAATCCGGCATATTCCCCTTGAGCACCGGCATTTGGTTGTAAACTGATGCCTGCAAATCCTGTAACTTGTTTTAAATATTCGGTTAATTCATTAAATATTTGAGTGTAACCAACAGCTTGGTTACGCGGGATGAAAGGATGTAACTGACCGAATCCGGGCATTGTAACCGGAATCATTTCGGCAGTTGCATTTAGTTTCATAGTACATGAACCAAGGGCAATCATACTGTGACATAAAGATAAATCTTTCGACTCAAGTTGTTTGATGTACCTCAACATTTCATGCTCACTATGGTGTGAATGAAACACCGGATGAGTCATAAATTTACTGGTACGAACAAAATTTGATGGCGCATGTAATTCAACAGTCTCCGTTTGTTGAATGGCTCCGGATTTACCTGTTAATGCTGTGAATAAAGCATTAACATCATTTATCGTGTGTGTTTCGTCAATAGATATGCCTATATGAGTGGCATCATATTTACGCACATTCATTTGAGAAGCTTCCAGTTTAGTTATCGCTTCATCGGCTGATGGTACTTCAACTAAAAGTGTATCAAAGAAATGTTTATTTTTTTGATTGAATCCTGCCTCTTGTAATGCTTTACTTAAAGAAGCAGCTAAACCATGCACCCTACCTGCAATTCCTTTTAATCCCTCAGGTCCATGATAAACACCATACATACTTGCCATTATAGAAAGTAAAACCTGAGCGGTACAGATATTTGAAGTTGCTTTTTCTCTTCTAATATGTTGTTCACGGGTTTGTAACGCCATACGCAGCGCAGGGTTTCCTTGGGCATCAATACTTACACCAATAATACGTCCGGGCATCTGACGTTTATATTGATCCTTAGTTGCAAAAAATCCTGCATGCGGACCACCGTATCCCATAGGTACTCCAAATCGCTGAGCGGTTCCTACAACCACATCAGCACCCCATTCGCCCGGAGGTGTTAATACAGTTAAACTTAAAATATCTGCTGCCACGGCAACCAATACATTTTGTTCAATTGCTTTGGCCATAAAATGGCTGTAATCATATACTGCACCATTACCTGCCGGATATTGTATTAAAGCTCCGAAATAGGTTTCGTCTAAGGTTATGTTATTATAATCACCTACCACCAACTCAACACCAATTGGTTCAGTTCTTGTTTTTAAAACATCAATGGTTTGAGGATAACATAAATCAGAAACAAAAAACTTAGTTGCATTTTTATTTTTAGCTTCGGCATGCAACATGTGCATAGCTTCGGCAGCGGCAGTTCCTTCATCCAATAAACTTGCGTTGGCAATTTCCATTCCTGTTAATTCAATAATCATGGTTTGGAAATTAAGCAATGCTTCTAAGCGTCCCTGAGCTATTTCTGCCTGATACGGTGTGTAGGCTGTATACCATCCAGGATTTTCAAAAATATTACGCAACACAACATTTGGTGTATGTGTTCCGTAATATCCCATTCCAATAAAGCTTTTATAAATTTTATTAGAGGAAGCAATTTCACTAAGTAAACTCAATAATTCAGGCTCCGATAAAGGTTCAGGTAATTTCATGCGTTCTTTTAATCGAATGTGCGACGGAATAGTCTCATCAATTAATTGATCAATGCTGCTTACCCCTATTGTTTTTAACATGGCATCGGTGTCCCTATCCATTGGTGAAATGTGACGTTTAATGAATTCGTCACGATAATTGCTTGAAATATGCATATTTTTTTAGTAGATAGATTTCAAAAAAATGTTTGGCGAATTTACCAAAAAAGCACACTAAAAAAAGGATGATTTTAGTTGGTGCATTTTATGTGGAAAGGGTTTAAATTATAACTTTTTAAAACAATCTACATCATTGATTTATAAGCCAATCACAAACAAGCTTTAATGAAATACAACATCCATTTTTAAATTGTTTATTTTTGACAACATTTAAAAATCTGAATTTATGTTTGGTAAAATAGCGGAAGCACAAAAGAAAGCTGAGGAAATAAAACAACGATTAGCAACAATTTCTGTTACCGGTAAAGCTGCTAATGGCAGCGTAACTGTTATATGCGACGGAAATAAAAAAGTATTATCTGTACAAATTGCTCCTGAATTATGTTCGGCCGAACAACAGCCACAATTACAACAATTCGTTTTAGAAGCAACCAACGATGCATTGCAACAAGCCGATCAGGTTTCGTCGGCTGAAATGAAAAGTTTGATGAGTAGTATGTTGCCGGGATTGGGTGGACTATTCGGTAAATAAACGAACAAGCAGCAGTTATAATTCATCTGCTGCTTGTTTTTAATTAATTATAAAATCAAAAAATGCGCCTCAACTTCGTACCTAATTTTAATTTTTTGCATATCAACAGGTTCGTTTGATGCACCTGCTCCCTCAGCATCTGCGCCCACCATCTTATTACTGAAAGTCATTGGCGGAAGTAAATACCCCATGTTGTTATCCCTTTCTCTGATTAATATTACATCACCGGTTTTTTTGTTTATGGCTGCTAACATCACATCGGCTTTTGCTTTAGCTGCCTTTAACGCTTCTACCTTAACTTGTTGTCGGTAAGTTTCTATTTTGCTGTTCCCTGTTTTTTGAATGTAAATATTTTCAATACCCTTTTTATCTAGCATCATCACTAATTTATTGTACTTCTCAAGGTCGCCAAACTTAATGATATACACCTTTGCATTTAAGAATTCGCCCCTTTTATTGGTTTTGTAGTCATAGTCGAAATTACCATAAACACTTTCGAGTGATACAGATTTCACATCAATTTTTAATTGTTCCAACACTTGTTTAAATTCTTTTTCTATCTGTTCAATCGGTTGTTTCTTTTTTTCATTCATGTATTCGCGTAAGGTAACACTTACATAAATTTCATCGGGAATAATTTCCATTTCATAGCTGCCTGTTACTTCAATAATGGGAGTTAAACGTGCCGGAGCGTTTTGAGCAAAGGTTATAACGCTGCAAATAAGGTAGGTACTTAACAAAATAAATCTTTTCATATTGTTTGTTGAATTAAGTTGGTTGGTTTGATATTTCAAAAATATTGCCAAATAAAATCATTTGAGTACTAAAGTACTTAAAATGTTGCCTGCTCCTTAATGGTAAAGTTCGGCAATTCGCACAGCTTTTATATATCGTAGTTTGTAATAGGCCGCATCTAAGCGATCAACTCTAATACCTTCACTGGTACTGCTGTGTATAAACTGTACCGGCTGTCCACGCTCGGTAATTACAATACCAACATGACCAATTCTTCTGCTTCTTCTATTGCCTCCCCTAAAAAAAACCAAGTCGCCTTTTTGTAATTGTTGTACTGAAACCTGCACACCCACTAATCCTTGTCCGGCACTGGTATGAGGAAGTTTAATACCAAAGGGTTTAAATACAGTCATGGTAAAACCGCTGCAATCAAATCCTTTTGTGGTGGTTCCTCCCCTTCTATATCGGCTTCCCATAAAGGTGAAAGCATAATCAATTAGGCTATCAATTTTTCCACCTTGTAAGGGATTTACCAATGGTTTGGTAGAGGTTATATTTCTTTTCTTTACAACATTCGGTTGGCTTATGGTGGTATCAGGTAGGTGAACGTTATCAATATCCAAACTATCATCATCAATAAATAGCGGAACCTGACCACTTCCATAAACAGCAGTAAAGATTATCAAGCTACATAAACATAACAGTTTTTTAATCATGTGTAAACCGGCAAGTTAAAACCACCTGAATGAAGCACAAAAAAATCAACCTAAAATTGCACTTAATGAACTGATTACAAGAGAGAAAAATTTGAAATTTGGCACATTTGCCTCTTTACAAGCAGAAATAAATGACGTATACTTGCGTTTGGATTAACGTAAGTATGCATAAAGCAAGCAAAATCGTATATATATTAATGGTTTTTATTTTGGTGTCGTGTAGTAAATATCAAAAGACATTGAAGAATCCCGACCCCAATAAAAAACTTGAATTGGCTCAATCCTATTACAATAAAAAAGATTATTACAGGGCCTCAGTTTTATTTGAACAGTTACAGGATAATTTTAGCGGAACGGCTATGGCCGAAAAGGTAATGTATTATAGTGCGTATTGTAACTTCGGACTTCGTAATTTTCCTTTGGCGGGATATCAGTTTAAAGCTTATTTCGAAAATTTCCCTACCGGACAATGGGCTGAGGAAAGTTTATATATGCATGCGTATTGCCAATTTCTTGAATCACAAAGTTTTTATTTAGACCAAACAGATACATACAAAGCTACCGAAGCACTAAAACTTTTTGTGAATGTGTATCCTGATAGTAAATATGTGAATGAATGTAATATTTTATTAGATAAACTTAGGGCTAAACTATCTCAGAAGGCTTATAAAAACGCTAAACTATATTTCGATATTGGAGAATATAAAAGTTCAATTGTTACGTTACAAAATGTTTTAAAAGACTTTCCCGAAATAGCACAGCGTGAGGAATTGGAGTATTTAACCTTAAAATCGTATTACCTATTGGCTTCTAAAAGTATTGAAAATAAACAAGAAGCAAGGTACAGGGAGGCAGTTGACTTTTATAACTATTTTATTCAAGAATACCGCGACAGCAAGTACATAGCTGAGGCAAATGAGGTGTATCAAAAATGTTTGGTAGGGTTAAAGAAAATTGAAAAAGAGCGCTTACGTGAACAGGCCAGGATAGAAGAAGCCGCTGAAGAAAGCAAGAAAAAAGAAGAAGCAAAAAGAAAATCAAATTAATATATAAATATATGGCATCTATTAACTACAACAATGCACCTAGCTCAACAGTGGTGCGTGATTTAAGAAAGATTGATTCGGAAACAGGAAACATTTACGAAGCATTAGCTATCGTTTCAAAGCGTGCCAACCAAATTTCGGCGCAAATGAAAGAGGAGTTACATGGTAAATTACAAGAGTTTAGTAATGACAGCGATACTTTAGAAGAAGTATTTGAGAATCGCGAGCAAATTGAAATTTCGAGTTATTATGAGCGTTTACCGAAAGCTGCAAACATTGCGATGGAAGAGTATTTGGCAGGAAAAATTTATTTCCGCAATCCTTCGAAAGAACGTAAATAAAAAGTAACATCAGTAAAATGGTTGCTGTTGTAAAACGGTAACCATTTTATTTTTATGAGCCACAATATGCTTAAAGGCAAAAAAATTCTACTTGGTATCACCGGAAGTATTGCTGCTTATAAATCGGCAATATTGGTTCGTTTATTGGTGAAAGCCGGCGCCGAGGTAAAGGTTATCATGTCGGAAAGTGCCGGCGATTTTGTAACCCCTTTAACCTTGTCAACCTTAAGTAAGCATCCGGTTTATCATTCGTTTGTTTTAAACGAGCAAGGCGAATGGACCAACCATGTAGAGTTAGGCTTATGGGCTGATTTATTTATCATTGCCCCGGCAACGGCCAATACAATTGCAAAAATGGCTAATGGTATTTGTGATAATTTATTATTGGCTACCTATTTAAGTGCCAGATGTAAAGTGTATGTTGCCCCTGCCATGGATTTAGATATGTATGCACATCCGGCAACTCAAAATACCCTTAAAACATTACAGGGTTTTGGAAATATCATCATCCCTCCTGCCAGTGGCGAATTAGCCAGTGGTTTATCTGGTACAGGAAGGATGCAAGAACCAGAATTTATTGTAGCTTATTTACAAAATACACAAACCGTATCAACTGCATTAACCGGCAAAAAAGTTTTAGTAACCGCAGGGCCAACCTATGAAAGCATTGACCCGGTAAGGTTTATAGGTAACCACAGTAGCGGAAAAATGGGTATTGCTTTGGCCGAAATGCTTGTTCGACATGGTGCAGAGGTAACTTTAATTTGTGGCCCAACCGACATTCCGGTAACCGAACCTCAAGTGAAGCGAATTGATGTAACTTCGGCTGAAGAAATGTATCAGAAAACGGTTAAAGAATTTAGCAAATGTACTATTGCAATAATGAGTGCTGCCGTTGCTGATTATACTCCGGAAAAAGTGAGTATTACAAAAATTAAAAAAAGCGGTGACGAGTTACATCTTAAATTACGTAAAACAAAAGATATTTTAGCTGAATTAGGAACACGTAAAACAAAGAAGCAGTTTTTAGTAGGTTTTGCGTTAGAAACCAACAATGAAGTTGAACATGCTAAACAAAAGCTGAATAAGAAAAACTTAGATTTTATCGTTTTAAATTCTTTGAAAGATTCAGGAGCCGGATTTGCTCATGCCACAAATAAAATTTCAATCATTGATAAATCAGGTAAAATTACCCGATATGGACTTAAACCTAAGGAAGAAGTAGCCATGGATATTATCAATAAAATTATAGAACTTAATCATGCGTAGTGCCTTTATTATCCTGATGTTTTTGTTTCAATTGCCCATGTTGTATGCGCAAGACATCAACTGTAAAGCTATTATATTAGATAATCAAATACAGTTATCAGATAAAAGAATATTCAGGTCGCTTGAACAGGCCATTGCTAACTTTGTTAACAATAACAAATGGACTACCGATAAAATTCAGCCAAACGAACGAATAGAACTTACCATACAATTCATTCCTAATAGCTACGATCAGCAAAACAATTCGTTTTCGGGAAGCGCCCAAATTATTTGTCAACGTCCGGTTTATGGAAGCACATACTCCAGCAATACTTTGAATATTATTGATGAAGATTGGAATTTTGTGTATGCCGAATTTCAACCAATGGACTTTAACGAAAATGCCTTTACCACCAACCTAACTTCGTTAATTGCATTTTATGTTTATTACGCAATCGGGTTAGACTACGACTCATTTAGTTTATTAGGTGGAACACCCTATTTTAACAAGGCATTACAAGTAATGAATAACGCACAAAATAGTGATGGTAGCAGTGGTTGGAAACCATTTACAAGAAACTTACGTACGCGTTATAATTTTATTGATAATGTGTTAAATGAACGTTTCGCACCCATTAGAGAAGCGTATTATAAGTACCACCGTCAAGGACTGGATTTGATGTTTAAAGATGCTGAAAATGCTCGGAAAAATATCATGGCGTCGTTAGAGCTAGTTAAGAAAGTATTTAAAATTGCACCCAATACAGCTATGTTAATTGTGTTTTTTGAAGCGAAAAGTGAAGAACTGGTAAACATTTTTAAAGGTGCCACCCCATCAGAAAAATCTAAAGCCATTGAATTGTTAAGTGAGATTAATATCGCTAACATTAGTAAATACGAAAAGATAAGGTAATACAATTACAAGCTACAGCAGAACCTGCTTTACTTTAAATTAATTAACCTGGCTTATTCGAGGCTGATTTATTTAAAAAAAATGACAGCATGTACTTAGTTAACCGCTACAAGAGTTTATGAAACACTCCCGGCTAAAGGGCATATAGGCATTTTATGTGTAGCAGATAAACAATTTGGAATGATGGAAATTTTCCATGGAAAAGAACCGGCTACTAAAGAAATCGCCTTTCAGCAATTGGAATTATTTTAGTTTTACTTTTCAACTTGCAATCAAACTATTTTTAGAGAGCAACCGCATCATTTTATAACTGTAACCTTTGGTCATATTTTAAAATTGTATATCCTGTTTGTATCATAATTATGTCATTAATTTAAAAAAGCAAATATTAAAGTTAAGCCATTATATTGATTAACATTATTTTAATCCTTTGGTAATCTGTGACCTCATTTTATGCGTGCAACAAAATGCGACAATCTAACGTCCAAACCATGAATATATTTAGCATTTGCATCTTAATAAAAACTAAAAATATCCAAAATTGGAGTATATTAGACGGCTCTACAGAAATTAAAATCTATTAAAAAACAGATATGAAAATTAACTTTAAAAGTAAAATCAGGTTGCTTCTAGCAACTTTTATTGGTGTATTTTCTCAAGTCGCATTTGGGCAAGCCATTACAGGAACAAGAACTGTATGTACAAGCGGCTGCGATTATCCAACAATTGCCGCAGCAGTTTCAGCATTAAATACAAATGGAGTTGGAACCGGTGGAGTAACAATTAATATCGCAGCAGGGCATATTGAGAATTTGACTTCAGGTTTAATTTTAAGTGCAACCGGAACAGCGACAAATCCTATTGTATTTAGAAAAAATGGTGTAGGTACAAACCCATTATTAGTAGCCTACACAGGTACCAGGTTGGCTAGTGCTTTAGATTCGATAGATGTAATGTGGTCGTTTGAAGGATCTGATTTTATTACCTTAGATGGTATCAACTTTTCAGAAAATTCGGGTAATGTAACCCCAACCAGTATGATGGAAGTAGGTATAGGATTTTATAAACGCAGTGTTACAGACGGTGCCAACAACAACTTGATAACAAATTGTGTAATTACTTTAAACCGGGATAATATAACGGCATCGGCAGGTTCACGTGCAAATGCAACGGGTTCCATTGGAATTGAGTTTGTGAGTGCAACGCGCAACAATATTGGAACTGTATTAGTTCCTACTGCTGTTTCAGGAGCAAGCTCATTTAACCGTATATATGCTAATACAATTCAAAATTGCAATTTTGGTATTTCATTGATAGGTGCTGCAGTAGCAAGTCCCTATACCCTAGCCGATCTTAATAATGATATCGGTGGAACAGCCGGAAATACAGGTAACACAATTGTCAATTTTGGCGGTGGTTTAAATCCGGTATCCGCCTGTGGTGCCATGTTTATTCACAACCAATGGAGTTATAACATTTCAAACAATGTCATTAATAATAACAACGGTGCAGGCATAAACCATTCTACTTCAAACAGAGGCATTTGGTTATTTGCATCATCAATTGGTTCGAGTGGTGATATTAAGAAAAACAGAATTACAATTACAGCAGGTTCAAGTACAACTGCCATCACCTGGTGTTTAGATTTTGAAGCTGCGCAATCAGGAGCTAATGGCAATACCATAAATATTGACAGTAATGAATTTTTAAATTGTTCGCAAACGGTAGCCACTACCGCTGAGTTTACAGCCATTTGGTTAAATACTGCTGCAACAAATGTAAATGTTAGGGGAAATATTGTTAGAGGTTTCAGGTATTCAGGTACCGGTACGAGCGTTCCAATAAGTAACCGCTTGGCTTGTCCTAACCTTAACATTTTAAACAATATTGTTGATTCAGTAATATTAGATGGTGCAACCGCATCAGGCACGCATTATAACATTGGTATAACAGGTACACCTTCTGCCACACTTAATGTGAATAATAATATTACACGAAGAACTTTTTTAAATACAACAGGAACCGGAACAAAAACAATAAACAGTATTTATTACACCGGAGCAACACCAATCAATAACTTCATTGGCAATACGGTTGACAGTATCATACGAAATGGAACAACAGGTGGCAGTACCGTTGGAATAGTGCAAGCCGGTGGTACAAATGGTACTTCAACAACCACTATTCGCCGAAATAATGTAAGTAATATATTTATTACCGGAACCGGATCCAGTTCTCTCATTTATGGAATTCAAGCATCAACAGGAACTATTATAATTGACAGTAATAATGTTTCAAACTTAGGTTGCTTAAAAAGTACAGGTGTCAGTGTTCTTTATGGTATTTACGATGGTAGTGCTCCGAATAATGAAAGGTACAATAACAACAATATAAATAACATTACTAATTTAGGTACAGGAACCACCTATGGCCTTTATTCATGGTCGGTAGCGGGAGTTAAAACAATTGGTTATAATATAGTACATACGATAAATGCGGCAGGCTTAACTTCAGCAGGTATTGTTACTCAATCCAGCACTCCTACAGTTACCAATAATAAGGTTTACAACATCAATTATTCAGGCACAGGAAGTGCTACCGTATCCGGAATTTTAGTTATCTCTTCATCATCAGGAGCAGGAAGTATAACTAATAATTTAGTTGGCGATTTAAAAGCACCAAGCGCGAATGCTGCAACACCTACTACTGCTCCAACCATTAGAGGTATTAATATAACCAATACAACTGCAACAACAAGTTATGATGTTGCACATAATACGGTTTATTTAGATGCAACTTCAAGCGGTACTAATTTTGGAACAACAGCCTTGTTTCATACCAATTCTACTGTAGCTACCACCTCAAATTTAATTTTGCGTAATAATGTTTTAATAAACAATTCAACAGCAAATGGAACGGGGCGCACCGTTGCTTATCATCGCTCTGCAACCGGTTTAGTTAATTTTGATAATAACTCAAACAGAAATATTTTTTATGCAGGAACCCCATCAACAACCAACTTAATATTTTTTGATGGAACTAATGCCGACCAAACTTTAACTGACTATCAGTTAAGGGTAATTCCTAGAGATTCAGCTTCGTTTACCGAGAATGTTGCTTTTGTAAGTACAGTTGGCAGTAGTGCTTCATATTTAAAAATCAATCCAACCACTCCTACTTTTGCCGAGTCGGGATCATTACGCCTTGCAAATGTTTCAATTGATTATGCCAATGTAATTAGGGGCGGTTTTACAGGATATGTTGGCACAGGTGGATTACCTGACATTGGTGCTTGGGAAGATAACCTAACCGGTCAACCTGTTAATAGCATGTATTTTGATACCGTTACTGCCGAACAAACATCTATTACTGTTCCAACTGCTTCTATAAATAATGTAGTAATCAGAATCCCGATTATGGTTCAAAGAGGTGCGAATGCATTATCTGTTACTTCATTTAATTTAAGTACTTTAGGAACAACAAGTGCTGCCGATATATCGCAGGCTAAAATATTTTATACCGGTAATTCAACCACATTTAATAATAGCCAATTGGTAGGTTCATTAAACACTCCATCTGGAGCATTTAACATAACTACAAATGTGCAATTGGCAGGTGGTATTAACTATTTTTGGTTAACCTACGATGTGAGTGGAACTGCAACAGCCGGTAACCAACTAGACGCTACACTTAACAGTGTTGTTGTTAGTGGAGTAACTTATACTCCGATAGTGAGTAACCCTAATGGCGCTTTAACCATTCAACCACGTTTAAATGGAAATTATAATGTTGGAGTTGGTCAAACTTTTACCACCATTACACAAGCAGTTAATACCTTAAATCAATTAGGTGTAACAGGTCCGGTTAACTTTATTCTTAAAGATCCACAATATGATATAAATACCGGTGAAACCTTCCCTATTGTGTTTGGACCATATACAAACATGTCGCCAACCAATCGCGTAAGGTTATATCCTGATGTAAATATTTCAGCATTAGTGGTAGGTAACAGTGCAGTTGCAACTTTTGATTTTAACAACTGTTCACATATTGAAATTGATGGCCGCCAAGGTGCAACAGGTTCATTTGTAAGCGGAAGTAATTTAATTATCAGTTCAACCAATAACACTTCCCCTGCCATTAGGTTTATTAATGATGCCGATAGTAACCAAATTATATACACCGAACTTCGTTCTTCAAATGTTACTGTGTTAGGTTCAGCAGGAGCCGGAGTAATTAATTTTGGCACTACAATATTTGCCAATGGTAATGATTTTAACACCATTAAATTTTGCGATATCAGAGAAGAAGGTTCAGGCTTTCCGGTTGCTGCTATATCTTCATTAGGTAGTGGAACAACCGTTGCAACTAACAACGACTTTAACACAATTGACAGTTGTAATATTTATAACTTCTTTAGTCCAACCGTTGCAAGTGCTGCGATTTATATTGGTGCAAACAATAGTGCTTGGAATTTTAGAGGAAACAAATTTTATCAAACCGCTGCACGCACCTTTACAGCCGCAGCCACACAACGCGTATTTTGGGTTACACCTAACGTAGCTAATTTAGTAAGCGCAAGTGGATTTATCATTCATAATAATTACATTGGAGGTAATAGTGCTGCCGGTACCGGTCTTTATGAGTTAAATGGCGCATTTGCACACAACTTAAATGTATTTGATATATCAGTTGGTTTAGGTGCGGTAACTTCATTACAAGGAAATATTATTACCAATATTAATTATAACACACTAAGCACAGGCTCTACTGCATTTTTAGGTATCAATGCAGTTAATGGAAACGTTGATATAGGAACTGTAAATGGCAATATTATAGGTTCACGAACTGTGAATGGTGCCATCACAGTAACTTCGGCTTCAACTACTACTTTCGGGGCAATGGGTATCCGTAATGGAGGTGGTACAGGCAATACGTTTAATATCAGAAATAACATAATTAACGGTATTGATTTAGTAGGCACAGGCGCTACAACAACACCTGAGTTTTTTGGTATTAATGCCTTTAACGGCACTAATGTTAATATCACCAATAACTTAATTGGTGATACCATTCCTACCAATGCAAGTATTCGGATTTTTTCTGCTGCAACCTCAGGAACTTCTGTTCAAAGGGTATCCGGAATTTTTGCTAATCCTTCCGGAGGTACACCAACACAAGTAATCAGTAATAATGTAATATCAAATATTTTTAATGGCCATTCAGTTGCAGGTTCTCATACAACTGCCACCCGTGGTATTTTTCTTAACCCAACTGTTACCGGCTCATATTTGGTATCTAATAACTTAATTACCAACATTTATAGCTCGGGTAGAACCACAGCAACCGGTGCAAATACTGTTATTGGTGGTTTGGTTGTTACATCAACTCTTGGAACTTTTGATGTTCGCCAAAATATTATTGGTGGTTTACATTTAACATCATCATCAGTGGTTGATGCTGCGCAAAATACAGGTATATTTTTCTCGACACCATCAAGTGGAACTCATCACTTGATTCGCAACGTTATTCACACACAATCAGCTTGGTTTAACAATCCTTTTGCTGTAATTAACGGGATTGAGATTGCAGCAGGTAATAATAATGTAAACAACAATATCATTAGAATGGGTTTTGATTCATTAGGTAATGCCTATCCTGTTGGATTAACCTTGCGTGGTATCACTAAAAACTCAGGTAACAGTAATATCTATTTTAATACAGTATATATTGGTGGAGCTAACACTAATGCGGGTGTTGGTTTTTCAACCGCATTTCAACGCTCGGGTGCGGGAGTTGATAGTGTTTTAAATAACATATTCACTAATGTTAGAACCAATGGAACAACCGGTAACCCCGGGCATTTTGCTATGTTTTTAAATAACAATACTACCTTACATTGCGATTACAACTTATTATTTGCTGATACTATCGGAAGAATAAATAATATTTCTTACACCAATATTTCAAGTTGGAAAGTTGGTTCCCTTGAAGATGGCAACTCGGTATCCAATGCTATAAGTTTTATAAATCCAACCGGTTCGGCCTCTACATTTAATTTAAGAATAAACCCAACTACTCCTACTCCACTTGAAGCCGGAGGTATAGCAGTTACAGGAATAGGAACAGATGTTGATTTTGATGGTCAATTACGTTCATCACTTACGCCGGTTGATTTAGGTGCTGATGCCGGTAATTTTACTCCATTAGATTTGGCTCCACCAACCATTACTTACACTACCTTAATCAATACAATTAATACAACCAACCGCACCATTACTGCAACTATTTCGGATGTATCAGGTATATACACTACAGGTACTTTAACACCTAGGATATACTTCAAAAAAATGGCGGTTGGAGCCTTCCAATCATCTCAGGGTGTATTAACATCAGGTAATGGATTTAATGGCACATGGACTTTTACTATTGATCATGCCCTATTAGGTGGTGTTGTTGGCGACGATTCAATTTATTATTTTATAGCTGCACAAGACTCCTCAAGTTCTAATAATGTTGGTTCAACACCTGCAGGGATTGAGGCCACCAGTATTACCAACATAACTGTTTTTCCGGCGTTTAATGCATATAAAATTATTGGGTTAATCAATGGAATTATTAATGTTGGTACCGGACAACCGTTTACAAACCTTACCGGAAATAATGGTGTTTTTGCCTACATCAATACAAGTGTAGTAAGTGGTGATATCACCATTAGAATAACCAGTGATATTGAAGAAACCGGATTAGTTGGTTTAAATGAAACAGCCGAAGCCGGTGTTGGGAATTATAAAATAAATATTGTGCCTGATGCTGCTGTATTACGTAACATTACAGGAACTTATAATGTAAATTCGGCAGGATTAATTAGACTAAGTGGTGCCGACCGTGTGAAGATTGATGGAAGTTTTGCCAATAGTGGAAGATTCTTACGATTTATGAATAGAGCACTTGCGGGAGCTACCTTAAATTTATTAGACGACGCGGATAATGACACTATCGCTAATTGTATTATTGAAGGTGTAAACAATACTGTTGGTATGTTAAACTTCTTAGGGTCAACTAAAGTAGGTGGTACCGGAAATGACTCAAATGCAGTAATTGGCTGTCTGTTTAGAGATACAGTTGGTAACACCGTTGCTACGGGTATGCCTAATACATGTATGTTCTCTCAAGGTGCATTATCAAATGATTTTAACACGTTTGATAACAATGAACTTTATAATTTTGGATTCAACGGAGTTAATTTAAGTTCCACTTCAGGTAATTTTTGGAAAATAACCAATAATAAGGTTTATCAAATTTTAACACGTAATGCAGGCATGACGATTTTCCAAATTGATGGAGGTTCGGGACATGAAATAAACAATAACTCCATTGGTGGTGCTGCACCAAACAGAAGTGGCGTTGCCTTTCAAACAACCAGTACTTTAACCGGAATTTCACTCGCTTCAAGTGTAACAACAACCTTCCCAATCAACATTAATAATAACATCCTTTCTAACATGGCTATTAGTGGAACAGGTACATCAGCCCTCATCTGTATACGTGTTTCGGGTGGAAATGTGTTAGTTTCAGGTAATACTTTAGGTGGAAACATGATGCCTTATGACACCTTAAAAAACAATGGTGATAATGGTGCAATTTCTATATTAGGAGGAAACAATGTTACAGTAGAAAACAACCTAATTAGTAACTTGAGTTATTATAATGGCAGCATATACAGGAACTCAGGGATTCATATTGGAACTACAACACCAACCTCAATTATCATTAGTAATAACACGATTCAAAATATCTCCGGTAATTCAACCGGTACAAATACATCTGTTTTCAGGGTTGCAGGAATTACTGTTTCTGCTGCTCCTAATACCGGTTTAGTGATTACTCAAAACAACATTCGTAACATTTACAATTTTAACAGTGGTACGGTTGCTTATGCAACTGCCGGTATATTCCATAATGCAGGTTCAACTACATCACCGGTTATAACCAGAAACCGTATCAGGAATATTGGATCCATAGGTGCAGGAACAGGAACATCTTCACCTGAGGTAATGGGTATTCAAATAGGATTAGCTACCAACGCTGTTGTAGCTAACAACCAAATTAGCATTGGCGACTCTGCCTTTAATCAAACCCGTGTGTATGGTATTTTTGATGGAACTTCGGGTACCAATACTTACGCTTATAACAGTATTTTTATTAATGGAACAAGTTCAAGCGGTGCAAATAATTCTACCGGTTTCCATAGAACAAGTACCACTTCAAACATTAATTTCAGAAACAATTTAGTTTATAACAGGCGTATCAGTTTAGGAACCGGATTTAATTATGCCGTATCCTCAGCTTCATTAACTGGGGTAACAGGAAATAATATCAATTACAATATGTTTTTTGTAAATGATACTTCACGCATTGCCGAAATTCCTAGTGGAACAGCTAATGGATGGACAGCTTTAAACAGCCTGTTTGTAAATACCTATAACACCAACTGGGCCGAGTTAAATTCGGCAGTTGCACCACATGATTTGTTTATTGATACCTTGCTTGGAAACTTAGGTATAGTTACCACTTCACCGGCAGCTTGGTATGTAAACGGTAAAGGAATAAGAATACCGAGTATTTCGGCTGATTACGGTAGTATTCTTGCTTCACGTTCAACATCAATTGCCGGTGGAGCAACAGATATTGGCTCGATAGAATTTACGCCTACCTCTACTCCACCGCCAGCCTTTGCCGACAAAACTCCGGTATCAGGTGATAGTACACAATTTTTCTTTGCTAGTCGTTTAGTAGGAAAAGCCGTATGGGGAGCAGCGGGCACCTTACCTTCATCTGTTAACTTCCAATATTACTCAGGTGTAACTCCACCTAATTCTTCAACAGGTTTATCAGTTGCTAATGCTTATTACCAATTACAAGCCAACGGAGGTAATGGATATACTTTAAATTTATCATTGATGCAAGACTCGGCTGTTCATGGAAACCTAAACTCGGTACCACGCATGCAATTGGCCAATTATACCGGAACAGCCAACAATTGGGTACGTTTTTCGGGAGTGAGTTCAACTGTTAATGGACAGGTAACTGCCTTTGGTGTTACAAATCCGGGCATATTTACTTTTACCGATTCACTTACTAATCCATTACCGGTAACCTTAAACAGGTTTACAGCTAAGTTGGCGGGCGATGATGTAATATTAGATTGGCAAACAGCAACGGAAAAAAACAACCGAGGATTTTATGTACAACGTTCGGCAGATGGTAAAACATTTGAAGAAGTAAGATTTGTAAGAGGAAAAGAAAACACCACTACTACTACAAACTACACGTTAACCGACATTAATCCATTTACTCAAACCCAGGTATTATATTACCGTTTAAAACAAGTTGATTTTAATGGTGACTTCACCTATTCGCCTGTGGCCATTGTAAACAAAAATAACTTAGGATTAACAAGTGTAACAGTATATCCAAATCCTATGACTGAAACTTTGAACATAACATTTAATACCGAAGAAAGCACAGCTACTCAAATTGAGGTATTAGACTTACAAGGTCGGGTGTTATTTACCCAAGAAGTAGAAACCGTTAGGGGTTATAATAAAATTCAAGTTGAGCAAATGGCATCGTTAACTGCAGGAGTATATTATGCTAAAATAACAATGGGAGGCGAAACGCAAACCATAAAAATTGTAAAACAATAACAGATAAAAATCTTATTTAAGAGTAAAAAGCTACCTTACGGGGTAGCTTTTTTTATGGTTAAAGGTTAAGGACAGTAAGTTATTAAAAGCAAAAGGGAGCCAAACTTTCTCTAAAAATTAGGAGCCGGTTTAGAAATAAAAAAACCGCCTATGAACTTCACAAGCGGTTTACAATTGATACACTTTTTTTTCGTCACAATTCCACTCTAAGTTGTTGAACATGAATGCTATACTTTAGGGTATAGTGTATTCAAAGATCGTTTTTCCAAAACATGAAAGCAATTCACAACTACTAAACTAAACGTTTCGGCCGTAAATGCAGTGTATTCAAAGATCGTTTTTCCAAAACATGAAAGCAATTCACAACTCACCAAGTGCATTAACTTTTACATGGGCGAGTGTATTCAAAGATCGTTTTTCCAAAACATGAAAGCAATTCACAACAGGCGCAAATTCATGAATCAAGGATGTTATAGTGTATTCAAAGATCGTTTTTCCAAAACATGAAAGCAATTCACAACACGATTGAAAAGCGCAACGCCGGAAACCCAAGTGTATTCAAAGATCGTTTTTCCAAAACATGAAAGCAATTCACAACGCTCACAAAATGGCGGTGATTCATCTGGCAGTGTATTCAAAGATCGTTTTTC
>JALONK010000082.1 GCA_025454975.1 Bacteroidia bacterium
ATCAATACACGTACCATACAACATGAGCGAATAAGTGAATTACTGAATTAATAAATGGTTATCCAAAGATTTGGAGGTGAATTTATTTTACGGTTGGTTTTAACCAACCGTAAAATAAATTGCCTTATGCCCCTTTGAGTTTTGAAAGCTAATCGAAATGAAAGTTCAAAGAACATTAGAATTGAAAATTTTTCTGTAAATTTTCCCTTGTTATTGTTGAAAAAATAGAGGCATTTTAGGCCTAAATGATTTTGGGTTCACCCAAGTTGGTGCATTTTTAATAGAACTTGGCTCAAAAAGTTCAATTCTGATAGGGTTAAAATATACAGACATCCATGGAGAATCATCATCCCCGAATATTCCACCATCACTATCACCCATTACTTCTATTTCACGTACAAGCGAATGAGAACCTACTCCAATAAGATATTTATTGACAGCATGGTCTCTATCTGTACTTGCGTATTCAAATGTACTGGGAGTAACAATTCTTTTAATTTTAAATCCTGGGGAATCTCGTTCTGTATTGAACAATGGCATACTACCATTACCTTCAAAAGTTGTGCTGTCAGGTTTTGTTTCGATAAACTTCATATACCAAAACAAATATAATAAATTATCATTGCTTATTTCTAAAGCAATATAAAGTCTAAAATCGGGGCCATTGCCATCAAATTCTCTATCTCCTGCTGCATGTTGAGGTCTGATTGAAATCAAAGGTTGTGGCATTACTAAAATTTCCATGGTTGTAATTGTTTAAAAAGTAAAAAATATGTATAAATTAAGGTTTAAATTCAAACCAACTTTTATTAGAACCATTTGCTCCAAGACCCGTAAATAACCTATTGGATAGTTCAAAATTTATTTCAAATGTTTTAAAATAGGTTGAACTTCTTGGTACCTCTATTAAGGGATTCCATGTTTCGCTGGCAGGGACATATTCATGTATTTTACTTCCATTAAGGGCATATAATTTATTGGCAATTGTTGCATATGTTCCGAATGAAAATACTTTTTTCTTTGTAATCCATTTATCATTAGATGCGTCAAATTCCATGAATTCACCATTACTTTTTATTGCATATAATTGATTATTAAAACTTATGAACTTAACTGTAAAATCGAAATTTGTTGGAACTATTTTTTCTGTTATTTTCAAATTGGCCATATCCAATACTATAATTTTATTGGCTAATTCAGCATAGGCATAAACTTTTCCGTTTACATAAGCTTGTGTTGTATAACTCCCTTTTCCGATTGAAAAAGATGGAAATTGAGCAACTTCTTTCCATTTATCTGTTTCGGGGTCATATTCAAGTAAAGATTTCGTTGCTGTGAATCCTGCAATCCCTGTGGCTAATCCAAAATAGCCTTTACCTTTGTGGGTAAAATTTAATCCGCCACTTCCTCCTTTAAATATACCTCCAGCAACATTTGCGGTTAATGGAATCTCAGCTTTTTCAATCCATTTGTCGGTTTTCAAATCATACATCCACCATTGAGCCATATTTCTTGAATCTTTCACTGCGTTAATAAAAAACTTATCATCAATAGTGAAATAAATAGGTGCTGGAGCAACATTGGCTGGAAAAGTAGCCTTTTCTGACAACGTGGCACTACTAATTGCTTTTTCTGTTTGAATTTTTATCGAAGTACTATAATATACCTTATCATCAATAATACTAAATGGTCGAATATTGTACGATGTATTTGATTTTAGTCCAGTAGCTGTTGCATTGTAAGAAGTTGAAACCTTTGTAGTTGAGGTTATAAAGACTTTATCAATTGCTTTACTGTCAGCAACTGTGGGATTAGTATTAGTTTCTGAATAACAGAACCCAACTTCATTGATTTTAGCTCCGTTGGGATGTTCAACTTGCCCCCCATCTATTTGTATTGAGGAAGAAGTGGTTTTAATTATGCTTGCTCTTATTTCACCAAATTTAACTAATTCAACTGCTTGGACTGTCTTCGCCTGCACCACCGCCCCATAAGTCGTGCCTTTATCATTAGTGGCATAAGCACGTACATTGTAAGTAGTATTGGCTTTTAAATTTTTAATTTCGGAAGTAAACTTTAATGGAAAAGGGCCAGTAGTTGCTCCTAACTCTGTTTTTGAGTCAGCGATAGTTGGGTCAGTTTTGGTATCAGACCAAACGTGTCCGTGCTGAGTAATTGCCGAGCCACCATTTTCTTTTAAGGTGCTACTTATTTTAAAACTGACATCGGTAATACTTTCTGTTGTAGAAGCTACCGAAGCATCGAACGCAGGTGCGGTGGCGGTTGTGCCAGTGTTACCATTATTGGTATTTGTAATTGGTTTTGTTTCTTCTTTATCGCATGAGATAGCAAAGCATACACATAAAAGAATCATTAATCTGATAAATGTTTTCATAACTGAAAATTGTTTACTGTTAGATTCAACAAAGTTCACCATAAGCCCAAAAACAAAAAATCCCCAATTTTGGGGATGCTCAAAAGACTTTTATCAATACCGTTGTTCCGTTATCGGGGGCTGAGTG
>JALONK010000083.1 GCA_025454975.1 Bacteroidia bacterium
AAGTTATGCTGCATACCAAAGTGTAAACCAACTTTGCCAAACCAACCAAGGAAGTTTTGTATTGATGCAACCGGGAGTGGAGTATGAAGAGGTGAGGGGATATAGGTTTGGGTATAATGGCGCTGAGAATGATATAGAAATAAATGTAGATTATACAGTTTATGCTTTTGAAGCACGAATCTATGATTCAAGGTTAGGTAGATTTTTTAGTGTAGATCCATTAACTGCAAAATACCCGATTTGGAGTCCTTATTGTTTTGCTGGAAATTCTCCAATTGCATTAATTGATTATAAGGGAATGGGGCCGGATGATCCAAAACATGGAGAGTCAAGAAAATCGGGTGACTGTATTGAGTATTGGGACGAATATCAAAATGATGGTTCTGGTGCCTGGGTAGATTATAAGCCAACATCTTTTCCAAAGATAAAAATTCAATTTGTGAAAGAATATTTTATTCAAAATGAAGAGTGTCACTATGCCGGAGAACCTTACGATGATTGTATCACTTCATTTAACTATGGACAAAATATTCTTCATGATAATTTCGATCTGTTGTTAGGGTCTAAGATAAAGACAGATGCGAGCGTTCCTATAAGTCAGGAAAATATTGGTTCTGGTGAATTACTTGAACTTCAGGGGTTAGCTCGTAAAGTTATTCCCAAAATGAAAATTTTATTAGATGCAGCCGGAAACGCAAGAATAAATGGTAATTTGTACAACGAGGTTATGAAATTTGTGCCAAATCAAGCTGGTTATTATGTTTTTGCATTTAGCATAGGTTATGGTTACCATACCATGACCCTTATAGTTGATAAAACAGATGTAAACAATGTAGTTTTATATTCCGCTGATCAGTTCTTTGGCTGGGCAAATAGAACTACCGGTGATGAAGACCTTCGGATAGAGAAGTTTAATAAAGTGGCTAATACTTATACTAATCTGGCACATAAATCTTATAATGATAAAAATCTATTAATAATAAAATCTCAAATTTATCCTACTGTTTGGTTGGTAACACCATGTTTTGAAAGGTAAAAGAATTAATATGAAAAGAGAAGTCGTTAAAATTATGATTACTTTGTTGATGATTCTGTCAGATATTAATCATTCTTCCGGTTTATTTAAAACTGAAATTTACAGTAAAAGTCCAACACAACACTTTAGAGAAATATTAAAGTTAAACATTGGTTATATACCCTTTCGCAATTCTAAAAAAGAAATATTCAGGCCTTTCGATAAAGGGCACATTGAATCAAGGTTTGACTTGGCCTATGGAGGTTATGGGAAATATTATTTAGATTCAATATCCGATTGTTCTTCAATACGTTTTGTTAATCCTGCCACACTTAAAAATGGTAGTCCTGATTGGTCTAAATCTGATGTGTATGATATTACCGAAATTTTATTTAAAGATATTAATACAGCGGAAAGGGTATATGCTGATTATTTGAAACGTCGGCGACCATTTGATGTACACCTTCAAAAGCTTATAAAAAAGGAAAATGCTTTATACTTAATTATTAGTCATGATAACAAAGGAACTCATTTTGAAGAGATTTCAAAATTATTGAATTAACTCTTTACCTCACTCCTCATGAATAACGTAAACGTAAGTGTATTTTCACCAATAGCTCGCCAAAATTTGGTGGAGGTGAATCATATAAACACGTTTGATAAAGACATTACATTAACCTTTACGGCAACAGAAAGCAGTACACAGTTTTACATAACCAAAGGTTGGAGTGTTGCATCGGTAACTCCTTTAGAATCTATTACACTTGATTATTTATATATTCAAGAGCACGAAAGCCAACAGATGGAAATTAATTGTGAGGTGTTAAACAGCACCATCACCTACCTGTTAAACACAGGAGTTAATATGGCTGATAGTAACATTGCACGAAACTCATTGAATAACTCCTTCAAGCGCAACTTAAGTTATGCTGCATACCAACAAGCAATAACCAGTTGTGCCAATACACCGGGGGTTAATACTTTAGCAGAAGGAGGAGTGGAGTTTGAAGAGGTGAAGGGTGGGTATAGGTTTGGGTTTAATGGTCAAGAGAAAGATAACGAGGTCGTAGGATATGGAAATGTATATGATTTGGGCTTGAGGCAATATGATGCTCGTTTGGGAAGAATGTTCAGCATTGACCCGAGAGGAGGCGAATATCCTTGGCAGTCGCCTTATGCCTACCACAGAAATAATCCGATGAACTGGATTGATTATTTAGGGGGCGGAGATCCACCAGCTTCGGATCAAATTACAGGTCTTTTAGGGCAAGCAGAACAAGAAAATGCGAAGGGGAAGCAACTAAAAGATATGGGAGATGCTAAAATAATTGAATCAATAAAACTATTAGATCAGGCTAGTGCTATGTTAAATGGTCAAGTTTCTAATGCGGATTTAACAAAAGCATTAAATTTGACTGAGCACAGAGGCAGCTAAGTTATACAGTGAATCTGCCGCACATTACAAAAAGGGTGAAGAGTATTATAATCAAGCCCTTGGCCTCGTTCCAAAAATGATGGAAGAGCATTTCGCAGAATTAGATAAGCTGCAAGCATGGGGAGCAGAAGCCAAGACCAATGCTGTAATTGGAGCAGTGGCAAAAACATTCGGTATCGATGGTTTGATTGGTGTAGGCGTGATAGAAACGTTTGGACCGACAATACCAAAAAATCCTGCAATGAGATCGTTCCCTGGCACGAGTCGTTGGTCGAAATACGTGGCCGCAAAGTTTCCTATGAACGCTGGCACAAAAATACCTGGAGTGGGAGGCGCAAGTATTACAAGGGGGATAGGACGTGTAGCCGTGCCGTTGATGCTTATGTGGCAGACATTTGACTCTGCTAAGAGCATTCATGCACTTTATCAATCATATGATGATGGACCAACAGAAGAAGAGATACAGTTTTACTTAAATGATTTTGAAACATGGAAAAAGGAAAATCCAGAATAGACTCTGAAGAGATACTAACTAAATTATTAAAGAAATATTCGGGAAAATCGAATGCTAAGCATAATGATGATTTGGAATGGGATTTAGGATTGACAGGTGACGATGCTTTTGATTTCCTTGTTGAATACGGTAATGTATTTAATGTAGATATTTCAAAATTCCCGTTTCATGAATATTTTTATGATGAAGGGCATAATATTGTTTTAATAGTTAATAGAATTTTCAGGAGGTATAAGAAAAAGAAATTTACTATTGAAAATCTATTTAGGGGGATAGAAGAAGGCCAGCTTAATTAAAGAAATACAAAATCACCTATGTGAATACTTAACGTAAAAAGCCCTATGATGCGCCCCACTCTCCATTTCATTTCTAATAAAATCATTTGCTAACAAGCAAATAATTGGAAATGAAATGGTTTGAAATAACTGGAAATTGTTCTTTGAAATATGAATTGAAATGTATGAATGATGAAATAGTTTATTTACGAAACATAAGTTGTAATTTCTTTTGCTAAACTATGGTACTAGTGCTTACAACTACCGCAGGTATTAATTTTATTCAGTGAAGTACGAAGTATTCGCGCGGTTTGTATTTGTTGGTTTAATTGTGTTTTATCAATAGTATGAAAAGTATAGGCTTCAATGGGTTTTAATCCTTGTATGCGGCTATTAGGTCGTATGGTATTAAGTTCGTGTATGCTTTGTGCTAAGATGTTTTGTAAGGCTTGTGTATCAGCTATAGGTTCTCGGTTTAGGTAATAGAGTTTTAAAGTTCTGTTAGCGGCTTCGGCGTGGGCGTTGCTAAAT
>JALONK010000011.1 GCA_025454975.1 Bacteroidia bacterium
GGATATACATTAACTATTCGTCCGGCCGCAGCTACTCAAGTTATTTTATCTGGTACTTTAGGTAACACCAATGGTTTGGTTAGATTTAATAATGTAAGCAGATTAAACTTGCTTGGTTTTGCTGCCAGCGGAAGCGCTACTGACACCCTACTTACTATTCGTTCAAGCTCAACATTAACTCCTGCAATAGGGTTTATTAACGGAGGTTCGGCGGATACAATTATGGGTGTGATTTTTGAAAGTAGAACAACAAGTAATGCTGTTGTATTCTTTTCAAGCTCAACCAACACTAATGGAGGTCCATTCTTAAATAATATAACGTTTAGAGATAATTTGGTTCGTCAAGATATGACTTCGCCAATTAGCTCATTACCATCAGTTGGTATTTTAGTTACCGGCTCAAGTCCAAACTTTAACACCAATATCAGAATAGTAAATAACGTAATTTACAATTTTACAGCTTCAGGTATTAATGCATTTACTGCAAACGGAGGAAATTATTTTATTTCTGCCAATAGTTTCTTCTATGATGCAACAGCCACCGCAGCAACTCATACTTTTATTAATATGACTCCAGGGTCATCTAGTAATGGTAACGTTATTAGTAACAATTGGTTAGGAGGTAGGGCACGTTTTAGCGGTGGTCCTCGATTGGTTTACACCGGTGGAGTAACAGGTATTACTGTTAATACAGGTTTAACTACAGGTACAATTATCAACAATAACGTAATTGCAAATTTAACAGCAGGTACATCCTTTACAGGTATTAACGTTGCAGGTTCTGCTACATATTCGGTTAATGGAAACAGAATTGGAAGTGTTGACTCCTTTACGACTGTCATAGCCAATGGTGCTTTTAGGTTCCAAGGTATCAACAGTACAGCATCAGGTGATGTTACCTTCACTCTTGACACTGTAGTTAATATTTATCACTTAAATACAACTGCAACAGCAAGTATGGTAGGTATTAACGTAAGTAGCGGTTTTAGTAATGTAACGTTAATTGATAGAAATCATGTTAGAGGATTATTCTTAAATTCACCTAATACCGGTACATCTACTACGGCTTCTGTAATTGGAATTTGCGTTAGCTCAGGTAGCTTATCACAAACAATTTCTAACAATAATGTTCAAACCTTACAAAATATTAATAACGTTTCTAATCATTCTGTTTACGGTATATTAGCCACCAGTGGTGCCAATAACATTATTAATAATAGGGTTTATGGATTATTGTCTCGTACTACCAGCATTAGCTCAAATTCAACCATAACTCCGGTTATTGGTATTTCAAATACAAGCTTTACAACCGGTACCGTAAATATCAATAATAATATTGTTGATAGCGTGTACTATACCGGTACATCAACAACACAAGTAATTGGAATTATGGCAACTCCTCCTGGTAGTTCGGTAACCCATTTATTCAACTGTAATAATAACATTGTAAGAAATATAAATAGTTCTTCTACTTCTACTTCTACAAATGCAAGTGCAGGGATTGTTGGTATTCATTATAACAATGCGTTTGTTACCGGAACATTTAATAGCACTATTTCAGGAAATCAAATAAGTGTTCTTAATCATATTGGTGCGAGTGGTTCGTTTAACATTATTGGATTGTTAATTGCAAATAGCGGTGTACTGGCCAGTAACAATAGCACAGCAAATGGCAACTTCATACATAGTTTCCGTTCAGATGCAATTACAGGAACTCCTATATTCACCGGAATTTTAAACCTAAATGGTTTTATGACTTATACGAATAATATGATTCGTTTAGGTATTGATAGTGCCGGTGTGCTTATGAGTCGTGCACGTGAACTTAATGGTATCTTTCAATTTACAGGAAATCAAAGCAGGTATTATCATAACACAATTTATTTAAATGGTGCACCAACAGTTGGTACCAGTAACACCTTCGGATATAGGGTAAACGCTACTGTTACTGTAGGTCAGCAAAACGACTTTAGAAATAATATCGTTGTAAACGCTGTGGCTAATTCGGGTACTGCAACAGGAACACACTTTGCTGTTCAGTTACAAGATTCATTGCGCCATACCATGAACTATAATTTGTATCATACACCTGGCAACTACATGGGTAGAATTAATGCTTCAAATACTTTCTATCTACAACTTGAAGATTCAATACATAGCTGGAAGGCCGTTACAGGGTTAGACATGACCAGTGCTGCCGGTAGTCCTGTATTTACTCCGGAAGCAGACGCAGTAGCTGATTTAGCCATATTAACTGTTTCAACTTCTAATAACATTGAAAGAACCGGTGATCCTAGTGTAGTGGTAGCGAATGATTATTTTGGTAATTCACGCGCTGCAAATACTCCTAGTGATATTGGAGCTCATGCAGGTAACTTTACTTTAGCGAATGATTTATTCCCGCCTGCCATTTCATACACTAACTTTAGTAACACAGGTAATACAACAGCAACAAGAACCCTTGCTAATGTTACGATTACGGATAATAATGGAGTTCCAACTACAGGTGCTAACCGTCCGCAGTTGTTATACAGCAAAGACGGAACAACTTGGTTTGTGTCGTCAGCTCTTAATATTACAGGAACACCTACTAACTTAACTGCATCATTCAACCTTGATCAGTTACAATTGGCTCCATTAGCGATAACCGATTCAGTATTTTACTATGTTCTTGCTCAAGATAATGCGGGCAATACCATCTCGAATGCACCATTTGCCGTAGCTTCTGGTGTTGGTTTAGCTAACATCTCAAATCATCCATTACGTCCGGCTAATTATAAGTTTTTACCGGTTATTCCGGCGAATTCGGTATTCTCAGTTGGTAATGGTCAAACGTATCCTAGTTTAACCGGAATTGGTGGATTATTTGAATTCCTTAATACACGTACTTTAGGAGGTAATATTTCAGCTGAAATTACTTCGGATATAACTGAAACCGGCTTAGTTGCTTTAAATGCTTTTGCTGAAGATGGTGTTGGTGGATATTCATTAACTATTCGTCCATCAGCAGGTACAACCGTTGTTAGAACACTACAAGGAAATCTGAATAATCCTTTGATAGTCCTGAACGGTACTGCAAGGGTTAAGTTTTTAGGAATACCAACCAATGGAACTGCCAATCAAAAATTGATTCGTGTAAGAAATAATGGTACGGGAGCGGTAGTTCAGATGCAAAATGGAGCTTTTGGAAACCGAATACACAACTTATTAGTTGAAGGAGGGGCGAACACATTTACTAGTGGTGCATTAACATTTATCACCAATGCAGGTACAGTTCCTTGTACGTTTGATACCATTAGTGGTTGTGTGATTACTAATAATTCAACTTTGTCATTACCAAATGGTATTGCAGCCTTCTCTATCTATTCGCAAGGTATAGCCGGCGTATTTAATGCAAATAATACCATCATGGATAATGAAATAGCAAATTTCAGTAATTCGGGGGTTGTTATCGACCAACAAAATGGTAATGATTGGGTAATTACCGGTAATAGTTTCTATAATAATTTACCTATTTCATTAAACACAAATCAGTATGCGTGTATAAACATAGTGCCTGGTGTAAATGGTAGTGGTTATATTATCAATAATAACTGGATAGGTGGAACGGCCGCTAATGCAGGAGGAACCGCATGGAGTCATACCGGAAATACCGTGTTTTTCGGAATTCGTTATTCTGGTGGAACAAATGGAACTGCCATTATCAGAAATAATGTTATTCAAAACATGAACTTAAATATTCCTGCGTTTAACACTTTCACAGGTATTACGGTATTGGCCGGAAATGCCAACATTGGCGGTTCTGTTGCACAAGGTAATATTGTAGGAAGTACTACCCTAACCAATAGTATTATTCATAATGGATTTAGCGGCTTTACCGGGATAACATTTGCAAGTCCGGGTGATGGTGTTTTATCAGGTAACACTGTTGCAGGTATAGTTCATGGAGCTGCTGCTCAAACCGGTACATTTGTTGGCATAAGCTTTACCAACGGTAGGGTGCTAGGAATGGAGAATAATACAGTAGGAAGCACAACTGTTGCCAACTCAATTACTTATCTAGGTTCCGGTCAAATTACAGGTATTCAACTTTCATTACCTGCTACGTTTACTCCTTCGTTTACTGTGTCAAATAACACCGTAAGTAACCTAACTGCATCTGCTACACAATCTAATATTTCATTAAGAGGTATAGCCTTTAATGGAACAGCGGTTCCAACAATTTCAAATAATACCATTAGCAACCTGAATTCTAATTCAGCAAGTATTCTTACAGGAAGTGGAAATTCAGTAGTAGGTATAATTATGCAAGGAAGTTCGGCTGCATTAGGTTTTGTTAATAACAATACCATTAGTGCAATTAGAGCAAACAATACTGTTTCTGCAACTAATGCATCAGGTATAATTCAAACATCAGGTCAAAGCGTTTCATACAATGCAAACCGCATTTTTGATATTACTAATGCCTCTACTGCTACTTCAAGTAATCCAACTGCAACAGCGGCCGGTATTCAAATTAGTAGTGGATCAACAAATTGCTTTATCACTAATAATCAGATTAGTTTAGGTTCGGGGCAAACAACCAATACTCAATTCAATGGTATATGGGTGTCACTTAACAGTTCGGCATTTATTACTAATGTGTTTAATAATAGTGTTGTAATTGGTGGTACAGCCTCATCAGGTGCTAATAATTCTTATGCTTTTGTTCGAGGTAATAACACTGGTGCTAACTTATTTACGTTGTTAAGTTTAAGAAACAATATTTTCGCCAATACAAGAACCGGTGGAACAGGTAATCACTATGCTATTTCTAATCAAACAACAACACCATCAAATAACGAGTGGACAAACGCCAGCAGTCAGTATAATTTATTGGTTAGCGCTAACACAAATACAGTTGGTGAGTGGGGTGTAACTGCCAGAAACTATAGTGATTGGTTAACAAGTTCTTTTGCTGATAACTGGAGTTATTACATGCAAAGCGGAACCGGTGCGAATCAATTAAACCTAAGTAATCTATTCACAAATATTGCTACAGGAAATTTAGGTATTCAAACTGCTAATGTTGAATCGTGGTATGTGTATGGTAAAGGTATTGCAGGATCAATCGTTAATAACTTAAATGCCGACTTTGCAGGTACTTCTAGAGGAACAACTTTAGGAACGGGTATTTCAATCGGTTCGATTCAATTGAACGCTGCACCTACCATACTTCCTCCTGTTGCTGTTGCTTCTGCAACTCCGACAGCAAACGGTACAACCATTTTCAGATTTGCAAGTCGTCCGGTTATTACTTTAAACTGGGGCGCATCAGCACCAACCTCTGCATTATTATATAATTATGCCGGTGTAAATCCTCCTTCAGCTTTAGGTGGAAATAACTTGAATCAATATTCAAGGGTAGCTGTTTCAGGTGGTTCAGCTCCATACGATTATACTGCAACAGTTCATTACGATCCAGCATTAATTGGTGGAGTAACATCACAAGGTAATCTTCGTGTAGCTAATGAAACCACAGGTTCAACAGCAACTTCTCCGGTTTGGCAATTACAAACTATTTCAACAGTTAATACATCAAATAATACTGTAACATCAGGAGCAATCAGTTCAAATTTCAGCAACTTCTATTTCTCTGCTAATGAAAATACTGCGCCTCCAACAATCAATGGTTTCACACCATCGGCTAGAGAGGTTGGCGGTAACGTATCTATTAGAGGATCGTTGTTCACCGGCGCAACGGCAGTAAGCTTTAACGGTACAAGTCAACCAACATTTACAGTTGTAAATGATACATTAATTACTACTACTGTGCCTACAGGTGCTACCACAGGTCCGGTTTCAGTAACCAATGTTTATGGTGTTGGAACAAGTACTACAAACTTTACAGTTATACCTGCACCAACAGTTACCAACTTGTCAGTTAACACCGGTACTTTCGGAACTGCAGTTACCATTACAGGTACAGGCTTTACTTGGGCAACTCAAGTTCAATTTAATACAACCAATGCTACGTTTACTGTTGTTAACAACACAACAATTACAACCACGGTTCCTAACGGAGCAACTTCTGGTGTAATTACTGTCGTTAACCCAGCTGGGTCAGCCTCGAGTATTGCCACATTTACTGTAATAGGTGCGCCAACCATAACAGGATTTACCCCGGCTAACGGTCCTGTTGGAACAACTGTTACTATCAATGGTACTAACTTCCAAGCTATTTCAAACGTAACGTTCAATTTAATCGCATCATCATTCACCGTTGTTAGTGCTACTCAAATTACTGCTACTGTACCTTCAGGTGCAACTACGGGCGCAATTAGAGTTATCAATGGTTCGGGTACAGCAGTTAGTGCAACTAATTTTGTGGTATTACCTGTGCCAACAGTTGATGCATTTACACCTAGTAGTGGTGGTATCGGAACTGTAGTTACTATAACCGGTACTAACTTTGCAAATATTGATAGTGTTGAATTTGGTGGAGGTGTAAATGCAAGCTTTACCGTGGTTAATCCAACCCGAATTGATGCAACGGTTGCAGCAGGATCGGTTTCAGGTTTAATTACTGTATATCGTAATGGTGTTGCAGGTGTAAGTAGTTCAGGTAACTTCACTGTAATCCCTGACTTAGTTGTTTCTACTACTCAATCAGTATCGGGTACTTATAATAACATTACTGTAACAAACACAGGTGTTGCAACCCTTGTTGGAAGTTTAGTAGCATTAGGTAATACCACGGTGCAATCAGGTGGTGTAGTAAACTTCGGTACAGAAGTATTAAGTGGAAATGGAAACTTTACTGCAAACTCAGGTTCATTATTACGTATCGGTTCATTACAAGGTCTAACTTCAACAGGTGGTTTAACAGGAAACGTTCAGGTTGGTGGTAACAGGGTTTACAATGGACGAGTTGAGTTTAATGGATCTCCTGCTCAGTCTTTAGGTAATGCTTTTGTAACTGGCATTGATACATTAATTATCAATAACCCTTCAGGTGTAGTTTTAAATAATGCTGCTGTTGTAAATAACCATTTAGTATTAGGTAATGGTAATTTAAATCTTTTCAATTTTAACTTAACATTGAACGGAACATTCGTAGCAAATGCATCTGGATACGTAGTTACAGACGGAACCGGAACATTAAGAAGAACAGTAGCCAACAATGCTACTAATGTATTGTTCCCTGTTGGAACTCAACAATCATATACTCCGGCTACTTTACAATTAACCGCAGCTTCAACAACTGATGTATTTAGCGTAAGAGTAGCTAATGCCGTACTATCTGCTGCTACTTCCGGTAGCATAATCAATCAAAGTGTTGTGAACAGAACATGGTTTGTTTCTGAGAATACTGCCGGTGGTAGTAATTTAACAGTTACTTTAACTTGGGATGATTCACTTGAAATCAACACTTTTAATCGCGCGAATTGTGCTATTGCAGTATTCAACGGAGCATGGTCTCGTAGTGGTTCTTTAGGTGCGGCTACAGGAACTAACCCTTATAGCAGAACTGCAAGTGGTATTACAGCATTTAGTGCATTCGCCATTGGCGATATTAATGCAACATTATTACCGGTTCAATTATTAAGCTTTAATGCTAAGAAACAAGGCGATCAAGTTGTTTTAGATTGGGTAACCGCTTCTGAACGCAACAACAGTCGTTTTGAAATTGAACGTGCAGTTGATGGTGTGTCATTTGAAAACATTGGCACCGTAAAAGGTAAAGGAAATACCAACAAAGTGAGCAAGTATAACTTTATTGATCCTAAAGCCTTTGATGAATCTAATGTTGTATACTACCGCTTGAAACAAGTTGATTTCGATGGTAAGTTCAGCTACAGCGAAGCCATAGCTATTAACAACAAGGAAACTAACAATGGTGAGTTGAGTGTTTATCCGAATCCTTTTGCTTCTGGATTACAGCTAAAATTGAATAATGCAACAGATGGTGTTATGACAATTGAAGTGACTGATGCTACAGGTAAAGCAGTGGTAACTTTAACCAAACAAGTAACTGCCGGAGCACAATTGATGTTGTTAGATGAATTGAGTACGTTACAAGATGGTGTTTATTTCATGAATACAACAATAAATGGTAATTCACAACGCATTAAATTAATTAAAGTTAGAGATTAACATTAATCTATTAACCCTAGTTTATGCAATAAAAGGAAAAAGGCGGCGCGAAAGTGTCGCCTTTTCCTTTATTAGGCATTTAAAGGAATAATTTTACCTTTGCGACATAGAATTTAACCATGTTAAAGTTTTTATTATATCTGTTTTTATTTTATGTGGTTTCAAGGTTATTGTTTGGAAAACTAACCGGAACCGGCATTGGCACAAAAATTTATCGTTTTAATACTCATCATCATCATTACCATGAATCGAACCCTAATGCTGCACAAGCAAAGGAAGGTTCAACTAAAAAAGGTAACGATAAGCACTTAGGTGATTATGTGGACTACGAAGAAATCAAATAATTATTTAAGATGAGTAAATTGATTAGAGCGGCATTATTAAAATGGTTGGGATACGAACGTTATTTGCAATTAGTAAGTGCTGTTTACATTCAACTAATAAAAGCAGGATTTTACAAACAAAGATACGCCGAACTATTTTACTTGAAGCAATTGGTTAAGCCGGGTTTTCAGGTAGTAGATATTGGTGCCAATGTTGGTTATTACAGTGTGTTTTTGTCATTGCTCACCGGTGAATCGGGTCGAGTGTATGCAGTTGAACCTGTAGAATTATTTGCGAAGGTGTTTACAAAGAACATAAATAAGTTTGCACTAGATAATGTTACCCTGTTTCAAACTGCACTAGGGGATAAGCAAGGAAAGTTGCTAATGGGAACACCAATCGTGAATGGTGTTTTCCGACATGGCTTAACTCATATTTTAGATGATACCGAATCGAGGGAAGGAATGCATGTGTATGAAGTACCCGTGCAAGTTCCTGATCAATTATTTAATCAATTATCCAAAATTGATTTTATTAAATGTGATGTAGAAGGGTATGAAGTAGTGCTTATGCCTCTATTTGTTGAAACCATTAATAAACATAAGCCAATATTACAAATAGAAATTAGCGGTAGTGATAATCGAACGAAAATATTTAATCTGATGTCGTCCATTGGCTACGAATATCACATCTTAAATGAACAGGGTTTAAGAAAATTATCTTTTGAACAAGCGTTGGATTCAACGAAGGATGATTTTTATTTTATGCCTTTAAAGTAATAACATTACAATAAAAAATCCTGTAAGAAAACCTGCATATATTTGTTTTAAATCATGTGCTTGAAGAATTAACCTCGCACTTAAAATAAAGCCTGATATTACAAACAGTATCGGAATAATTAAACTTAAATTGATAAGAGCTAAAGGTTGAAGTTTAATGGCCACTGCACACAAGGCTCCGCAAGCAGTAGCATGTGCACTAATTTTTGTAAAAAAGTTAACAACCAAAAGTGTTATAGTGATGGTTGCCATCGCTAGCATAAATGCTTGAATTGGTTTAGGACTACCAATTGTTCCAAACAAATAATATCCAAATAAATAAGCAAATGCAGCAGTTATATAGGGAATATGACGGTCGTCGGAATTATCCAACATGATAGAAGATGTATAACCTAAAGCCTTACGTATTACTACAACAAATAAAGGAATCATACTTGTTGTAATAAAAATAAACAAGGTGTAAAACCACTTAGCTTCACCTGATAGTCCGGCTTTTAAATAAGGATGTGTTTGCAACATCAATGTAAAAGTAATCAGATTAACAAATACCGGGTGACAAACAATTGAGATGCCTAATGCTGTGTTCTTATCCATTAGCTTTAAATCGTTGTTTGCCGATGATTAGATGATAGTACAAAACGAAATCGCTTGCTAAACTATATAAAGGGTATGTGAATGTTGCCGGTTTATTTTTTTCAAAAAAGAAATGTCCAACCCATGCAAATCCGTATCCGGAGAGTGGACACCCAATTAACCACCAAAGATTTTGTTTTAACAAGGCTATCAAAACAAAAATGAAAAACAAGGTTGTGCCTATAAAATGTAAAACCCTGCAAGTCGTATCTTGATGTTCGCTCAGGTAATAAGTGTAGAATGTTTTAAAGTCGTTTATTTTGTTAGCCATTTTTATGAATAGACAACCGTTAAAATAAACCTTTTATGATTTGGTCAATTGTTAAGCCTTCTGCCTCTGCTTTATAGTTTTTTACTACACGATGGCGCAACACATTTAATGCAACAGCTTGTACATCTTCTATATCCGGACTATATCTGCCATTTAAGAGGGCGTGGCATTTAGCTCCTATGGTTAAATATTGTCCGGCACGCGGTCCTGCACCATAACTAATATAATTGTTGATTTGTTGCGTAGCTAGTTCAGTGCCGGGCCTTGTTTTTGATACAAGTTTAACTGCATAAGTTAACACATTATCAGCAACAGGTACCTTTCTTATCAGTTGTTGAAACGTTAAAATGTCTTCACCTGAAATAATTTTATTAACTGATGGCACGTAAGTACCGGTTGTGTTTTTTATAACTTGTAGTTCCTCTTCAAATGTTGGATAACCCAATATTACGTTAAACATAAAACGGTCGAGCTGCGCTTCAGGTAATGGATAGGTTCCTTCTTGCTCTATGGGATTTTGTGTTGCTAATACAAAAAAGGGTTGTTCTAATGTATGCAGTTTACCGCCAACTGTTACACTTCGCTCCTGCATCGCTTCAAGTAATGCCGATTGCGTTTTAGGTGGTGTACGGTTGATTTCATCAGCTAAAATAATATTGGCAAATAATGGTCCTTTAATAAAAGAAAACGATCTCGATTCATTTAATATTTCACTACCTGTGATATCACCGGGCATTAAATCAGGTGTAAATTGAATTCTGCTGAATTTTAAATCAAGAACATCGGCAATGGTACGAACCAATAAGGTTTTAGCTAAGCCGGGTACCCCAATTAATAAGGTGTGACCATTGGCAAAAATCGACATTAAAACTGCATCAATAACATCAGTTTGACCAACGATAACTTTGCCGATTTCTTTTTTAAGTTCAGTATATTTTTGATGCAACAAATTAGCGGCATCAACATCAGATTGAATAGGATTACTCATTTGCTAATTGTTTTTCTTAATAAATTCGGAAATGATGTCACAATTTTTATATGCATCACTTACTTGAATAAAATACTTTTGTTTGTTTTTAGTTATCCAGTTTTGCATGGTTTGCATTTGCTTCCTTTGCAAGGATAGCGCCTGAAGCTTTTGATAATCGTCTCTTAAATTAGCCCGATGCGGTGCAGCTAAACTTTTCACGTAAAATACACGCCATGCTTGTTGCCTGTCAGGGGTAGGTAAAGTAATCAGTTCGGGTTCCGAAATTTGGCCTGGCTCTAACTTATCAATCGCATAAAAAATTTCTTTTGGCAATTCATCAATAGCAATTTTAGTTGACCCTACTTGTCCGTCAGAAAAAAAACCTCCGTTAGATTTTGTGCTTTCGTCATCACTAAAACGTTTAGCAGCTTCTTCAAATGTTAAAGTATCAATTTTAATTAACCAAAGAACACTATCTAAGGTAGTTTTTATAAGAGCAATATCACTTCTGAAAATTTGTGGACGAATCAAAATATGTCTCACACTAATATTCTCACCTTTTCGGTCAATTAATTGAAGTATATGATATCCATATTTAGTTTCAACAATTTTTGAAACACTGTCCGGCTTTAATTTATAGGCCGCTGCTTCAAACTCCGAAACCATATCACCCCTAGTAAAATAGGGTAATTCACCCCGTCTTTGAGCCGATAGTTTATCGTCGCTGTATAACAGTGCAAGTGTACCAAAGTTCTCTCCATTTAATATCCTTTGCCGCAATTCACTAATCTTTTCATAAGCAAGTTCTTTTGCTTCTCTACTCACCTTAGGAATCATTATTAATTGAGCCAATTCAACTTCAGCACTGTAGTATGGCAAACTATCAAGTCGGTCTAATTCATTATAAAACTTTTTAATATCAGTGGGGGTTACCTTTACATCGCGCATAAGTTTACCTTGAATTTCTTGTGTTAGTAAACTTTGTTTGATTTTTTCACGGTTACTGGATTTTATTTCTGCAATTGATTTGCCATAATAGCTCTCCATTTCCTTTTCGCCTCCCGGGAACTGAGATGCAAAATATTTAATCCTTTTTTCCAGTTCCATATCAACCCTGTCTTCCGATAATGGAATACTATCCCATTGCGCTTGGGTTAATAACATTCTTTCAATAATTTTCTGGCGAAGGATTACACATTTTACACTATCATCAATTTTACCCAGTTCCTTTTGTAACTGTTGAAACTCAATCTCAATTTCTGATTGCATGATGATGTTATCGCCAACTACTGCCGCAATCTCATCTATTACCTGTCCGCTTACCTGCGCATTACTTAAATGCGGGCAAATAATCAGCAAGAAAATTATCAATACATTTCTCATCATTACCTTTTTACTAACGATAAACCAATTCAGCTATTACACTTACTTATGTTAGTCGTTATAAATCAATCAAATTATTTAAATAACAGTCTTACAGTTTCTTCATTTACCTGAACAGGATACTTAGCTCTTAATTCTTTTATCCATTCTTTTTCAAGATAAGTTTGATAATCGCTGGTAATAATTCCTTTGGCTTCTTTTAATGATTTAGGTTCAGGTGGAACAATGCCTGTAACCACATAAAATTTGAATTGACCATTTTCATTTGGAATATCTACCACACCTGTCTTATCATATAATTTATCCATGCTTACGTTTTCACCTCGTTCAGCTTTTTGCTCGGTAACCACAACAGAACCAACAATTTTTTTGCCAAGCTTAGCTTTTATTTCTTCCGGAGTTTTACCCGCAGCAGCCATTTTCATTGCAGCTTTTTTAGTTTTTTCATCCAAACAACTGAAAGTTAAAACTCTTACACGCTCTTTCCACATATACTTGTTTTTGTTTGTTTCATGAAACTTTTGAAGTCCAACACTATCATTTACCGCTTTGTTCCAAACCAACTTATCCGTTAAATCAAATAACAAAATTCCATCGTGATACTCTTGCATTAAATTTCTGAAATCTTCATATTTAGTTTCTAATTGAGCCTCTTCAAAAATTAACGCTTCTTCGTCAATATAACGTTTGTATATATTGGTTATCATCATCATTACTGATTGTCCGGGTTCATAATGATCATGTCCGGCAATCATATAGTTTACAAATTCACTTTCAGTGTAGTTTTTATTTCCTAATTTAAACAACGGAGTAGATGTAAATTTTTTCTCATCAACCACATATCCGTCCATAAACATACTGCTATCACACTTATTAATAAAAAGCCTGAAGTTAGCAGGGAATTCTGTGAAGTTATTTTCTCTTCTTATTCTTGCCGATACTGATGCTTTACTGCTTTCTGCGCGACTATCGCGTGCAACCCTGGTTTTTAAAGTTTCTTCTATTTCTTTTAATTCAGGTATTCCTTTTTTCTCTACTAATTTAACCAAATGATAACCATAAGATGTACTAAATACCGCCGATACTTCGCCAATAGATAAACCAAATGCTGCATTTTTAAATTCTTCAGGATACCTGCTACTGCTGCTAATCCAACTCATCATGCCTTTATTTGCTTTGCTTGATTCATCTTGACTAAAATTAGCAACCAATTCATCAAAAGAAACGCCTGATTTAGCTAAGCGATAAACACTGTCCATTATCTTCTTTTGTTCTATTTGTGTTTCAAGTGTCGAGTTTTGCCCGGTGCTTCTCATGATATGCTGAACCTTTACCTCGCCTCTAGCTGCACGAACGTCATTAACCTTAATGATATGGTATCCAAACCTTGTTCTGAAAGGCATTGATGTTTGTCCTTTTGCAGTTGAATAGGCCATTTTTTCAAATGGATAAATCATATCAAAGGCCGAAAACCAGCCCAAGTTTCCAAAATTTTGAATGGCTGATGGATCATTTGAATAATCTTTTGCCAACGTATCAAACGACTCACCTTTTAATATCCGCTTACGTAATTCTAAAATTTTATTATATGCTGCTAAGGTATCAGCGGGTTTTGCATTCTCGGTACAATTAATTAAAATATGGCTTGCATATACCTCTGTTAACATATGGTTGTATGCCTCCTTAATTAATCCTTCAGTTGCTTTTTTGTCTGTTAAATAAGGATTAGCCAATTGTTTTCGATAACCGGCAAGTTCAGTTCTAAATGAGTTGAAAGTATCCAGTTGCATTAATTTTGCTTCATTAACTTTCATCTTAAAGTTTTGATATAACTCTAAATATTCTCTAACACTTGCTTCCGTTGGCGCTTCTTTTTGATTCTTGTTTTTGGTAAGCAACCGCTCAAATTCTGAACGATAAACCGTGTCTTTTCCATAGGTAAACACCCACGGATTGGGTTTTACCGCTTCTTGCGGCGGAGTAATTTTTTCTGGTTTGATTACTTTACTTTTTACTTTTTGAGCAAAGGCAACACTGCTCATTAATGAAAATGCACAAAGTACTGCAAGGCTTTTATTCATGGTTTGTTGAATTGTAATTGTTAAATGAGTTGCAAAAATATACAATTTGATGGCTTTAACTAATTTGTAATACAATTACGACAAAGCTATGCCGCAGAAAACCAATTCGGTATATTCAAACGTGTAAAATTATGGTTTATGTTTCTTGTATAAACGCTTGGTTAACTTATAAATCATTCCCTTTAAATGCGACGGAGATTGTACACTAATGTTACCTTTCTGACTAATGATGAACGAAGCTAATTGTTCGCCATAACTCATTTTATAACTAAAAATTGTATTGTTTTTTTTTCGTTCTATCAATTGTTGTGAATGATGCAACGGACTAATCATAAATGTCTCAACTAAGTCGTTCCTGATTTCTAACACAATATCTTCTTGCAATGATTTTTCACCTAAATCAACTCCATAATGACCTTCGATTTTTGTATTTATTGCTTCATTTCTTTTAAAAGATTTCTTCAGCATTTGTGCTGATTCAATCATTTCAAAACTTATAACCTTTAATAAATTATCATTACTTAAATAAAATAAGTGATATTGTTTATTGTACGACTTTATTAAATACGGCTTTACCTCTAATTTTTCATTCGAAACAGTTGTCAGCTCACAAACTTGCTCTTTCCAAGCGGCATCAAGTAGAGTGGTTAAGTTGATGTAGTTGAATTGCGATTTTTCAACTACTAAATAATTAAGATGAACAGCTTGCACATGTTGTATCCAATGTTGCTGTTCAGCTAATTGATTTAGTTCAAGAAATTTCTTTGCAATAAGAATGGTTTCTTCAGGAAGAAAATAATAATTTTTTGTTTTGTTATATTTTATCTGGATTCCGTAGTCGGAACGAAGCAACTCAAAAAGCCGTTGTATAGTTCTTCTTGATGATTTAACACCTGCTGCAGAAAATATTTTTTCAATTTCGGAAAAGTTTAGTTTCACTCCACCAATTAAAGGTTGTAGGAGTAACTTGATGCTTAATAAAGGATTGTATGATTTTGATTCCATCAGCCACAAATAAAAAGAGGATGTAAAACTATACATCCTCCTTTCAAAAGTAATTACAAAAGTTGTTATTTAATATGAACTACTTTATGTGTTTGACTGAATTGTTGATGTGTGATTTTTACAAAATATACACCTCTTTCAAACGAAGTAAGTTCATTTAAAGTTATTTCATTAATGCCTGTACTTACTTCTACAGTCTTGTTAAATACAATCCTTCCATTCATATCAAAAACCTCAATATTGGTGCTGCCTTCCGAAACAGTTCTTAAGGTTAATGAAAGATTATCGCTGAATGGATTTGGATAAACCAAACTACTATTTTGCTCTGTTTCAGTATCGCTTAATTGAATGGTACTGCTGTATTCGTAATTACCATCAATATCTACTTGCTTCAAGCGATAATAATATACAGGATTTGTGGTGAAAACTTCTTTATCAACAAAACTGTAGCTTCTACTCACGCTGCTATTTAAGCTTCCTTTTACAAAACCTGCATATTCAAACTTCATTCCATCTGCCGAGCGTTCAACAATAAATCCACTGTTGTTTCTCTCAAACGTGGTGGTCCAGAAAAGCGAAGCATCTTTTCCAATTCGCTTTCCATTAAAGTTTAGCAAAGCAACCGGAAGCGGCGCAGTAATATCAGTGCCTGTAAATGATCCAAATTGGTTAGAAGCAAAATTACTTGCTATGGTTGAGGCACCTGTATTTGGAGTACTGAGGAAGTCGTATGACCATATAGCATTCCATCTTGCAATACGAAGGTTGTTTTCTGAACTTACACTGCCTAAAAGTGCCGGGTCGTAATTCAGTACCATTTGATAATTATAGTTAGATCCACCTGTTGCATTTATTTGCAAATACATATCCATATAGTTTGCTCCAAAGAAAACATTCGGAGGTGTTAATCCACTAAAATAGTTAGCTGCAATTGCACTTGGTACTGTTCCTGAATTACCCCATGTAATGGTTGCTAAAGTGCGTTCTCCAAAACTTATCACACTTGTGCCATTTAAGGCAGGTGTTCCAACAATATTAGCGGCCGGTGGAGTTGATAAAGAGTTAAATTCATGTGCTCCGATATTAGTTCCATAACCTAAAACTGTTCCCCTGGTATTACCATTAAAGTCGGTATTGATATTTGCAGATGTTGCGCCTGCAATTCCTTTTCCATGCAAATACCAGTTTTGGGATGCATTAACATTTGCGTTAAGATTTCCATTAGGTATATCAATAAATAATGCGGTAGGGTTAACCAAACTACTTATCGCCGACCAAGAATTTCTATCTCCATTCGTATTACTTCTCCAGTCATTCATATTTAAGTCGTTTGAACCCCATAAACCAACAGTAGTTGTTGAAGAAGACGATAATAAATTGTAGTTAGATAATAGCCATCCTCCTCCTGATGCAGTACCTGAAAGTTCATTTGCGATAGCATAATTTTTAGATGAACCTCCTGCACGATGATTGATAAATGCATTATTTACTAACCTTATACTTGCCGTAACTTCGGTAGTGCTGTTAGATCCGCGATGGAATGCAAATGAAGTTAAACTACCTGACGAAACATTTCCGGTTATTAGAACTGTATTATAGTAAGCATTTACATCAAACACACTGTTTAACGGAAGCCAAATCCCGTTGAATTGAACATTATTAGTTTGAGCTTGTCCCAAAGTAATTTGATTATTAATAACATTAGCCAAATTAACTACGTTGAATATGACTAAACCGTTGGCAGTTGGTGTTGGACTTAAGGATGTTGAAGTACTTAAATTACGAATATCATATATTCTGTTTGCACTTATCTGTGGTGCGTTAGCACTTTGTACTAAAACACCTGCTGCATTTGTAATTACCGAACCATTGTTTGATGCTGTTAAACTGTAAATGATATTATTGCTGATTACAGGACCTGCATTCGTGCTACCTGATAATGAAATTCCAAAAACAGCAACATTAATTCCTGAAAGTGTAGTATTACTTGAGGTGGTAGTGAGGTTGAATATTCTGTTATTACTAATGTTTGCAACTGTTGAGCCACTCATGAAAATACCACCTAAACTTACGCCGGTTTGATTGTTCAAAGCATTTATATTACAAATGGTATTACCGGTAATTTGTGTGGCAGGATCAACATTTACTGCTGTGGTTACATTTATTCCTCGTGTAATTGCGTTGGCATTATTTGTAATACTGTTCGCCGTTCCTACAGCACCAATAATATTATTAGATATTGTTGTTATTCCTCCGGCAACATTAATACATAATAAGGTTGCAGCGTTACCGGGACTGTTTACTGCAATGCCTGCAAACCTGTTATTATTGATAGTTGTTTGAACTGTAACAGTAGCATTTACCGCAATTCCACTATGGGTAGTTGGAGGAGCCAATTCAATTGACCCAACAACTGTTGAATCTCCAATCATGTTTGATGATATATTGGTTCTTCCTGCTGTTACAAGAATACCATTGAATTGAATGGCACTTGCCGATTGGGTAAATCTGATATTTCTTATTGTATTACCTGTTACTTGCGTGGTTGTGTTGTTGCCTACAGCCAATTGAATACAATTCCAAGCAGCAGCTACGTTACTGGTCCAGCTTGAACCAGCCGCTTGAGGTAATGTACCACCTATAAAATTATTATTAATTGTATGTCCATCAGATACTGCAGCACCGTTAAATCGAACCACAACCGGATTAGCTGTGATAATAGGTAAGGTGTTATAAAAACTGTTGTTTGTAACTATCCAGCCATTACCCGAACCGGCATCAACATTTAAATAAACCGATGAAGCATTTAAGAAATTACAACCTGTAATTACATTATTTGAATTTAATATGGTTCCACTATGGAAGCTGCTAATCAAACTTGCCGGAACTCCATTAGGAAATGTTAATGATTGATCATTTCTGATGGTACAATTTGTAATACTATCTTGACTGTTTCCTATTGGAGCAACAGTTGAACTTGCAAATGATATTACACCGCCATTTATTCCAAGTGGAGTAGTTAAATTCGCCGATTCAATTGTTAAATTATGAAGCCTGCATTGGGTTGAACCATTTGTAAATAAAACAGCAGGTGAAATGGTTGAACTGCTTCTTATTGTTAATAGATTTAAGTTATTATTAGTGCTTTGATCAGGAATACCAATAATTTTTATTCTGTCGGCTCCATTTAATCGTATTAATCCACTGTTGCTATTTCCTGATATTATTCTTGAAGAAGTTGCAGAAGAGTCAGGTCTTATTGTGATAGTATAGCTACCTGCACCTACTCCATCTTCACCTAATTGATTTAAACCTACTGTTCCCGGTTCAACAATGTTACTGGTAATTACTGCAGTAACCGAACCGCCAAGTGTATTATTATTTAAAAACTCAAATAATCCTCCCGTTCCGGTTAAAGTTGAATATGGTTGTCCGTTTCCTACATAAAATTTGCTGCCAGCCGGAATAGTAGGAAGAAGTGTATAGAAATCAGTAGTTGCCGGTTCATTGCTGATTGAGTTTATATTTAATCCAATAGCTAAAGGTCTTTGTGAGGTAAGATTTCCACCAGCACTATCCTCTGCTGCAATATAATAATAGATAGTATCTCCTGTAGTAACACCACCAAATGACCCGTAGAAAATTTCGAAGGTGTAATTTGCATTTGTTGGTGTACCTGTTGCACTAGATGCTTGATTACTAACCCAAGTACCTAATGTTCCTTTTTTGTAATAAATCCTTGGAGCATTTGGTGCAGGTAATAAAGGGCTTCCAACATTATCTCTAATGTTTACATTCGAGATGGTTAAGGGTCCTATAAGGTTTCCTTGATTATTTACCGGAGTGTATGTAATTGATGGAGGGAAGGCATCTGAGGCTAGTGTAAAATTAGCTGCATCAGCTCCAACATCCATTCCTGCTATTCCTGTCCTGGTATTACCGTCGAAGTCAACCGTTACTACACCAATTAAACTTTGATCACCACTACCCTCCAATGGATTAGCATTTTGTAAATGTAAATCAAGAGTGGCTGCACTACCTGTAGGATCAATAAGTAACGGGTTTGTAGAAGCACTTTGTAAATCATATCCGCTATTTCTTGCCCAACCGGATAATCCTCCAAGTGTAACAAAATCTAAGGTATTGGTACCACCAATAATTCCTCCTGTTCCATTAGCAAGTAATAAGTTATAATTAGAAACAACTGAGGTGCTGCTGGCAGGGAAAGCAGCGAGCCTAATCGCAAAATGTTTACCGGTTGCGGCTCCACCATTAGTAGTAGCGTTTACAAATACATTATTTCTTAAGTCATTTATATTTACTCCGGTCGGTGTTCCATTTAATCGAATACAAGCCGTAATAGCAGCTCCCGAAGTAGGATTTCCGCCTAAATAAACAGTGTTATGGTAATATTCAAAATTACCTGATACATCATTTAAAAATCCATAAACTTCGTAATTACCGGTGTTTACTGTGCCAGCTGAGTCAATACCCAATCGAATCATATTGTTGCTATATCTGGTAAACGAACCTGAATTTTGCTGAATACCAATCATGCGACCATTTCCTATGGTTGCAAGTTTGAAGCTATGAACAAAATTTCGTGCTACCGAATTTAATACATTAGTTGTAGTTCCTTGATAAAGCATACCAACAATACTGGTATTACCTGTTAAACCTGCACCTTCCAATCCAAAAACAGTATTGCCATTCATGGTTATTTGACTTCCGGAACCATTATGCATGATTCCAATTATTCCTGATAATGTTGTAGTATTTGAAGAAATGGTATTAGAGAACAAATTATGTACTAAGTTATTATTAATGGTGTGACCACTACCGCTTGATTGCATGATACCGATAAGTTGCGTTGAATTAGGTGTTAAAGTTGTATAATTTAAGAATCTAACAGTGTTATTCGTAATTATCTGACCCGGAGTTGTACTGGCGTTCCAAATGCCTATAAGGCCGCTGCTAGTTGTGGTTGATGTATTTTGAGCGTTGGAACGAATACTTTCAACCACATTATTTGATAGGTTAGCCAACCCTGCATTGGTAACTATACCTAAGGTTTGTATTGTTGAAGTTGCAGTCACAATATTGGCTAAATTTCGGATAGTGTTACCGGTTATTGCAATACTTGTTGTTGAACTTGATACATTGATACCAATCATTGCAGCAGAAGAAGAAGTACTTGCCGAAGAACTTGAGTCTAACAGATTACTAATTAAATTATTGGCAATTTGAAGCGTGGCAGTTTGATTCCAACTTCTAATTCCGTTAATAACAGTAGTATTACTTGTAGTTGCTGAATTAATTATTCCTGAAACAATATTATTATTTATTATGCTTGCCGAATTGGTTTGACAACTTATGCCTAATAAGGTACCTGATGTTCCAAAGTGTTGGATTGATGTTGGATTTAAAGTATCACCAATATAATTTCCTGCTATCGTTGCTATACCGCCACTAGTGTTAACTAATATTCCCGTAAATGAGGTAGAACCGGTGTTGCTCATTAAAATATTTGCAATTCGGTTATTTGAAATATATGTTCCTGTATTAGTTCCCGAACTTACGCTTATACCTGTTAATGAAAGAGCGTTATTTATTCTCCATAATCCTGTTAATCCATATCCGCTTCCTCCAATTATGTTTTCTGAAATAGTATCGTTGTTTGAAACTGCACCGGGAGTAAAATTGATAACTGTAGATGTTAATGTATGAACACTGGTTGAATCATAGAAGAATGTGTTATTCTTAATTCTGATATTATTACCATTACCAGTCGCAAACCAAATAGAATTTAAATTCATGCCGTAAAAGGTTGAATTTTCTATTAATATATTATCATTCTCACGATTTACTCCGGTTGTTCCTGATGCTGCTAATAAAATGCCGGGAATACTAGTTGTTCCAAGGGTTTTTCTGAATACCGAGTTACCTATATAAATATTGTCGTTACCTGTTACTACAGAGGTTGGACTAATTCTTAATGCTCCACCTGATGTTATCGCTGTTCCAGTATTATTTGATTCAAATATTACTCCTTGAATAAAAATATTAACTGCATCATTTAAAATGGTTAATGCCGGCTGTGATGTGGATGTGTTTCTAATAATTAAGTCCGTATCATTAATACTTCCTCCAACTGCATAGCCAAGAATTCTAACCCGATCTGCTCCATTTAGTCTTAATAATCCATCGGTTGTATTAACTGTTCCTGCTAAAATGGTTTGATTTAGTCCGGCCGGACGAATAGTGAGTGTATACCCAAAATTACCTGTTGTTACCCCATTAAATTCTAACCACTGGTTTAAACCAATATTACCGTTTTCAACGATAGTTGCACCATCTTCTAATAACACTTCTGTATTCCCCTGTAACAAACTATTGTTTATGGCATTAAACAAGCCTGTAGGTCCTGTTAAATTTGGATAAGTACCTGTTGGCCCAACTGTTATTGAAGTAGCTATTGGTGTTGAAATTGAATATTGATTAGGAGTTGTGTGAGTAGTTATTTGTGTTATATCTGCACCAATACCATAAGTTGGTAATGTACTATAATTACCCGAGCTGTCTTGTGCTGCAACAAAGTACCTGATAATGTCGTTAGGTACAACTCCACCAATTAAACTATAATCAATAGTAAACTCCCAAGTGCCCTCTTTACTATTTCCTGATTGTTGAGTACCATTAGTGGTAAACCACTGACCGTTGTTTTTATTAAAGTATAATTTAGGGACAAAAGTTCCTGCGGCAATTCCACTATTTAAGTCTCTGATGGTGGCAATGATTGTTCTGTTTTGTATAGAAGCAGTATTTAATAAAGCAGTATAAGATATTTCGGGAGCTGCTGAGTCAAAGCTTAAAGTATTTGTAGCCGATGCATAAGCACCAATATCTACCGGGGTTGCCGATAAACGTTGTGTGCCGTTAAAATCATTGCTTACTCCGCCTAATACTATTGCACCTCCGATTCCTTCTGCCGGATTCGAAGATGGTAAATTTAAATTGATTGTTCCGGCTGCACCTGTTGGAGCAATTAAATTCGGATTTGCATGTATGCTATTCACATCACGTCCATATACACTTTTTAAACTGTTGTTACCTGATAATGTTGCAACGTTCGTGAATCCTCCGGCAAGAAAATTACCTGTCAACCCTGAACCAACCCAATAAATATTGTTATTGCAAGTAAATAATGGCGTTGATGGTATACTACCATAGTTGATGGCAAAGTTATTACCTGTGCCACCTGCATTTTGAACCAGATTAACAAAGATATTATTTCTAATTTCCGACCAAGAAATAAACCCTATGCTTGAACGATAGGCAGCCGTTATAGATGTGCCCGAAGTTGGAGCTCCATCTATATAAACAGTGTTATGGAAAATTCTACTTGCAAATGTTGATGAGCTATGGGTATTGTTTATCCCTGACACAACAAATGGTCCGCTAAATGGAACACCGGCCGTATCTATACCAAGTCTTATTAAGTTGTTGGCAGTGGTAGCTGCTGCTGTTGACAAATCTATACCAATTAAATTGGTAGCAGTTGTACTGGCACTTGCAAAACTATGTATGAAGTTTCTGTTACAAAAAGATACATTACTTGATGTTGCCGATGAGGATGTATATCTTATACCTATTATGCTTCCTGTTGTAGCTGTATGTAAATTATACAACCCCCAAATAATATTGCTATCACATTCTTGATTTATTACCGAACTTACGTATTGTATGCCACATATACCTGGTGCCGTTGTGGTAAATCTGTTATACATTGATTTAATCTGGTTTCCTGCAACCCTGTTTCCTGCAGCACCTGATACCACAATTCCATTAATTTGTGATGTGCTAATCGTTACACTCTGAAGGGAAATTGAATCAATATAATTATTAAGAATTGAACTCACACCACTACTGGAAAAGTTAATTCCATTAATAGCGCTTGATGTGCTTGTACTGGTATTAGAACTTCTTGAGAATAATCCATAAATTGTATTGGCTGATATAGTTGTAAAACCTGAACTAGCATAGCATATACCGTTTATTTGAGTTGTTTGTGTGGTTTGATTTGAACGTTGATACAAATGTCTTATAGTATTGTTTCTGATTACTTGTCCGGCAGTTGATGAAGAAACCAATATTCCGTTAATTGCTGCAAGCGTTGATGAACCCAATGCTGAACATGCAGTGCTATCTTGAAACAATCCATCAATGGTGTTATTTTCAATTACTGAAATACCTGATGTGCTAAGAATGCCGGTAATTCTAACTGCATTTGCACTTGTATTATTATTTGTTAATGGTTCAGCAAAGGTACCAATAGTATTGCCGCTAATTGTAATGGTATTACTTGTAGAGGCTGAATTAATACCAATTAATGATGCACCTGTTGTACTGCCCGTATTACCGGAGTTGGTTTTTAAGTTTTTAACTGTGTTATTTTGAATTAAAACATTTAACCCTGCTGAGGTAGATATTGCGCGAATTGCATTTGTGGTTCCGGTATTATAGGCAGATATGTTTTGTACAGTATTTCTAGATATGGTATAATCAGAAGCTGCACTTGCGTTTATACCGATAACCACTGCATTGTTTAAACTTAAAATATTATCCACCAAATTACTGTCTATGATTGATGTTCCGGCGGTAGCAGAAATTGCCGTAAAGGTGCCTGTAGCGGTTGTGCTACCCAATACCCAGTTTTTAACTTGGTTTCCATAAACTCTAGTGGCTGTTCCATTCGCAGTACTCACTAAAATTGCAGTTCTGGCAATGGCTGTATTATTGTTTAATGCACCACCAAGTGCTAAGGCACTATTGCCTCCAATAATATTGTTCAAGATTTGATTACCTGTTGAATTACTACTAGTTCCTGGAACAAAATTAATAGCCGACCAAGTAGCAACCTGTGTAGTGTTTAAAGCAGTATCATAAAAAATATTATTTGCAATTAACCAATTGCTGCCATTATTTGTGGCAGCAACATTTATACCGTTAAACGTGAAGCTGTTAAACTCGTTGCCAATAATAGTATTATTATCATTTTGTACCACATTTGATTGTCCGGTAGAAATGATACCTACAGCGAAAGCTCCCGCTGCTGAGCGACCGAAATAATTGTTTTGAATTAAGTTATTATCATTACCTGAAATGCCTGTTGACCCGCTAATGGTAATAGTTCCCGAAGCTGTACCGGTATTTGCAGATAACAAATTCATATTTATTAATTGATTATTTCGTGCATCGTTTGATAAATTGAAAATTACTCCTGCTGTATTATAGTTCTTAATGGTTAAGTCTCTGGTGTTAGCTGCACTATTACTACCATTTACAATAAGCCAATTTGCTCCAGACAATACAAACATTGTGGTTGTATTACCTTCAATTAATGGCGAATTACCGGAAGCGGGCTTTATTGTAACTGTATTGGTTGAAGATGCCCCGGGAATATTTGCAAATGAAATAGGATATGTTTCTCCGTTGGCCGTATTGTAATTCGTGCCAATTAAAGTGAATGTAACAGGTCCGTTTAATCCAAATCTAGAAGCCGCTTGAGCTGCTTCGCTTATGGTTATAAAATCTCCACCGGGTCCAACTGTGAATGTTCCATTTAGTGGCGATCTATAAATAGCAGTAGCTGTGTCATCAATGTTTACAGTGTCTGGCGTATTGTTGGGTAACGATGTAAATACCTTTACACGATATAAAGTGTTATTAGCAAAAGTGAAATTACCTAATTGGATACTTTGAACATTACTACCAATTCCCCCTAAAGTATCAATTAATCCGGTAAAGTTAATTGGTGTTTGTGCTACGCCATTCACTTCCCAATTTACATTGACACTGGTTATTTGATTGGTCCCTGAATTTCTTATTCGAGCAGTAAATAAATTGCTACCCGTACTAAAAGCTAATGGAGTATCTATGGCCAAGGTAGCTGCATTATTTGATCCTGAGGCCAATTGGATTACTTGAATTTCTCTAAAATTAGGATTTGTACCTTGTACATTATTAAAGCGTAAACGTGTAGTGGTTATTGGTAGAGCAAATGTTATAGAATCAACTTGTGGTATTGGACTTAAAAATGGGTTCGGACTTAAAGCAACATAAGATGTCCCATTCCAAATTTCAATTACTGCTGAAGTAAACGGCCTATTGTCTTTATAAAATACAATTTTATTAAAGGTTACAGGAGCTGCCCATGTGTATTCAATATTTGCATTTGTGTTTATCCATCCCCAACCGCATGGAGTAGGGGCACAATTAAATGGGTTAATGATGCCATCATTATAATTGGCAGGCCCAAAGCCCAAAGCCGGATTACCACCTCCACTGTGTGTTGCAGTCGCGGTTAAGGCATGATTGGTTTGTGCTGATGCCTTAAAACCACTTACAATTACCGTTAGTATAAAGGTAATCTTAACAATTGTTTGTAGAAATTTTACCATATCATTAATTTTAGAATTTGTAAGAACTGATAATTGTCAATGATTGACGAAAAACTAAATTGTTAATTTTTATGTGCAATTTTAATAATCACCCTTAAAATTAATCCAATTTTAATAATTTTAAGACAATTATTTTTTTCCGATTATTTAAGCTAACAATAAAAAAAATGAATGTTGAGTAAAGATGAATAATTAAGGACTAAAAAGATTTAATTTTGAGATTAATTTATTCTAAAAAACGGTGTATTAGATACACTTATTTAATCTTGTAATATAAAATGAAATTATTGAAACCATTTTTTTTAATATGTATAAGCTTATGCATTTTTAAGTTAAATGCTCAAACACCTTCCTTCATTTCCGATTCATTAGATGTATACATTACACGAGAAATGAATCGTTGGCAAATTCCAGGTTTAGCAATTGCTATTGTTAAGGATGGTAAAGTGATTGTTGAAAAGGGTTATGGTGTAAAACAAATGCATGATAAAAGTCCGGTGGATGAATATACACTGTTTCAAATTGCCAGTAATTCAAAAGCATTTACAGGAACCGCAATAGCTTGGCTTCATCATGAACAGAAATTAAGTTTGGAACATCAAGTTAAAAAGTATTTGCCAAATTTTAACTTGTATGATAGTGTTTCAGGTAGCCTATGCACCGTTCGTGATTTATTATGTCATCGTTTAGGGACCCAAACTTTTCAAGGTGATTTTCTCAATTGGGGAAGTAATCTTTCTCGTATGCAAATAGTAGAAGGATTAAAACGTACAAAACCTGTTTATCCATTTAGGTATAAATATGGTTACAATAATGCGGCCTTTGTTACGGCAGGCGAAATTATTAAACAAGTTACTGATACAACATGGGACGATTTTCTTAGCACCAGATTGTTTATGCCAATGGGAATGACAAGAACCGGTACACGTTTTCAGCAAATGTTAACTGATAAAAACGCTTGTAGCCCTCACACCATTTACAAAGGAAAACTACAACCTATTCCTTTGTGTAATATCGAAAATATGAGCGCAAGTGCTGCAATTTTCTCATGTGTTGCCGATATGAAATATTGGTTGTTATTACAACTTCAAAATGGAAAGCACAATAACCTCCAACTTGTTCCCGAAAGCGTAATTCTTGAAACCAGAAAATCAAATATGATTGCAAATGATGTGAATAGCAAGGTGTTTAAATCAAAGCACTTTGTAACTTACGGATTAGGCTGGCAGTTATATGACTACCATGGTCGTCGAGTTATTGAGCACAGCGGGGGAGCAAATGGTTTTGTTACAAAAACCGAGTTGATACCGGAAGAGCAACTGGGTGTTATTGTTTACACAAATACAGATCAAAACAGTTTATATGATGCTTTATGTAAGCAAATAATTGAAGCTTATTTAAACATGCCTTATCGTAATTTAAGTGAGTTGTATTTCAATAATTCAAATGCACAACAACAGTATAAAATGAATCAATTGAAACTGTTGGAAGACTCAATTAAATCAGCAAAACAAATGCCATTACCTGCATCTGAGTATTGTGGTAAATATAAAAATGAATTATATGGTGAGATAGAGATTAAATTAGAAAAGGGAAAACTTATCATTTACTTTTCTAATCATCCTCATAACAAAGGAAAACTTGAGTACATTGCCGAACAAAGATTTATGTGCTATTATACCGACATTACCTGTGGAATTGAAACTGCATCATTTGTGGTGAAAGAAAACAAAATTACTGGTGTTAAAATAAAAGTTGACGATTTTATAGATTATATAACCTACGATTTCGAAAAAACAAATTGATCATGCAACAAACATTAATACATAATATAAAAACCATATTTGGAATTATCCAAAACTCAAGCACGAAAATCAAACGAGGAGCAGAAATGGCTGTGCTGGAAAGTTTAGATAATGCGTGGATTCTTATAGAAAATGGTAACATAAAAGGCTTTGGAAGCGAAAACTCAAAACCTGAAATAAATAATCAGTGCAAGTTGATTGACGCAAATCAAGGTTACGTGATTCCTGCCTTTGTTGATTCTCACACACATATTGTATTTGCAAAAAGTAGGGAAGAAGAATTTGTGATGAGAATTAAAGGTAAATCTTATGAAGAAATTGCTGAAGCCGGCGGTGGGATATTAAATTCAGCCAAACGATTACAAGAAATGAGTGAAGATGAACTCTTCGCTCAAGCTATGCATAGATTAAATGAAGTTATTAAGTTTGGTACAGGAGCAATTGAAATAAAAAGCGGCTATGGTTTAACAGTAGACGATGAACTTAAAATGTTGCGTGTTATCAAACGAATCAGCAACGAGTCTCCAATAACTGTGAAGGCTACTTTTTTAGGTGCGCATGCATTTCCTACAAAATACAAACAAAACCGTCAAGGTTATATCAACGAAATAATTCATGTAATGTTGCCTCAAATAGCCGAACAACAATTGGCAACTTATATGGATGTTTTTTGTGACAAAGGTTTTTTTTCCGTTGAAGAAACTGAACAATTATTAATTGCGGCAAAACTATATGGATTAAAACCAAAAATTCATGGCAATGAGCTTGGTTATACCGGCGGTGTTCAAGTTGCAGTTAAACATCATGCCATAAGTGTTGATCATCTCGAATATACCGGCAACGAGGAAATTGAATGCTTATTAAATAGTGAAACGATTCCTGTTGCATTACCAAACTGTTCGTTTTTTCTAGGTATTCCTTATGCTCCCCTTCGAAAAATGATTGATGCCGGTTTGCCGGTTTGTTTAGCATCTGATTATAATCCCGGTTCATCTCCGAATGGGCGAATGGGTTTTGTGATTTCATTAGCTTGTACGCAAATGAAACTTACTCCTGAAGAGGCCATTAATGCTGCTACGATAAATGCAGCCGCAGCCCTCGAATTAAGCGATACTCATGGCAGTATAACTGTTGGTAAGGTGGGTAATGTTATCATTACTGAAGCAATGCCATCGTTAGCATATTTACCTTATCGCTTTGGAAATAACACCATTGCTAAAGTGATTATTAATGGTAGCGAAATAAAATAAAAAAGCGACTGTTTTAAAAAACAGCCGCTTAGTGTATTGATGGTTTAGGGGATAATTTCTTATTCAATTAAAACTTTACGAGTTCCAATAACTGTGTTCTGTTGTTCAACACTTACAAAATATACTCCTGATTGTTGTATAGATTGCTGCATGTTAACAGGAATAACATTAATTCCATTTATGGTCGTGCTCATTTGAGTATATACAACCCTTCCAAGAATATCTAATACTTTTATGGTAATCTCGGATGATTTTTTAGTTGTAAACGAAAGCTCAAAACGACCATTGTTTGGATTTGGTAAAAGCATAATTCCATTCGGATTTAAATCAACCGTTTTTGATAATGCAGTTGATTGAGGAATAAATGCTACGTTTCCTACCGCAACTTCCATATTTTCCGGTGCTGTTGGTCCTTGATATCCTCTCGAGAACATGATCATTCTGATGTCATTTGGAACGAATGCAGCTTCAATAGAATCTGATTTGAAATCTGTGAACGGTATCGTATAAACCATACCTGCCGAACTTAAGTCAACCGTGATATAATATTGCTGTCTCCATCTGCTTATACTATCTTTCGGTAAGGTAACCATTAACTTTCCATTACCCCTTGCATAAAATGTAACATGAGAATAACTTCTTAAATCAGCTAATGTATTACCTTGACGTATACCTTTGAACAGCATCACATAATCGTCACTAATTGCAGATACTGACGCATAACGATAAACAGAAAGTTCGTTAGTTCGATAAACCCTGCTTGGTTCGTTTGAAGTGGTGTAATTTGTAACCAAGGTATAGTTTCTGTCATAATCTAATCCCCAATTTCCATCTGCTAAGTAAACCACATCTTGAGTTTTTGCTCCTTCTAGCATGTTAATGCTGTATTCGTAGCCATCATTCACCACAATCTCAACTTCCTTATCTGCTGTATTTTCAATTGTAACTGTTTGACTGCGCTGCAATAAATTTGCTTGCTCATGTAAACGTTCTTCAATTGCCATTTCTGTTGTTATGGTAGAGCCTGTATTTCTAAAATGCAATACTAATTTACCTCCGCGACGATATCCTTTAGTAACATATAACTGAGGAATGGTTACTGTATTTAACTGTGTAACGGGTTGGTTTACTTCAACCCTTTCAATAATATCACTCACCAACTTGTTTGTATAAGCAGGCTCTGTTGCCCAAACCTGAAAATTATATAATGAATCATCTTCCATCATTTCAGCCAGCAACCAATTGGTTTGTAAATTATAACCGGCCCGATTCAGGTTTGAACTAATAACGAATGATGTTCCAAATTCAAGATTCCCATTTTCCTGCTTTAATACATATCTGATAAATTTATAACCTCTAATGGTTACACTGTCTATTTGTATTAATTCACCTCCGCGTAAACGGTCGCAAATATATTTTGTATGGCTGTATGCCTTGTTCTTTGTTTTTATGCCTAATACAACAGCCTTAGCTTTATTATTTCTGGTATAGTCTACAGATAATACTTCTAGTGCAGAGGTAATATTTACCAAGTCAGTAGGTGAGGTTATTCTTGTTACATCACCTTGCTCTAGTGTTACCGGAAACATGTCTTGTAACGTGAGTACCCCTGTTTTATTTAAGTTACCCATATCATGTTGCACAAAAACCGGCGTTGATGAATAATCAATAGGTTTGTTCAAGCTGTTTTTTATTCTATTAAACTCTCTTAAACCAACTAAACCTCCTAAACTTTCACTTTCAATGCCTCCACCGTTTCCTGATCCACAACTGTCGGAGGTTACTACTACCCAAGTTACAGCGGTATCTACGCAACCTTGAGGATTCGTAACTATTTGGCAAACAAAATAAGGACCTGCTGCTTGATACGTTTTAGTTGTATTCACTGTGGTTCCATACGTACTGCCATCACCATACCTCCATTCGTAACTATAATTTTGTACTGGAGTTGTAGTAGTAAAAATGAAAAGATTGTTTTGCAGTGATTGCATGCTATCATTTACGGTAAATCCAATAGTAGGGCGAGGAGCTACGGTTACTGTTTGTGTTGTGCTATCCATTCCACCTAAAGTGTTTACTCTATGTTTAACTGTGTAAGTGCCTATGTGGTTATATATTTTCACAGGATTTGATACAGTTGAGGTTGTACCATCTCCGAAGTCCCAAAAATATGTTATCGGAGCTGTACCCGTAGCTGTTGATGTAAATTGAAACCTATTATCATTTATGCATTGTGTACTTTTATTTGTGGTGAAAGTGGCACTGGCCGGAGCCGCACATCCCGGAACGCTTGGCGAAAATACTGCGTAATGCACCTCACCCCCCGAATGAAAAAATGATTGAGCAATAACTTGTCCTTCAATATTGGATTGATTTACTGTTTTTGTTACATCAGCAAATGGCGCAAATAGCGTTCCTTCTACTGTGCTGTTGCCTGCTATATTTAAGATTGTTGTGTTGTAGAAATTATAAATAATAAATGGACATTGTGAAAAACCTATTCCTGCTTGATTCCAAACATTCCAAGTAAAATTGCCGGGTGCATTTACATTAATTACTAATATTCTGTTAGCATTAGGATGTTGGTTGTAAGTTAATACTTGCACCCTGTTCATTTCAGCCCCATTTATGTTTAACACATTTATACCGTTGTTCAAATTAATTTTAACTTGGTTTGGTAAGTTGTTATTAGATATGGGTTGACCATTAGGAGTAGTTAATTGTGCATTGTTATTGCAAACACTCATTCGTAATGAGTTTGTTTTTAAAATGGTGAATGCCTGACTAAATGAAATTAATCCGGATTGAAATACAGGATTATTGGTAGCACTTACACCAAGATTAACAGCATTCGCCTGTAGCTGAATGTGAGGATTGCTGTTATAATTTGAGCCGTTTGTTACCCTTATAGGTGATGCAGCTCCATTTAAATCTCGGTACCATACCCTTGACCCAGTGCTGTCACCAATTTTTATATAACTGTTTTGATTTAATTGAAGAGTGCCGGCTGAAAAATAATTAACCTTACCACCTACTAATAAACCAATCCTAACATTGCCCGACATAAAATTACCTGCATTATTTGTTGCTACTTGATATGAGCCATTAAGTATTAAATCACGGCCAATAGCAACCGGACCTTCTGTTTCATTCGTTGATAAGCGTGCATCTTTCTCAACAAATACGTTAAATCCTAACGCAGGGGCGGTCGGACTTTGAGAATATCCTTTAAAAGCAAGGGCAAGAAACAAAACAATAATGCAAACCCTTGGGGTAAGGTATGTTTTCATAAGTTAAAAAATTTAAGGAAAATAAAGTTTTGTTTATAATCAAGCCATCAAATATGATAATCAATAAGTTTACAGTTTAAAATGCTGTATAGATGGTTTAAAACGCTAAACTTATTTCGTTTTTATCATACAACTTACCAGTTTATGGTCGCTGAAATCAAAAGCCTTAGCATAGTAATTATAGAATTCAAATTGTTGATGCCCAAAAATATAATCTATCCTAAAACTTGGCATTCGTCCAACATAGGTTCTTCCTAATCCACTTCCTGCCTCTATAAATGCATCCTTCATTTCACCCTTTATTGTTCGATAGGCATATGAAAGCGGTGAATCGTTGAAATCACCACAAACAATTATTTTATATGGACATTGAGCGATGAAGTCAGAAATGCTATCTGTTTGTTTGGCACGCAACAGGTAGGCATATTTCATTTTTGAAATGATGTTTTTGTAAACATCAACCTCCTCAGGATTTTGGTTTACCTTTAATTGTTCAACAGCTTGGTAATCTCTTTTTTCAAATTTAATAGATTGTAAATGGGTGTTGATAACCCTTATGGTGTCACCGTCAAATAATATATCTGCAAAAATGGTGTAATTATAGCTTTCCGGATTTTTTTCAATAACGCCTTTGTTAATGATGGGATACTTGCTCAAAATTCCCATATTATCACAATACCATTTGTCGCCCTTCACTTTAATATTCGCTTTATGAAAAGATATAAATTTTTTCTTGAAGGATTGATGAAGAGTGCTATTCTTATCATCTGTATTCACAAACATTTCTTGCATACAAATAACATCAGCATCCAGCTTATTTAACTTTTCGGCAAATAGTTCCTCCTCTTGAGATGCTACATTATCCATAATGCCAAAGTAACGTGCATTAAAGCTTATAACTGACAAGGAATGTGGCTTTCTTTCCGGCGATTTTTTTGCGTTTAATTGAACAAATTCGGTGATGTGCGACCATCCAATTACAATAGCTGCCAATGAAAACAAAAAGCGCATATTAAAAAAGGCCAACCAGTAAATTATAAATATAAAATTGATGATAAGCAGTAATGGAAAAGTAAGCCCTAAGAATGCAAATGGCCAAAACAAATCCGGGCTGATAAATGGAGCTAAATATGAAGCCAATAAGGCTAAAATAAATATACTGTTGATTAAAAAAACAATTCGGTTTACAATAAACATGGCTAGTCTTTACTTGCTTTAAACAAGATGTTTTTTTCTTTTACGGTTAAACTATCATATCCTGATTGGGTAATTTTATCTAGGATTTTATTTATTTCTTCTTCGCTAGGTTTGTTTGTTGTATTCGAGCTTCCACTACCTTTATGTATTACTTTTAAGTTACTTTTTTTACTGAACATGGATGTTAGCTTAGTAAATTGCGGATTTATATTAATATTTTTATATAACGATCTGATGTAAAATAAACCAAACATTCCACCTGCAATATGAGCAATATGCCCGCCACTATTTCCTGTTGGGATAGAAATAAGATCAATTATAATAATAACTAATGCCAACCATTTTAGCTTAACATTTCCTATTAATAATAATTGTATTTCATAATTAGGTAATAAAGTAGCAGTAGCAACAATAACACTTAAAACACCAGCAGAAGCACCAACAGCGCTAGATGTTAGCCGAATGGTTTCAAAAACAGGAAATATATTGTAGGATAACATATAAAATAATCCACCAAAAATACCTCCCAGCACATAAGCATAAATAACGCGTTTGCTTCCTAAATATTCATGTAAAATATTGCCAATCCAATAAAACCATAACATGTTAAATAGCAAATGAAAGAATCCACTATGCATAAACATGTATGTAATAATACTCCACGGTTTAGTGATAAAAACCTTTAATGTTGCCGGTAGCGTAAACCAATAACTTATTTGGTCGGCAATATTCGTGATATTTAATAAAAATGAAACAACACCAAGTAATGCAAAAAACAAATACACTAATACATTTATACCAATAATTTTATTTACTGCATTACTGCTGTACAAATAGTTTTGCTTAAATTCTTGAAATAGGTTCATATGTAAATAATATTTAATAAAACGTATTTCTATTTGTTTTATTCCAAAATTTAATCAGAAAAAAACCAAACAACATTCCGCCAAGATGTGCAAAGTGGGCTACATTATCAGCCGGGTTATTTGAAACACCCAAATATAATTCAATTGCCCCGTATAATAATACAAAGTACTTGGCCTTAATGGGGAATGGAATAAACAATAAGAACAACACGGTATTTGGAAATAACATACCGAATCCTAATAATAAACCAAATACGGCACCGCTGGCACCAACTGTTGGTTGGTTCATTTTCCCCTGCAAGATGGCTTCGGCTATTTCTATACTGTAACGTATAAAATTAAAATTACTTTGGTCCTGACTCCATGCTTTCAAAAATTGGCCGAACTGCTCATTGTTAATCAACCTCGAGTCAATAGATTGAATAGAATTAAAAGTCTGAAAACTTGGCTGAGATATGTAACTATTTATTACCTCTTTTATTTGCATGATTTCATAGGCATTAAAGCCAATATGTATTGCTGCCGCTCCTAAGCCCGTGGTAAAATAAAATATAAAAAAGCGTTTAGGGCCCCAATAATTTTCTAATACACTACCAAACATCCATAAGCTGAACATATTAAAAATTAAATGTGTCCATCCGGCATGCATAAACAAGTGCGTAATTAGTTGATAGGGTCTGAAATAACTTGATTCAGGATAGAACAAGGCTAATTTTTCGGTAAGTGAAATGCCGAACCTATCATTTAAAACCAAGGTTATAAAGAACAATAAACCATTGATGATGATTATATTTTTCACAACCGGAGGAAGTATATTAAAGCCAACGGGCCTGAATTGATTTTGCATACCTTAATTTAACAAAAAACGAACCTATTTGATTACAAACTTTTGAAAATAAAAAACATCTGTCAAGTGAACCGACAGATGTTTTAAATGCAGACATAACGACCGCAGTTTACCCTAAATAAGCCTTAAGTATTTTACTTTTACTTGATTTACGCAAACGGCGCAGTGCTTTTTCTTTTATTTGGCGAACACGTTCACGCGTTAGTCCAATTTTTTCACTAATGTCTTCTAAGGTGTGAGCCGGACCACCATCTAACCCATAATAATATTTTAGTACATCTCGCTCTTTTTCGCTTAATGTAGATATTACACGGTTGATTTCTTTTTGTAATGATTCGTTGATTAACTGTACATCCGGACGTGGCTCATCATTGTTGTCTAAAATACCTAATAAAGTATTGTCTTCTCCTTCTGTTAATGGAGCATCAATTGATAAGTGTCTTCCGGTTGAACGTAAAGCATTCTCTACCTCTTGAAGTGGAAGGTCCATTTCAACAGCAATTTCTTCAACAGTTGGCTCACGCTCTAAACGTTGCTCCAACTTTGCTGCAACACTTCCAATCCTACCAATAGAGCCTACTTTATTTAAAGGTAAACGAACAATTCTTGATTGGTCGGCTAAAGCCTGTAAAATTGATTGGCGAATCCACCAAACCGCATACGATATAAATTTGAAACCCCTTGTTTCATCGAAGCGTTTGGCAGCTTTAATAAGTCCTAAGTTTCCTTCGTTGATTAAGTCTCCTAACGTTAATCCCTGGTTTTGATATTGTTTAGATACCGATACCACAAAACGAAGATTTGCATTTACCAAACGCTCTAACGCTACCTGATCTCCTTCGCGGATTCTGCGTGCAAGTTCCACTTCCTCTTGGGCGTCTATCATTGGAACCTTGCTGATTTCGTTCAGATACTTGTCTAGCGATTTACTCTCACGATTGGTAAATTGTTTACTTATTTTTAATTGTCTCATTGCGGGATGTTACTCCTTTACTTTTTAGAAGATGGCAAATTTCGTGAAATATAAATGATTTATCATGATTATCAACAAATTTTTTCACGATTTAGATTTTGACTACAGGTAAATTTTATTATTGAATTTATTTTACTGAAAATCAATTTCGTAATAAATTAATACTGTAATTTAACAATCGGTTTAACACCTTTGTAATTATTCAAGTGATAAAAATCATGCTAAGGTTTATTCTTCTTTTTTGTTTTCAAATACTTTTTATTCGGGTTGTATTCGCTCAAAAACCTGAACTCACAGCCGGTCCAATGCCCGGTTATATCGAGCATAAAGAAACAGTAATCTGGTTGCAAACGAAAAATGCATCTTCTGTTAAACTAGTATATTGGCTACTGGCAGACAGTAATTCAACTCATAAACATTTATCACAAACTAAATTAGTTAATCCTAATGTTACTAGTGAGCATCATTTTATCCTTACTCAATTGCATATGGGAGCCACATACGGTTATCGAATTGAACTTAATAAAAAAGCTATTTCTTTTCCTTATCCTTTAAGGTTTGCAACAAAGCCACTTTGGGAATGGCGAACCAATGCTCCTGATTTTACATTTATAACCGGTAGTTGTTTATACGTAAACGATTCAGCTTACGATCGCCCCGGAAAGCCTTATGGTCAACAATCAAATATTTTATCACAAATGGCTGATTATAAAGCTGCATTTATGTTGTGGCTTGGTGATAATGTTTATACCCGTGAAGCTGATTACGGCAGTGAAAGTGGTTTGGCGTATCGCTATTTTCATACCCGATCTTATAAACCCCTTCAGCCTTTACTCGCCTCAAAAAATCATTATGCAATTTGGGATGATCATGATTATGGTAGTAATGATGCATGTTTGTCGTATCCATTAAAATACTCGACCCTTAACTTGTTTAAATCATATTGGGCTAACAAAACTTATGGCAATGGAAAAGAAGGAATTTATTCGCAGTTTTCTTTTGCCGATGCCGACTTTTTTTTGTTAGATGATCGTTTCTTTCGTGATTATCAGTTTTTAAATGATTCGTTGTTCCCGGATAAAACCCAATTAGGGGAAGAACAGTTTAGATGGCTATGCAATGCATTATCGTACAGTAGGGCTACTTTTAAATTTATTGCCATAGGCGGACAGTTTTTAAATGAATATACAGATAAAGAAAGCTATAACTTTTATAAAAAGGAACGTGAACGAATATTAAACTTTATAACCAAACAAAAAGTTAGCGGAGTGATTTTTTTAACAGGAGACAGGCATCATACCGAATTATTAAAAAACACGGCATTGGTTGCTGAATTAGGATATGCTCCTTATGATTTAACTAGCAGTGCTATAAGCAGTAAGGCGAGCGATATTTCAAAAAGTGCAGAATTTAAAAACCCAATGCGCGTAGATGGAACACTAGTAATGGAAAATAACTTTTGTGCATTGTCAATAACAGGGGCGAGAGGAAAACGATTGCTTACTATCACTTGTTTAAGTGCTGAGGGCAAAATACTTTGGGAGCAACAAATACCTGAATCAGCGCTAAAAGCAAGTCAACCTTAAATATTGGTTTTGAATAGTTTTTCAGCTATCGCCAATAATACGATGCCGAAGAATTTTCGCACTAAGATTAATCCTGATTTACCCAACACCCGTTCAATGTGTTTGGTTGATTTTAAAACGGTGTAAACAATAACTAAATTTAATACTACCCCGATAAGAATGTTCTGGATCTGATAAACAGCCTTTAGTGAAATAATGGTAGTGAGTGTTCCACTTCCCGCAATAATGGGAAAAGCAATAGGTATTATACTTCCTGATTTTTCATCAGGGTCGGTTCTGAAAATATCAATACCTAAAATCATTTCTAATGCAATGATAAAAATGACAATTGAACCTGCTACCGCAAATGACGACACATCAATCCCAAATAAGTTTAAAAGGTTTTCGCCTATGAAAAGGAATATCACCATTAAAAAGCCCGCTGCCAATGTTGCTTTTTCTGATTCAATATGTTTAACTTTTTGCCTTATTGATAAGATTATCGGAATAGCACCCAGTATATCAATCATGGCAAATAAGGTTAGAGTGCTGGTAATAATTTCTTGAAAAGAAAACAAGTTCATGCCACAAAGTTACTACTTCATCGCTTACAACTTGAAATAACTTATGGTTAACTCTACATAATGTTTAACTATCATATAATAATTGATTTCCTAAAGAATATTTGCGTAAACGATTGTTTGCACATAGATTTACAACAAATTTAATAATTGACGTTATGGGATTATTATCAGGAAAAACAGCATTAGTTACAGGCGCAACCAGAGGAATAGGAAAGGGTATTGCACTACGATTAGCAGCAGAAGGGGCTAACATAGCTTTTACTTTTGTGAGTTCAGTAGAAAAAGCAAAACTATTTGAAGATGAGTTAAACGCTATGGGAATTAAAGCCATAGGATACCAAAGTAATGCAGCCGAATTTACTGAAGGTGAGCGCATAATAGATGAGGTTGTTAAGTCGTTTGGAACCATTGATATATTGGTTAATAATGCAGGAATAACACGAGATAATTTATTAATGCGCATGAATGAGCAAATGTGGGATGAAGTAATGGATACAAACCTAAAATCAGCATTTGCATTAATTAAAGCCGCACAACGCCCGATGATGAAAGCCAGAAACGGTTCCATTATTAATATCACTTCGGTGGTTGGAATTACAGGTAACGCCGGACAAGCAAATTATGCTGCCTCAAAAGCCGGAATGATAGGTTTAACCAAATCAGTTGCTAAAGAGCTTGGCTCTCGCAATATTCGCTGTAATGCTATTGCTCCCGGTTTTATTGAAACTGAAATGACTGAAGCGCTTGCCGAGGATGTGAGAGCAGAGTGGGTAAAAGGTATACCATTAAAAAGAGGTGGATCTCCGGTTGATGTTGCTAATACAGTGGTTTATCTCGCCTCTGATTTATCTGCTTATGTTACCGGACAAACCATTTGTGTTGACGGTGGAATGGTAATGCCATAATAACTTTTATCTTTTTTATTCGTTAAACCTTAACTATTACGTTATTATCGTGAGGCTTATTACTGAATATCCCTTGTGGATGCTTCTTTTCTGTTTGCTGTTTGCAGGTGTAGGTTCTTGGTTTTTATACCGAAACAACCCGCTTGCTTTAGAAGGCAAATCGAAAAACTGGTTACAGGCCACACTCTTAACCTTGCGATTTATTACTCTTGCGCTTATTTCATTTTTGTTATTAGGACCATTATTAAAATGGATTTCACAGCTAACGGAAAAGCCTGTAATATTAATTGTTACTGATAACTCAAGTTCTATACCATTTGGAACGGATAAAAACAAACTCGCAGCCTGGCATCAAGAAACCATTAATAAATTTAAACAATCGTTTGATGAGGATTATCAAGTGTTGCCTTATTTGGCAGGCGACAAATTCCGACCCGCAACTGAAGCAAATTTTAATGACCGAATAACCAACTTACAACAGGTATTTACCGGTACTTCCGACGAATTTGACAATAATAACGTGGGCGCAATCGTATTGATGTCTGATGGTATTTATAACCAAGGTGAAAACCCATCTAATGATGCAGCTTCGATCAAGGCTCCCGTGTACACCATTGCGTTAGGTGATACCCTGCAGAGAAAAGATGTATTGGTAAAACAAGTAAGAACAAATCAAGTTGTTTATAAAGGCAATGCATTCCCTTTAGAAATAGATATTGCATCTTTTGCAGCAGCAGGAACATCGTCTATGCTTAACATTACCCAAAATGGTAAGCAGGTTTATCAAAACAATATTAAATGGTCTGATAACTTCTTTTCAACACTTAAAACTAACCTAACCGCAACTGAAGGTGGAACCCAGCATATCATTGTTACTGTTACTCCTGTAAATGCTGAGGTAAGCACTGCTAATAATAAGTTCGAGTTGTTTATTAATGTAATTGATGGTAAACAAAAAATTGCAATAATGGCCTATACACCGCATCCCGATATAGGCGCTTACGCTCGTACCATCTCATCAAATAAAAATTATGACGTTGATATTTTTATCTTAAATCGTACACCATTACCTCAACAATGGAATAAATATAACCTGGTATTGTTGCACCAAATACCGGGCTTAAATGGGGAAGGACTTAATATCATAAAACAGTTAAAAGAAAGTAAAGTACCGTTGTTATATGTATTAGGTGCACAAACCAATATTTCTTATCTGTTGCAAGCCGAACCTTTATTACAAGTTAGTGGATATAGAGGAAGTATGAATGAGGTTTTACCAACAGTTCAACAGCCATTTTCATTATTTAGTTTGAGTGAATCGGATTTAGATATGATTAAAAAATTTCCACCATTGATGGCGCCTTATGGAAACTATCAAATAAAAGGTAAGGCTGAAATATTATTTAATCAGCAAATTGGTTATATCAAAACTGCTTATCCATTAATATTTTTTAACTATGACGAGCAAACTCGAATTGGTTTTATTTGTGGAGAAGGTTTTTGGAAATGGAGTTTAAGCGATTTGGCAAATAACGAAGGTGCTACTACTTCGAAAATTATGAGTGGCGCAGTCCAGTTTTTGGCCGGTAAAAAAGAAGTAAGCCGATTTAGAATAACAGCAGATAAACAAATGGATGAAGGAGCTGAACTAATCATGCAGGCCGAAGTGTATAACGAAACATATCAGTTAATTCCAAACGCAGAAGTGGAAATTGAATTAATCAATTCCACCGGTCAAAAGTATAACTATACCTTTAGTCCCAACCAAGGTACTTATCAATTGCAGGCTGCAGCCCTACCATCAGGCGTATATCAATACAAGGCTCAGGCAAAATTTCCCAATAATAAACTTTTTGCTGAAGGACGATTTGTAGTTAAACCTCGCCAAACTGAATTCATACAAACAAAAGCTAATCATCAGTTATTAAAAAATATTGCCGAATCAGGTAATGGTAAGATGTTTTATCCAAATAAAGTGGATGAATTAATTAAAGACATGAAAAATAATGAAGCCATTAAGCCAGTTATTTATGAAAAAGAAACCTTAAAAAACTGGATTGATTTCAAATGGCTGTTTGCCTTTATACTGCTGATATTATCAGTAGAATGGTTTATTCGTAAATGGAATGGTAGTATTTAGTTAAGAAATTTTTAGAAAGCCATTCACCTATATTTTTGAGCCGTTTATCTAATTGTCTAACAATTTAGTGGTGGCTACATTACATTCGCACCGCATGAAAAGAATTGTTTGGTTAATTATCATTACCTTATCGGCTACCTTGCCGCTTTTTACCTCCGCTCAAAATACAAAACATAGCATCAGCGGCTATGTAAAAGACGCTGCAACGGGCGAAGAACTAATTGGTGTTACTATTTTAGTAAAAGAGTTAAACACAGGAACTTCATCTAATGTTTATGGATTTTATTCGCTTAGTTTACCTGACGGAGCTTATAATCTAACGTTTTCTTATGTAGGGTTTTCAGTGAAAACAATTCCTGTTAACTTAAAAGGTGGAAACATAACTTTAAATGTTGAATTAACTGAGGATAAAAGAACCTTAAAAGAAGCCGTGATTACTACAGATAAGGCTGATGCAACTAACGTTGAATCTACAAAAATGAGTGTGGTAAAAATGGATATCAAAGAAGTGAAGAAAATTCCGATTTTGTTAGGTGAAGTTGACATTATTAAAGCCATTCAGTTACTTCCCGGAATTCAGGCAGCAGGTGATGGAAACACTTTATTTATAGTTCGTGGCGGTAATGTAGATCATAACTTGGTTCAACTTGATGAGGCTGTTGTATATAATCCAACGCATGTGGTCGGATTTTTCTCGGTATTCAATGGTGATGCCATCAAAGATTTTGAAATTTATAAAGGAGGAATTCCTGCTAATTATGGCGGAAGACTTGCCTCTGTTTTAGATGTTCGTATGCGTGATGGTAATGCTAAAAAATTTACCGCTCAAGGTGGTATTGGAATACTGTCATCTCGATTAACCTTGGAAGGACCTATACAAAAAGATAAAAGTTCATTTATGGTTTCGGCACGCAGAAGTTATTTTGATGTGTTCTTTCCGTTGAGTTCTCAAACTAAAGATGTAACAGCATACTTCTATGATGTGAATATGAAAGCTAACTTTACGTTGAGTAGTAAGGATAAAATTTTCATTTCAGGATATTTTGGTCGTGATGTATTAGGTACAGGACGTCTTTTCGGATTAGGCTGGGGTAATCAAACTTTTACCACTAGGTGGAATCATATATTTAACCCAAAATTATTCTCCAATACTAGTTTAATATTTAGCCGTTACAACTATAATTTTGATTTAAATGTTGCTCGTAACCTAAACTTTACAAGAACCAATAATATTACGGATTATACCTTTAAACAAGATTTTAATTATTATATAAATCCTAAAAATGCCATCAAATTCGGCGGGGTATTTACTCACCATACATTTGAACCCGGCGAAATAAAACCTATTAACTCAGAGTCAATTATTTTAGCCGATAAACTTCCAGAGAAAAGAGCTTTGGATTATGCAGTTTATGCATCACATAACAGTAAAATAACTACAAGATTAAGTGTTGAGTATGGAGCAAGATTCTCAGTATTCCAAAATATTGGTAAGGGACGTTCATTTAATTACTTGGGCAATGAACCTAACGCATTAAATAATGGAATTTTAAAGCCATCTACTATACTTGATACTATAAATTATGGTAGTGGCGATATCTATAATACTTTCACAGGTTTCGAACCGCGTGCTGCAGTAACTTACGTGCTTAATTCGAAAACATCTGTTAAGGCTTCTTATAACCGAATGTTTCAATATATGCATTTGATTCAGCCAACATTGGCCAGCACAGGTCAAGAGTTTTGGACCCCAAGTGATAAATACATTAAGCCGCAAATTGCTGATCAAGTAGCTTTAGGTTATTTTAAAAATTTAATGGATAATCAAATAGAAATTTCTGTTGAAGGATATTACAAATGGATGCAAAATACTGTTGAGTTAATTGATGATGCTGATGTTCAGTTTAATGAAGCAGTTGAATCAAATGTAACCGTAGGTAAAGGCAGGTCGTATGGGTTAGAGTTTTTATTACGTAAACAGCGCGGTAATACCACCGGTTGGGTTAGTTATACCTTATCACGTTCTGAACGAAAAGCTAATGGAGTAAATAATAATGAGTGGTATAATTTCAGGTTCGACAGACGACATTATATTACTGCAGTACTTTCACATGACCTAAGTAAAAGAGTTTCAGTGTCGGGTAATTTTATTTACGCCACAGGCGATACATATACCCCGGCCCTAGGATATTATGAATTCGAAAATCAACGGGTTGTTGAATATGGCAAACGTAATAGTGCTCGTATTCCCGCTTATCATAGGTTTGATGTTAGCTTAACACTTAACAGGAAAATTATTCCGGGTAAAGTATATAAGAATGAAAGCAATTGGGTATTCTCTATTTATAACCTGTATGGTAGAAGAAATCCTTACAGCATCGACTTCAGGACTAATCCTGATACCGGAAAAAATGAAGCGGTAAAAACCTACTTGTTTAGAATGGTGCCTTCTGTGACTTACAATTTTAAATTTTAATCAAGCGTAACAATGAAACAATTATTATATATTTTATTCGCTGTTGTTATCTTATCATCATGTGAACAGGTAATTGATGTTGATTTACCTCCAAATACAGTTAAACTGGTTGTTGAGGGGCAAATATCAACAGAAACCGACAGCTCTTTTGTTCGCTTAACTAAGTCATTACCTTATTTTGATAATACTTCAGCAACACCATTAGTTACTAACGCTCAAGTAACCGTTAATGGAGTTAATTTTTTGCATGATACACTTGGCATCTACCGACCGGCAAAAGGATACACCGGAGTTACCGGAACGTTATATAATTTAAATATACAGCATGAAGGTAATACATATACTTCGGCAAGTGTTTTAGAACCGCTCTTCAGAATTGATACCATTATCCCGGTTTTTAAAAATGAAGAAGCTATCTTAGAATCCGGTTATACAGTTAAGTATATAGGATTCGATTCACGTCAGCCGGTTAAATATACCTACGTTCGTTTTGGGTTTAATAGCCCGGAAGTAGAAAATGGTATTGATTCCTTTTTTGATTTTAGGGTATTGTTCGACAACAAAAACAGTGTATTAAATAGAACTTTCGAATTTGAAATTCCATTTTTAAGGTTAGAATCAGGGGATACCAGTTTACTTATTTTTCGCTCTATTGATGAAAATACTTTTAAATTCATAAATGCATTAAATAATAGAGATAATGGAGGCGGACCGTTTGGTACGCCCCCTGCAAATTTACCTTCTAATATTGTGGGTAAGGATGTATTAGGTATTTTTTCTGCTTACGATGTTCGAAGATTCAGAACTCGCATACCTTAAAGGGTAATTCCTCCATCAACGCTCAAACAGTGTCCGTTTATAAAGGATGCTTGCCCTGATGACAAAAATACGTATGCATGTGCAATGTCCTCTGGTTTTCCTAATCGTTGCACAGGTGTACGCTCGATAATATTATTAATTACTTTTTCAGGAACAGTAGTAATCATTTCGGTAGCTATAAATCCCGGAGCTACTGCATTTACAGTAATTCCTTTTTTACCAAGTTCTCTGGCCCAAACTTTTGTTACGCCAATTAATGCGCTTTTTGCAGCTACATAGTTGCTTTGACCATAATTGCCGTACAATGCAACAACTGACGAAGTATTGATGATGCGGCCATACCCTTTTTCAACCATATAAGATGATACTGCTTTCGTACAATTAAATACACCTGTAAGGTTTACGTCTATCACCTTTTGCCAATCTTCGGGTGATAATTTAGCCAAAGTTGCGTCTCGGGTTATTCCGGCATTATTTATTAGAATATCTATTCGTTCAAATAAAGAAATGGTTTCTTTAGCGGCTTTTTCTACTGATGCATATAAAGCCGTATTTACTTCAATAAAATGTGATTTTCCTCCTGCATCTTCCAACATTTTAACTGCATCTTTTCCTTTTTCAACCTGAACATCCCAAATTACAACAACAGCGCCATTTTTAACGAAGTGCTTGGCTGTTTCCAAGCCAATACCTGATGCACCACCAGTAATGATGGCTATTTTTTTATCTAACATAACCTTAATTTTTGAAGCGGCGAATCAACAAAATAATCCCAACTTTGCCTTGTTTTTAAGGTTAAGTTTTTGAAATTGTAGTTTATAAGATTGAATGTGTGGTGCTAAAGTTTTTTTATTGCATTAGCCTGACCTTGCCACTTTCTATACAAAACAATTCCGGCCAGGATAAGTATAATGGAAATAAGTTGTGAGTGACTAAGTGTTTCATTAAATAATAATCCTCTTTCTTCATCTCCTCTAAATGTTTCTGTAAACATGCGAATACTTGGATATAGTATTAAGTATAAAGCGAAAATTTGTCCATTAAAGGCACGTTTTCTTTTAATCAAATACAAAACCAATAATAAACAGCCAATTAATAACGACTCATATAATTGTACCGGATGCAAACTACAATTTATTGGTGCCGAACTCCTAGGATGAGTATAAACTACTCCTAACCAGCTATCCGTTGCTTTTCCATAACAACAGCCCGCCATAAAACAGCCCAATCTGCCACAGGCATGTAAAATGCAAATAACAATGGCAATTAAATCTAAAAAGGGTAAAGCAGGTAATTTGTGTTTTTTAATAAACCAAAACAATACGCCGAAACAAAATAGTAATGACCCATAAAAAACAAAACCACTACCCGATATTAGTCCCGATAAATTTTGTAAATGTTCAGTTGGATTTTCGAATATCAATAAAAATTTGCCGCCAACCACTGCAGCAATAATTAAGTAAATCAATAATTGATTAATGAGGTCAGGTTTTAAATTAATATCATTTGCTCCTGCTTTGGTTAGGTATGAAATTGACATAACAATACCTAGGCCTATTAATAAACCATAAGCATATAATTTTAAAGGGCCTAACTCAAATAATATTGGATACATAGTGATAATTTAAGAAGCTGCCGGATTATCAGAGTTGTCGTCAATAAAAGGAATAATTTCTTTTATGCCTGTGCCTACCTTCATTTCTCCGGTAATAAAATATTGCAATAATGGGCCAGCCATAATACTAGTTATTACAGCCATAATAACCAACGCAACAAACAAAGGAGGTGTTATTACACCTGCCTGCAAGGCTAATAAGCCCAGTACAATTTCCATAGCACCTCTTGCATTCATTCCAAACCCAACTGCTAAACTTTCTTTAAGTGTTAAACCTCCCCATAACGAACCAAGTCCTGCACCCAGCAATTTACACACAATGGCGAGCCCAATAACAACACTCACAATTTGCAGATTAAAGTTAGCTACAAAGTCAATTTTAAAGCCAATTGAAACGAAGAACAGCGGTGCGAAAATATTTGTAACAAACTGATGAATGATTTCCCTGGTTTTTTCACTTAAGTGAACACTGTCGCCAACAGCAATACCTACGATAAATGCACCAAATATTGCGTGAATGCCTATTGCTTCTGTAAAAGCTGCACCTAAAAAGGCTAATCCTAAAGAAAAAGCCAATACTCCTCCCGGCCATGATAAATTGCGTTGTGCCCAAGGTAACGATTTATTGATGATGATCCTTCCTGCGCTTAACATCAGCATTGCAAATGCAAGAGTATATCCTAAAGTATATAGCACATGAAGCGAATTCCCGCCATTATTCATTAAACCTAATACAACACTAAACAAAAGCCATCCTATAAGGTCGTCAAACATTGCTGCTGCAATAATTATCATCCCTATTTTAGTTTTAAATAGATTTAAATCCATTAGGGTTCTTGCTATTATCGGCAATGCAGAAATCGCCATTGCAGTCCCCATGAATAAAGCAAATACAAGCGTGTCGTTTCCTGCGGTTCCTCCCAGCCAATGATTGAAATAATGACCTGCCCCATAGCCAAGAATAAGTGGGATTATTAATCCTATTAAACTTACTTTAAAAGCAGTTTTACCTTGCTGTCTGATAATTGATAATTCAACTTCCATACCGGCAACAAAAAGAAGCATTACAACCGAAATTGTTCCAATGCCTCCTAGTACAAGTCCTTGCGTACCGTTAGTAGTAAATATGGTTTGATTTAAACTTGGAATATATTTACCTAAAACGCTTGGTCCTAATAAAATACCGGCCACCAATTCTCCAACTACCAATGGCATTCTTAGTTTTCTAAAAAACTCACCAAATATCCTACCTAACAGTAGCATACTCCCAAGTGCAATTAGTAGATATATAATATCGTGGTGTTTCATTTATAGGCTTTGGTATAATTTTTTATTCGTCATCAGGTGTAATTCTCGAATGCACAATTAATAAATCGCAAGGCAAGTCAGCCAATGCATATTCAATGTCATGAGGAAATACACGATCAATTAAATTTAATTTAGTATCGGGAGAATTTAAAACTAATAAATCAGCTTGTTGCTCGCGAGCAAACTTACTAATTACATAACCGGGTTTACCTTCAAGTCTTTCCTTATGGATTTGCAGCTTACCACAATCAGTGCAAGCAAGTATCTCATTTAAGCGCTCGGTTTCTTCTAGCACAATCTTTTCCTTATGAGTATCCGCTTCCCCTTCACTAAATACATCACTTCTAATTAAAGCCATTTTGCCTGCATCCTCCTCTTGTATCACCCAAACATCATCTGCATCGGTTTGCTTAGCTAAATAAATGGCGGTTTCAATAGTGTTAGGTGTTTTAGGATGATCGCTTCCCTCTACTACAATTCTTTTAACAGGATTTGATTTAATATCAGGTTCCTTAAGCATTAGCATACTACATTTCGCTCTTCTGCATAAAGTGCGAGAGATGCCGCCAATAAAATACTTAAGCATATTTTCTTTTTCCAATGCACCGGCCACCAATAAATCCACTTCTTCTTCCTTGCATATTGCCAAGATTTCATTTACGGGCTCACCCGATCGCCAAATTAACTTATTATCATTTCCGTCTAATTCGAAACGATGTAATAAATGTTTAAGATACTGTTCTTGTTGTAAATTGCTTTCACCAATATGAATAAAAAGCATGGCTGACTTAAATAACTGCTGTAACCTGCGTGATTCAGCCAATATAGCTTCAGTGCGAGGTGTAAACCCAATAGCCACTGCAATTTTTTTAAACGGGAAAGGAGCTTTTTTTCCGGTTGTATTCATGATGCGAAGATAGTAAAATATGATACGAAGAATAATTAAATACACCTGCAAATCAGAATATTTGACATTGTGGTTCCCGATAAAGTAAACCGGATTATCCTTAAATGAAAAACATAACCTCCGCCATTCGCTTAACTACACTAGGATTTGCTGATACACCACAGGTTAAAGCAATACACCTTATTATCATTAGCTTTTTCAGCCTGTATTGTGTAAACTTGCCGTTTCTATTATGGTTAAAAAAGACATTTTACTCGAAGCTTATATGCACATGTGCGAAGCCAGGGCTATGGCTGAGATTTATGATGCGAACAGGCCTATATGTAAATACGTTCATTCAACTTCCCGTGGCCATGAGGCGATTCAATTGGCGGTTGGAATGCAGCTAATGCCTTACGATTACTGTTCTCCATATTACAGGGATGAGTCAATACTGCTAGGTATGGGCCTTAGTCCATACGAACTGATGCTCCAACTTTTAGGTAAGGCTGAAGACCCATTTTCGGGAGGTAGAACATACTACGCACATCCAAGTTTAAATCGTCCGGAGTTTCCTAAAATTCCTCACCAAAGCAGTGCAACAGGAATGCAAGCAATTCCTGCCACCGGTATGGCACATGGAATTGCATATAAAGAAACTGTCGGGTTAAATATAAAAGGTGAATTTCCTGTCGTGGTTTGCAGTTTTGGTGATGGTTCTGTTACTGAGGGTGAAGTAGCAGAGGCATTCCAGATGGCTGTTTTAAAAATGTTGCCTATAATTTATTTGGTTCAAGATAATGATTGGGGAATAAGCGCAAGTGGTGATGAAATGAGGGCAATGGATGCTTATGAATATGCTGCGGGGTTTAAAGGCTTAAAACGCATGAGGGTTGATGGAAGTGATTTTATTGAAAGCTTTAAAGGAATTACCGAAGCAATTGATTACGTGCGCAAAAATCGTAAACCTATTTTGGTTCATGCTAAAGTTCCTTTGTTAGGGCATCATACTTCAGGTGTTAGGAAAGAATGGTATAGAAGTGAAGATGACATGAACAAACATCTAAAGAACGACCCATTACCCAAACTCAAGAATGTATTGTTAGAAATTGGAATCAGTGAAGCCGAGTTGATTGATATTGAAAAAGATGCCGGATATAAAATAGAGCAACAATTTAAACAAGCCATAGAAAGTCCCGATCCACATCCTTCTACTGTTGAAGATCATATTTATGCGCCTAGTGGAGCAACAAATGAGATTGGTACAAGAACACCAGAAGGAAAAGAGCCAAGTGTGATGGTTGATGCGGCTTTGCATGCAGTAGATGAGTTAATGGCCAAACACCCTGAATGTTTATTCTATGGTCAGGATGTTGGTGCCCGACTTGGTGGCGTATTTCGTGAAGCCGCAACTTTGGCAAAAAAATATGGCGACCATAGGGTTTTTAATACTCCTATTCAAGAGGCATACATTGTTGGTTCAACAGTTGGGATGAGTGCAGTAGGGTTAAAACCTATTGTTGAAATTCAGTTTGCTGATTATGTATGGACAGGTGTAAACCAGTTGGTTTGTGAAATTACAAAATCAAATTATCTTACTATGGGTAAATATCCGGTAAGTACCATTATTCGCGTACCAATAGGTGCTTACGGAGGAGGTGGTCCTTATCATAGCGGAAGTATTGAATCAACCCTGCTTACCTTGAAAGGAATTAAAATTGCATACCCCAGCAATGCTGCTGATATGAAAGGGTTGATGAAAGCTGCATATTACGACGGAAACCCGGTAATTATGCTTGAACATAAAGGTTTATATTGGAGCAAAAACCCGGGGACAGAATCGGCGCGATGCATTGAGCCTGACGATGATTATATACTCCCTTTTGGTAAGGCTAATGTAGTTTTACATGCCGAAGATGATTGTATAAATAATGGTGAAAGTTGTGTGATTATTACATGGGGAATGGGTGTTCACTGGAGCATTAATGCCGCAAAAAATTTCTCTGGAAAAGTTGAAGTAATTGATTTACGTTCATTACAGCCTTTAGACGAAGAGGCTATAATGCAAGCTGTAAATAAACATGGCAAATGTTTAATTGTTACGGAAGAACCTTTGTTAAACTCATTTGCAGAAAGTATTGCCGGTCGTATTGCACAAAAGTGTTTTCAAAATTTAGATGCACCGGTGGCTACTATTGGAGCAAAAAATATTCCGGCTGTGCCGCTCAATATGGGGCTTGAAGCTGAAATGTTGCCAAATACAGCAAAGGTTGCTGATGCTATTCAGCAGTTACTTTTGTATTAATTTAAAACTACAAGGCATAAAAAAAGCTGTCCACTTCATATAGCGGACAGCTTTTTTATTATTAATTTTTTAGTTTATGCACCTACTAATTTTATGTAATCAGATGCGCTCATCAATCCACCTACCTCATCTTGATTAATACCTGTAAGTTTAATCATCCAACCATTTCCATAAGGATCATTATTTACTGATTCAGGTGCAGCATCCAATTCGTTGTTCATTTCTGCAACTGTGCCACTTAATGGTGCAAATAAATCCGATACTGTTTTAACAGCCTCAACTGTTCCAAATACATCGTGTTGTGCAACCTGTTTCCCAACAGTATTAATGTCAACATAAACAATATCACCTAATTCTTTTTGAGCAAAGTCAGTGATGCCTACGAAAGCGGTATCACCTTCAATACGCACCCATTCGTGATCTTTTGTGTAAAGTAAATTGTCCGGAAAATTCATATTAGTTAATTGATTAATTCTGCGACTAAAATACAGGTTGCAAGCAAATAAAAAAATTATAATTCGCAGCTTCCGTTACTTGCCCTAATTTCATAGTATATTGCATCAAACATGAGCGGAAAATTAATTTTGGTACCAACGCCCATTGGTAACCTTGAAGACATTACACTAAGAGCACTTAGGCTATTAAAGGCGTGTGACGTGATTTTAGCTGAAGATACTCGTCAGACCGGGAAATTGTTAAAGCATTACGAAATTGTTAAGCCTATGCAATCATACCATATGCATAATGAGCATAAAGTGCTGCAACAGATAATTGAACAATTGCATTCCGGAAAAAATATTTGTTTGGTTAGTGATGCAGGTACGCCGGGAATTAGCGATCCCGGGTTTTTAATTGTGCGCGAATGTTTACGTAGTGATATTGAAGTAGAATGTTTACCGGGTGCAACAGCCTTTGTTCCCGCTTTGTTAAAAAGTGGCTTTCCTACCCAAGGTTTTTGTTTTGAAGGATTTTTACCTGAAAAAAAAGGCCGACAAACCAAAATAATTAAGCTATCAGAAGAATCACGTACGATAATATTTTACGAAGCGCCACACCGGTTGGTAAAATGTTTGGGTCAATTACAACCGTATTTTGGTGGCCAGCGACAAGTATCAGTATCTCGTGAACTTACAAAAATGTTTGAAGAAACTAAAACAGGAACAATTGACGAATTGATTGAATATTTTACTAATCATCCTCCTAAAGGAGAAATTGTTTTAGTTGTTGCCGGTAAACCGGATAAGGATTAATGCAAGATTTTTTGCATGATTCCAAACTTACGATTGGTTTCTTTCCACTCTTCTTGTGCATCACTTTTTGCAGTAATCCCTGCACCTGCGTACAATGTAGCATGCTTATCAAATAATTCGGCACAACGAAGGTTTACGTAAAGATGTAGTTCGCCATCAGGTAAAAATAATCCATGAAATCCCGAGTAAAATTTGCGCTCTAACTGCTCGTGTTCACTGATAAATAATCCCGCTTCAAACGATGGTAGTCCACAAACTGCAGGTGTTGGATTAAGTACTGCTAATAATTTGTGTAATTTTAATTTCAAAAATTCTTCATCAACCTTTACTACAAAGGTTGTACTTAAGTGCTTAACACTTCCCGCAATAACTGTTTCCTTTTCAGCCTCAATAAAATTTTCAATATGTAAGGATTGAAAAGTTTGCTCAATAAAAAAAGCAATCATATCCTGTTCTTCCAATTCCTTGTCGGTCCACTCTAAACCTTGTTCAGCGGGTAATGTTCCGGCTAAGGCTACGGTTTTTAACTGTTGTTGATTGGCATGTAACAACAGTTCAGGTGAAGCACCTATCCAATTACCCAGTTCATGCATATTGCAATAGTAAACAGATGCATGAGGATAAGTTTTACATGCCTCAATAAATAAACTTGCTTTATCATCCGTATTACAATCTATATTGATGGCTCTTGCAGCAACTACTTTATCAATAGTTTTATTAGCAATGGCTTGTTTAATTAAGTTTACATAGTTCAGATATTGTTCTTCATTCAGTGTATGAATAGCTTTTGTTGGCGAAGTTTCTTGTTTGTTAGTCTGCGGAAATAATAACTCACTTCCAAATACACATAAATCATTTTTATAAACCAATTGAGGATAGCTATGATAAGCCATTTCGGCACCCATGTAAGGAGAAAACAAGAATACTACCGATTCAGGGATTTCATATTTTACTTTCTTCATTACAGGCGTTTCGGCAGCAAAAGTGAAGTAAAAATCTTGGCTGTCAGGCAAACGATACGCAGCGAAGTACGCACCTGTATCAGTTGCCATATTAAATTTTTGGCGGATCAAATCCTCGTTCATCATTTTTAATTTCTATTACAGCCATAGTAAGTCGGCTGATGCAATTTAATTTTCCGCGTTGGTCGGTTATTTTAATTTCCCAAACTTGTGTGGTTCTCCCAATATGTATTGGTTTGGCTGTACCATATACATATCCATTGCCTTCATGAGCACTTCTGATGTGATTGGCATTAATATCAAGTCCAATTGCAACATATTTAGTTCTATCAACGGCTAAATTGGCCGCCATACTTCCAACTGTTTCGGCAAGTACACAATATGCTCCACCATTCACAATTCGCAAAGGCTGAACAGTTCGATAGTCGATAGGCATTCTTGCAACTAAATAATCAGGACCTATTTCTACTGTTTCAATGCCAATGAAATCAGCCATTGTATTGGCATTTCTGGCATTAAGTTGTTCAAGGGTAACTTGTTCAATATTTTTAAAAACCATAGTGTATGTTACTATCAGCTACGAAGTAAACTTAATTTATGTACTAAACAATATTACGAAGCAAGGTGTTTGATGATTTTGTTAAAAAGCTCTTCCTGTTTAAAAGGTTTGGTAACAAAATCATTCATCCCTGAACGAATTACGTGGGTTCTAGTTTCATCAAAGGCATCCGCAGTTAAAGCAATAATCGGAATTGATGCTTCGATACCTTCAATCCCACTTCTTATAGCTTCTGTTGCTTCATACCCATTCATTTCAGGCATATGTAAATCCATTAAAACAAGGTCGAATGATTGTTTACGTAAAAGTTGTATGGCTTCTATTCCATTTTCTGCGGTAACTACGTCTGCTTTCACTTTCTTTAAAATTTGTTGAGCCACAAACTGGTTTATACTATTGTCTTCTACCAATAATAATCGCTTGTTTTCAATAATTGAGTAGTCAACTTCTTCTTTCTTTAGTTGTTGATGATTTTGCAACACAGAGGCCGGTTCGGCACTTTGATAATTTAAGTCGACATAAAATAATGAACCTTCTCCTAAGGTGCTGCTTACACCTATTTGTCCATGCTGCATTTCTACTAAATTTTTGGTTATGGCTAACCCTAAACCCGATCCTCCATATTTTCGGGCTGTATTGGTGTAGGCCTGCGTAAATGAATCAAATATGTTGTCGAGTTTGTCTGATGCTATTCCAATTCCCGAATCTTTTACACTAAAACGAAGCTCAAATTTATTGAGCAATTGACGCTTAACTTCTACCTTTACTTGAACATTCCCTTCTTTTGTAAATTTAATGGCATTGCCTATAAGATTAAATAGTATTTGATTTAGTCGGTAGGGATCACCGATGATATAATCAGGTACATCATGATTTATCTGTAATAATAATGTCAACCCTTTCTCTTCCGACTTATACCTAAAGGTTTTAAGTATATCATGTAGTAGATTTTGCAGACTGAAGGTTATACTTTCAAGTTCTATTTTTCCGGCCTCTATTTTGTTATAATCAAGTATGTCGTTAATAAGGAATAATAAATTATCTGCTGAAAACTTAATAGACTTTAAGTCTTTTATCACATTTTCTTCCTTCACCTTTTCCAATAGTAAATCAGTTATACCAATAATGGCATTCATGGGGGTTCTGATTTCATGACTCATATTTGATAAAAATGCTGATTTTGCTTCAGCAGTTTTTAAAGCTTCATTTTTCGCTTTTAACAAGGCAATTTTTGCATGTCTGTTCTCCGTTACATCCTTGGCGAAAATTGTAATCCCAATTAATTGTTTATTATTCCCAAAAATAGGATTGTATGAGGTTTCAAAATATCTTTTATCGTAAGCGGTATGTCCGTACTCTTCATCAAACACAAATGACTTTCCTGTAAATGCTTCTCTAATACGTAACCTTATTGGTGCATCTTCAGGTAAGTTTAAGTTTTGTAAGTTAAATCCTTGTTCAACATTACTACCATATTGTTCAATGAAAAATTGCTTTGCGGCATTGTTAATAACAGTGACTTCAAGTTTTTTATTTAATGCAAAAATTATTGCGTTGGTACTTTGTATAACCGACTCTGTATTGGCAGCAATTGATTCCAATTGAATTATCGCTTGAGCTTTCTCAATTTCAGCCTGATGAATTCGCATGGCCAATTGCACAGTTCTTTCAATACGTTCAGTAGAAATATCATTTTTATTACAATAATCAACCGCTCCATGTTGCAATAACTCTACTGCTAATGTTTCATCTCCATACGATGTTAAAATTGCCACAGGTATGTTACATTCCATTTTGGCTAAAGTAGTAATTACCTCAAAACCATCTGTGCCCGGCAATCTAAAATCTAACCATATACAATTGAAATGGCCGGTTTTTAAAATCTCAAATGCCTCTTGTGCAGTAGCTGCTTCTGTTAGTTCATAGTTGAGTGATGAAGCTTGTAATAGTCGTTTGAATAATTTCCTGTCAACTAAATCATCGTCAATTAATAAAATATTTATAGTTTCTTCTTTCAGCATAACGAATTTAATTTGGAAATTCACACATATCCCAATAGTTATTAATAATGTTTAATTGGTTGATAAAATCATCATACTTAAGTTGCTTGATAAAATAACCTGAAACATGATATAAATATGCATCTGATTTATCTTTTTCCTGCGAAGAAGTAGTTAATACAACTACGGGAGCAAATCGGTTGATTTCGGTTGAACGTATGGCTTTTAAAAATTCGATGCCATTTAATCCGGGGATATTTAAGTCTAAAACAATTACAAAAGGTTTGGGTATCAATTCTTTTTCCAACAGATCTAAAGCATCTGAACATGACGAAATCACATGCAAGGGTTTATCTATACCTAAGTTTTGCATTGCACGTTTAAAAGTCATTGCATCTATTTCATCATCTTCTATTAATAATATATGGAGTTGCTTTTTTAGTTTCATGTGTGGTTATGCTTTATTTTCTGTTTCAAATTTACTGCTGTGTAACAATGATAAAGGCCAATAGAATATAAAGTTGCAACCTTCATTTTCTTTTGATTCAATTCTTATTGAGCCTTCTTTTTCATCAATAATTTTTTTGACAATGGCTAAGCCTATACCGGTACTTTCAATTTTATCTCTGGGCTCTAATGTCTGAAATATTCTGAATACTTTTTCCTGATACGCTTCTGCAATGCCAGGTCCATTATCAATTACCTGAAATTCTATTTCATTCGATACTTTTTGGGCTTTAATTTGTACAAGTGGCATAGAATTATTATTGTATTTGATAGCATTCGAAATTAAGTTTGTTAGCACTTGCTCTAACAATAAAGCTTCTGTAAATACTTCAATTTGTTCGCATGAGTTAATGATATCCATATTTCTAGGTAATTGCATCACCTGAAGAATATCCTCTACAAAAAATTTGATGTTAATTCTTGACGGCTTTAAATTTCTTTTACCTGCCCTTGAATAATCTAACAATCCATTAATGAATTGCTCCATTCTATAGATACGCTTGGCCATTAGTTCAAAGTGCTGCTCACTTTCTAGGGTTAAATGTGATTTTACATCTTCTTTTATCCAATGCGATAAATTAGAAATGGCACGTAATGGAGCTTTTAAATCGTGCGAAACTACGTAAGCAAATTCATCAAGTTCCTTATTTATAGCTTGTAATTCTTCTGTATATCTTTCTAATTTTAATTGGGCAGTTTTAAGTGCAGTAATTTCTCTTGCAATGGCTTGTGTTCCCGCAAATTTTTGGTTTTCATACACCAGTTGTACGTTTTGTCCAATCCATTTTTGCTTGCCGGTTTTGGTTATAATTGGAAATTCAAAATAGGTTAAGGGTATTTGCTTTTTAAATTGATTAGAGTAAAACTGTTCGGCTTGTTGAAGATACTTGGAATCAATTAGCTCTAAATAATTCATGGTTAACAATTCATCTATACTGTATTCTGTTATCCTAGATGCTACATCATTCACATAAACAAATCTTCCAAGTGCATTTGTATTATAAAATATATCTATAGCTGATTCAATTAAACTTCGATATCGAACTTCATTACTTTGTAAATTCACTTCAAATAACTTACGGTCATGAATATCTATCAAAGAGCCTACCATCCTAATTGGTTCACCTTTTTCATTTCGATAAACTTGTCCATGTCCCCAAAACCATTTATATGTTCCTTGTTTTGTTTTAACCCTATATTCTGTATGAAATGGAATGTTGTGTTCAAGATGTAATCTTATTTTTTCCTGAGTCATTTCCTTATCATCAGGATGTATTAACTCCCAAAACGTTTGTGTGTTCGGCTCAATTTCCTGATATTTAAAACCTAACATCTCAAATAGTTTAGGCGACCACCATGATGCCCCTGTTTTCGTATCAAACCAATCCCAAATACCTGCAGCAATTCCATTTACAGCTAACTCATACCTTAATTCACTTTCTATAAGCTTTAACTCAGCTTCTTTTTTGGCTGTAATATCAGTAACTATTCCTTCGAAATCAATTACTTGATTAAGTTCATTTCTGTTGATATGACTAACTTCTTCAACCCATATATAGTTTCCTTTAGCATGTTTTAAACGATAGTTAACTTGTATTTCAGTCTTAAATTCTTTAACAGCCCTGTCAGTTTCTGCTAACACCGTATTGATATCTTCCGGATGTATTAAGGTTGAATAAGACACTTTTTCTGAAGTAAAATCAATAGTTTGATAGCCTAATACTTTTTTGATATTGCTCGATACATATAGTACCCGCCATCCAGGTTCCGGAAGCCATTTAAATAAAACAGAAGGGCTGTTTGATATAATGGTTTCGGCATTATATTGTTGTTGCAATGCTAATTTTTGTTTACTCACATCTTTAAAAACGAACAGATAGCCGGTTACTTGCTTTGATAGATTTTTTAAATTACTCACTTGTAAACTGATATCTATCCTCTGATTATTTTGCAGTTTGAAGCTCACCTCAAATGAATTACTCGAACCAATTTTGGTTTTAAAAACTAATGCTTCAAATCCGGGAGCTAAGCTCAGTTGATATCTCGCATTTATTTGCTGTGTAAATGTCTTTAAATCTTTTTCATCAATTAGTTCAGCAATATTCAAGCGATTTACAGCTTCTTTAGATTGCATTCCCAATAACTCTTCTGCTCCCGAATTAAAATCAATAATTATACCCTTACTATCCGTAGCAATGCTTCCTCCTTCATTTGCATTTAGCATTTGCCTGTATAAGTTAACCCGCTTCTGTAATTCAAATTGTTCAACCATTGTTTCTGATGATTGAACGTCAATCCTAATTCTTAGTTCAATAAATTTTTCTAATATAATAGTTGATAAAAATCCAATACTTGAAACTACTGCACATCTTGCCAGCACAAACCCAATATCATCGTGTTGCAGATATCCAATTACTCCAATCATTCCAACATTAATTAATAGCAAACTTGCTATGGCCGGTGTTCCCGCTAGTAAAAATATAGTTGCATAAGTACCAATAATAGTAAATAGCCAAACAGGAATTTTATCATCTAGTAGTATGGTTAATATCCATGGGAGTAGGCTAAGTAAAATACAATATACATATTGTATCCATGTTGGTCGGTCAAGTGTTAAGGTTTGTCCCGACCAGTATAAAATTATCGTCGTTACAGTAGTATACAACATTACTAAAAGCTGATGCTCGCTTGTTAGTAAATTGATTACACCAAACGACATTACGATTACATATACAAACGGAAGTAGTCCTGAATAAATACTTGTTTTGTATCTATAATACTTGATCATAACATTTCATTTGATAGTTAATTCCCTAAATTAGTATATTCATACAACATTACAATTACTTTTGTTTAAATGAATACAAAGCACATATATATTATTCGTCATGGTGAAACTGAATTTAATAAGCTTAATATCGTTCAAGGCAGTGGAGTGAATACACCGTTAAATGATACAGGTTTAAAACAAGCAGAAATGTTTTATCAAGTGTATAAGAACTATCCCTTTAAAAAAATTTACACATCAGCACTTCTACGAGCACAGCAAAGTGTAAACGCATTTATTCAATCAGGTATTCCCCATATTGTTTTACCTGAATTAAATGAAATCAGTTGGGGTGTTTTTGAAGGTAAACAACAATCGGAACAACAAAAGGAACAATTTCGAAGGCTGATTCAACAATGGAATGAAGGATTTTTACACGCAAAAATTGAAGGTGGTGAAAGTCCGGTTGACATGCAAAATCGTCAACTTGTTGTTAAACAAAGGTTAATAGCAGAAGAGTCTGACCAAGTTTTGATTTGTATGCATGGGAGAGCCATGAAAAGTTTATTGTGTTTATTATTAAACAAACCTTTAACTAAAATGGAATCTTTTGTACATGGTAATCTTTGTTTGTATCAATTGGAATTCAATACTTTAAATTCTGAATTTGTGCTTATTAAAGCCAACGACCAAAGTCACTTGGGTAAATGATAAGAACCTTTTGTTACATAGGTTGTTTTTAATAACATGAAACAATATCTAGTAGCAGGGGCTTCAGGAGGAATCGGAGCTGAATTAGTTAAACTGCTTTCAAAACATGCTCATGTTATTGCTTTAACCCGAAATCCGGAGGCTTTAAGCGGTATGAATCAAGTAACTGCTTTGCATGCCGACATTACAAATGTTCAACAACAATTGCCCAATATTGAAGGTGAATTAAATGGACTTGTATATTGTCCCGGTACTATAAATCTAAAGCCATTCAGAGCGCTTAAACAGGAAGACTTTTTAAATGATTGGCAGGTTAATGTTGGTGGCGCTATTCATGTAATTAAGCATTACCTTCCACATCTACAGCAAGCAAATCATTCATCTATTGTGTTATTCAGCACTGTTGCTGTGCAAACAGGAATGGCATTTCATGCCTCAATTGCCGCTGCTAAAGGTGCTATTGAAGGATTAACAAAAAGTTTAGCAGCCGAATTTGCGCCTAAAATTCGAGTTAATGCAGTTGCCCCTTCTCTTACTAAAACTCCCTTAGCAGATAAGTTAATAAATGCAGAGGCAAAATTAAAAGCAGCCGAGGAACGTCATCCACTTAAACGAATTGGTGATGCTGTAGAACCGGCAAGTGCCGCCCATTTTTTATTAACATCAGATTGGATCACCGGACAAATTTTAACTGTTGATGGTGGTTTAAGTTCGTTGAGATAGCTATGACAGATAAAAAAATAATATCAAGTATTGACATTCTTGGCATGGAAAAACAAATGCGAACAAATTTGATTAATTCATTGCCAGGTATTCGTCAGGCTAACCTAATTGCCACTATAAATAAGGAAGGAATAACCAACGTAGCAATTTTTAATTCTGTTGTACATATTGGTGCGCATCCTCCTTATATGGGGTTTATTATGCGCCCTGTAACAGTGCCAAGGGGTACATATAAAAATATCAAAGAAACCGGATTTTTTACCATTAATCATGCTTCAGAGAACATATTTAAACAAGCCCACCAAACCTCAGCACGTTATGATATAAGTGAATTTACTGCCACAGGTTTAACTCCGGAGTATATATCAGATTTCCAAGCTCCATTTGTGGCTGAAAGTGATGTTCAAATTGGTTTAAAGTTTGTAGAAGAATATCACATTAAATGTAATGATACTATATTAATGATTGGTGAAATTCAACTCGTGAGATTAGATACTTCATTATTAAATGAATCAAATATTTTACAATTACATCAGGCCGAAAGTATAGGCGTAGGCGGACTAGAGACTTATTATTCACTGTCAAAATTAGCCGAACTACCTTACGCTAAACCATAACTCCAAGGTCTTACAGGCTTTCTTTCTTTTTAAAAATATTTTTTAGGGTATTTTATTCCTTAGGTGTCTTTTATTAAGTTGATACAATTTTGCTGTTGTATATTGCGAGCGATAAATGAAAAAATATCCCGAACAGTTACTGGCACAATTGATTAAAGACGGTGATGAAAAGGCATTTGAGTTTGCCTACAGCTTATATGTACCTGATTTAATTGATTATGCTTTTACAATTTTAAAGGATATGGGAGAGGCAGAGGATGTGGTACAGCAACTATTTGTTCAACTGTGGCTAGATAAAGCAACAATTATGATACACACAACCTTAAAAGGATATTTGTATAAATCAGTTCAACACCGTAGTTTGAATAAGATTAAGCAACGCAATGTTAGAACAAGCCACGCATTATTCGTACAAAATAATTCGTGGCAGGTTACAGAAAAAAGTGCAGCAGACGTTGCAGAAAATAATGAACTGCAAAAAGCTCTTCATACTGCAATTAACAACCTTCCGGAACTCACTAAATCTGTTTTTACCTTGGCAAAGTTTGAACAGAAAAAGTATATTGAAATTTCTGAACAGTTAAATATTCCTGTTAAAACTGTAGAAAATCAAATGGGTAAAGCCTTGAAATTATTAAGGAATAACCTAAAACATTTTTTGCCATTATTTTTATTGCATATAATATTACCTACCCTTGGAAAATAAGCCGGATATAAATGATATTGATGAATTGCTAGCCAAATATTTTTCAGGTGAAGCAACAGCTGATGAGGCTTTGCATATTCATGAATGGAAAAATGCAACCGATGGTAATCAAAAATATTATAATCAAGTTGCAATGATATTTAATCATAAGCAACCCGTTACCGATGTTTCAAAAAATTATAAAATTATTCAAGCACAAATAAAACAATCTGTTGTGCATAAGGTAATACCCATCTGGTATAAAGTAGCTGCTACTATTACCTTTTTTATATTTACAACACTAGCTGTTTTATGGTTTGTAAAATATAATACTTCAATTCCATCACAAACCATCACTGCTGAGAATGTTAAATCAGTATTCTTGCCGGATAGTTTATTTGTAACCTTAAATAAATCAGCAAGTATTACGTATGATGATTCGTATAACAAAACCAATAGAAAAATTATCTTAATCGGTGAGGCCTTTTTTGATGTTGATACTAAAAGTAAAATACCCTTGGTTATTAATGCTGGAGGTTTACAAATAACTGATATTGGTACTTCTTTTAATGTGAAAGCAAACCAAGCTAACGATACCGTAGAAGTTTTTGTAGTAGAGGGCATAGTTGAATTATATAACGATAAGGAACGAATGCGGGTATATAAAAACGAAGTAGCTTATTATATAAAAAGTACAAAACACTTATTTAAAACCGGCAACTATTCTAAAAATGCTATTGCTTATAAAACACATACATTTGATTTTAGAAATGCATCGCTGGCAGATGTTGTTGCAACCATTAATCAAGTTTATGGTAACGTAATAGTATTGGCCAACTCAAAATTAAATGATTGTTTAATAAATGTTGAATTTAAAGACGAATCGCCAGAAACTATAGTTATGGTTTTAGCTGAAACCTTAGGCTTAAGTTATACCAAGAAGGAGGCATACTTTGAATTGAATGGTAAAGCATGCAACGAATAATTGTTTTTATTTTTCTATTGTCTTTTATTATTGATGGTAATGCACAACATTCATCAGTTTTAGATAAGAAGGTAAGTATAGATGTTCAACAAAGAACTATTGAAGAAGTACTCGAACTTATAAGTAAACAAACAGGGCTTTCCTTTTCTTACAATCCTAAGGTAATTGATGTAACCAAAAAAGTATCCTTACATGTTGCCAACAAGCCTATAAAAACAGTACTAACAATGGTTTTAGGCATTAATGTGGCCTTTAAAATTCGTGGACATTTTATAATATTAACGCTTAAGAATAATGTTAAACCAAAGTATAAAGTGGTTAGTGGTTATATCTCTAATAATAGTGGTAATGCCATTTCATCTGTAAGTGTTTATAATAAACAACAACAACTCGCAACTCTGTCTAATCAACTTGGCTATTTTAAATTGGAATATCCTATAAATAGCTCTGTAACTTCATTAAAGATTGCTAAGGTTGGGTATTACGACACCATTATTGTTATTCCTCCAAATCATCACGTTGATGTGGTGTTGAAAGAAATTGTACAGGCACGAAATCACCTTAATGATCAAGAAGATGATTCCTCTTTTTCTTTTGTTATGGCCAAGCATCTTCCGGATACATTAAGCTCAAGTGAAGCCATTGAAACTGATAGTCTGATTTCAATGAATGAAAAAATACGTAACTTTTTTTTGAATGAAAAATCAATTTCTACCTATAAAAATATTACCGATACTTTTTTCAAACAGTTCCAATTGGCTTTCGTGCCGATGATAAGTACGAATGAATTATTAACGGCAAATACCATTAATGATTTCTCTTTTAGTGTTTTGGCCGGGTATAATAAAGGAGTAAATATGGCGGCTGTTGCCGGATTGGCAAATATCATTAATGGAAAAGCATCATATAGTGCTACTGCCGGATTATTTAACCTAATAACTGATACAGCAAAAGGATGCATGGTAGCCGGATTATCAAATATTCATTCCGGTTACGTAAATGCTGTGCAGGTAGCTGGAATTTCAAATGTTAACACATCTGATGCCAAGGCTATACAAATTGGTGGGGTATTTAATATAAATACAGGTAAGATGGATGGCATACAAATCGGTGGTGTATTTAATCAAGCAAATGCAGATACCATTACCATGCAATTAGCAGGAATCACAAATATTGCAAGCGGACATATTGAAGGCGTTCAAGCATCGGGTGTATTGAATATTTTGCATGGAAGCATTACAGGAGCACAACTTAGTGGAGTTGTAAATATTGCAAATGAAGTAAATGGTGTACAACTCGGTTTAGTCAATATTTCAAACCAAATAAACGGTATACCAATAGGATTGTTAAGTTGGAGTGCAAAAGGATATCATAAACTGGAAATGGGTTATGATGAGACTATGATAAATCAGTTAGCCTTTCGTACAGGTAATCATGCATTGCATAACATTTTTATTGCCGGTGTTGATTTAACTAACCGAATCAACGGATTGTGGTCGTTCGGGTATGGCTTAGGCTCTTTTCATCATTTTAACAACCGCTGGTTAAATGGTATAGAGGTTTCTTCCCAGTACCTAACATCAAATTTATCTGAAAATGGGCTGTTTCTACATGCTATTAACTATCAGGTTGAATATAAGATAGGGCATGCTTTTTCCATTGCTATTGGTCCCTCGGTAAGGGCTATTTTTAATTATAGCTCAACTGATGAAATTCAAAAAGCAATTACCCCTTATAGCATTTATAGCCACCAACAACAATCATATCAAATGACATTATGGGCCGGAGGTAAAATTTCATTAAAAATGTTTTAGGGTATTTCTTCATTTAGTTGTCGTATACATAAATCACAACTATGAGGAGTATTATTTTTATTTTAATTAAAACATTCAACAAGTGTATTAAGTTGATGTTTTTATTTTTTTTATCATTACAAGTAAATGCACAAACAGAGTCAATCACACAAGTGGTTAGAGGTACAGTCGTAGATAAGGTTACTCAAGCCCCAATGCCCGGTGCAGTAATTACTATTTTAAACATCCAACCTGCCATTGGCACAGCTACCAACGAACAAGGCTTGTTTATGCTTAAACAAGTTCCCGTAGGTCGCCAAACAATTAGAGTAACTTACATTGGGTACAAGCAAGTTGTTTTATCCAACCTCACAATTAATTCAGGAAAAGAAGTGGTGTTAAATATTGAAATGGAGGAAGAGATTGTAACTAATAACGAGGTTATTGTAAAAGCTAATCGAATTAAAAATCAACCATTGAATGAAATGTCAACCGTGAGTACTCGTACGTTTTCAGTAGAAGAAACACAAAAATTTGCAGCTGCTGTTAATGACCCGGCTCGTATGGCAACTTCTTTTGCCGGGGTAGTAGGTGGTAATGATGGTAACAATATGATTTCGGTGAGAGGTAATTCTCCTTTTGCTTTGTTATGGCGTATGGAGGGTGTCGAAATCCCAAATCCTAATCATTTTTCAAATGTTGGAACCTCGGGCGGTGGTATTTCCATTTTAAGTGCTCAGTTGTTAGCTAATTCCGACTTTTTAACCGGCGCCTTTGCATCTGAATATGGAAATGCTCTAGGGGGAGTGTTCGACCTAAGGTTAAGAAAGGGAAATAATCAAAAGCGTGAATATACCTTTCAAGCAGGGATATTAGGTATAGATATTGCCGCAGAAGGACCAATTAAAAAGGGTTATGAAGGTTCATATCTAATAAATTATAGATACTCTACTTTATCTTTATTCAACTTAATTGGATTAAATCTTACCGGTGATGCAATAACTACATTTCAGGATTTATCATTTAATGTTCATTTGCCCACAAAAAAGTATGGAACTTTTGGCTTTTTCGGGTTAGGTGGTTTAAGCACACAAACAAAAGAGTCGAAGAAAGACAGTAGTGTTTGGACAGAAGATCCATTTGCACGTTATGCAATAGATTTTGTAGCTAATACCGGTGTTGTAGGGTTAAACAACACGTACCTTATGAATAAAAAATCAGTAATAAAAACCGCTTTGGTATTATCAGGAACGAATAATGGAATTATAGAACAAGAATTAAACAATGCCTATCAATCAAATCAAAATTATAAGCAAGATTATAAACAAACTAAGCTTACCTTAACATCAACCGTAACCACTAAATTGAGCGCTCGTAATAGCGTGCGAACCGGATTTATATTAAATCAATTGGGCTATCAATTTATGCAAAGAAGGTTCGTTGATTCATTAGGTATACAAAAAACAGTAATTAACAACGAAGGAGCCACACAAACTTTTCAATCATTTTTGCAATGGCAACATAAATTCAATAATCGAATTACTGTAAATACAGGATTACATTCGTTATTTTTATTCTTGAATAAAACATACAGTATTGAGCCGCGTATGTCGGTAAAATTTCAGGCTACTGATAATACTTATATTGCTTTGGGTTATGGATTGCATAGTCAGATACAACCCTTAGGAACATATTTTGCAAAAGATGATAGCGATCAACGCTTAATAAATAAGGAATTGAAGATGTCGAAAGCACATCATGTAGTATTTACTTTTGACAGGTCGTTGAACAATTACACCCATCTTAAAATTGAAACTTATTATCAATATCTTTTCAATATACCAACAGGTATTGGCGCATCTTCACATATTTCTTCCATAAATAGTTTCGAAGGATTTTCGACTATACAAATGCGTAGTAATGGAATAGGTAAAAATTATGGAATTGAATTAACAGCAGAGCGTTTTTTGCATAAAAACTTTTATTATATTCTTTCTTTATCATTATATGAATCTTTATTTCAAGGCAACGATAAAAGATGGTATAATACACTATATAATACGAATTTTGCCACTACGTTTACATCAGGTAAAGAATGGACATTAAACAAACGTGATAAAAATAAAGTGCTAGGCGTAAATGTTAAAGCTGTGTATGTTGGTGGGTTAAGGTATACACCAATTAATGAAGCTGAAACTTATCGCACCGGTGAAATAGTGTATGATAATAGTCGTCCGTTTACTTTACAAAATCCTAATTATTTCAGAATTGATGTTCGTGTAAGTATGAAGAGAAATTTTAAAAGATACACTCGAACCATCTCACTAGACTTACAAAACGCAACAAATAGATTAAATGTTGGAGGGCAATATTATGATGAAACGAATCGTGAGATTAAATACTGGTATCAAAGTGGTATTATACCGGTTTTAGCTTACCGATTAGAGTTTTAGCATGAATGATAATTAACTGCTGTGGTCGGCTACTATTAACCACTTACCTTTTATCTTACGCATAAGCAAAGTGAAGTGGCCGCCCACATTTCCAATTGTTCTGGTTAAGTCCCACCTACCAACTACAAAAGCAATGTCTTTTCCAATAATTTTTATACTTATTATTTCAAGCTTAAGCTTACCCATAGCAGTTTTATCAGGGTACGATTTTTTATAATTTTCTAAGGTGTTTTGCCATCCTTTCGTAACGCCTCGCTTACCTACAAAAGTAAGTGAGTCGCTATTCCAATAACCTTGCATATAAACCTCAATTTTACCCTCGTTCCAAGCCTTCTGTTGTTTCATCAAAACACTTTGAATTTCAATTCTTGGGTCAATTGTTTGTATTTTTTTCTTAGGCTTTCGTTTAGCTTCTACTGTTGTTAAAAACAAGATACTAAGTAATAAAAATGGTAATGTTCTGTTCATAAATTAATAGTAAAAAAAAGGATTAATATGACCAAATTTCTGAATTGTTAAAATTTAAATTCTACAAAAAGCTGTGAAATTTTGGGGATGAATAACAGTAGTTTCAGCCTTATTATACATATTAGAAAATGCTTTACTCACAACTTTTCTTTTATGCATGTTCCACTTCATTTCAAATGCATCCAGCTTACCATTATTCCATTCTATATAATCCACTTCACTTTGATTATAGTTTCTCCAAAAGTAACTCTTTATTGGCAGATCAAGTGTACTGTTCATTTTCATTCGTTCACTTATCATTAAGTTTTCCCACAACTGTCCAACATCATTTCTTAAGTTTAAAGGGTTATAGTTACCTATCACAGCATTCCTAACACCATTGTCCCAGAAGTATACTTTGCACATTTTGGTAACTTCTTTTCTAGCATTAGTACTATACGCTTTAAGCCTGAATAACACAAATGATTTTTCCAGGAGGTTTATATATTGTTCAATGGTTTCCGATTTTACTTGTAGTTGTTTACCAAGCTCATGAAATGAAACTTCACTACCCACTTGAAATGATAATAGTTTTAGAATCTTATCTAATAAGTCGGGCTTACGGATATCTTTCCAAATTAATACATCTTTATAAAGATATTGATTGGTAAGGTTTTTTAATAAGGTTTCTGCAATATCAGGATGATTGCAGATATCAGGATAATTACCGTAGATCAGGTGAAAAGGGAGATTACGCGCAATTTCGTAAGGTGATTTTCCTCCGTACAACTCCGCAAGACTAAATGGATACAGATGAAAATTTATGTGTCGCCCCGTTAAAGGTTCAAATACAGTTTCTGATATATCTAACGATGAAGAGCCTGTTGCAATTACTTTGATATTTTTAAAGTTATCAACCAGTAATTTTAATAATAATCCTGCATTGGCAATTCGTTGCACTTCATCAATAATGATTATATTATAATTACCAACCAATAATTTTAATGAAGGTATATCTTGTTGAGATAATTTCTCTCTTGTAGTATTTTCATCGGCATTAAGCCAAAGTATTTTAGCTGTATCATCGAATATGTCGTTAAGCATTGTAGTTTTACCTACCTGTCGTGCTCCTATAATCAATATGGCTTTATGCTTATTTAGCCAAGGTTTAACTTGATGTGTAAGATATCTTTCTATACTACTCATATAATAATGTTTAATTAGGTATAACATTTAAATTGACTAAAATTTCCATTATATCGGAAAAATTAGTACTAAAATTTCCATTATAAAGGAAAAAATTGTATTTATATTTCTGCTTGTATAATGCTTAAACATTCTGTAAAAGAAAAATTAACACTAAAATTTCCATTGTACTGAAAAAATTATTACTAATAATCTTTTACAAAAGGGGTAAAATGTTTATTTGATGAGTAATATAATAATGCAATTCTAAATAATCGTATATGCCGTTAAATGCTATCATTTATATAGCTTTATCTACATTTTGATACCTTACATACTAAAAACATTTCTCATAGGTGTTATAATGTAATATCAATTTCTCTTCTTCTGTTTTTTATGTGTTGTTGAAATTTTATAACTCTTATTAACATACCATTTTAATCAAGCAATGGCCATAATTGCTCCATGTAACTTGGGTCTTTTATTTTATCTTCTGCTCCATCAGCTATAATTTTTTCGAGCAAAACATTGTTCTTTTCACCTTGATCCCAAGCATATTTATACCCACTTAAACTAAAAGTTGTAAGCTCATATTGCGATTTAAATTTCTGCGGATACAATTCAGTTAACTCATGTTCAATATGTTTCTTATGTAAAAAATGTTTATCACCAACTTTATCGGCCATTTCATAATAATTTTGAACTGCTAAATCGGCAATGGCATCAGCGTTTGGCTTGCGTTCTTTTTGGTATTCGTCAAATATTTTATGCCAATCGTTCCCGTATTTTTCTATCATATTATCTAATACCACAATATCTTCAAAGCTACAGTTCATTCCTTGTCCGTAAAATGGAACAATTGCGTGGGCTGCATCACCGGCAAGTGCTATTTTATCTTCTTTTACCCACGGGTAACATTTAACTGTAACTAAATTACCTACAGGGTTACGTTTAAAATCTTCCAATAAAGTTGGCATCATTGGCACTGCATCAGAAAATTCATCCTTAAAAAATTGCATTATTTCTTCATCGGTTTTTAAGCGATTAAATAGTTCATAAGGGAAGAATAAAGTACAAGTAAAATCACCTTTAGGATTAGGTAAAGCAATCATCATAAATGAACCACGAGGCCAAATATGTAGTGCATTTTTTTCCATTCTAAAACTACCACCTTCACCTTCGGGTATTTCTAACTCTTTATATCCAACGTGCAAATAGTTTTGCGAATAATTAAATCGGTCGCTAATTTGAAGTTTGCCTCTGGTTGCGGCAAATGCTCCATCTGTTCCTAAAATTCTATCGGCAGTAATGGTTTTGTGTGTACCGTCTTCTAACTCAAATGTTGCAGTAGCAGTGTTATAATCAACATCTATACATCGGCTGTTAAAATAAATTTGGATGTTCGAAAATTCGTCTGCCAATTCTATCAACTTTTGGTTTAACCTGCCACGTGAAACGGAATTAATAGCTTGGCCTTGTTTACCGTATGGATGGTAACTTAATTCACCACTTTTGCTGTGCATCATTCTTCCGTACATAGGTATGGCGTCTGCTAAAATATCTTTATCTAAACCAATTTTTTCAAGGGCATGTAAACCGCGTGTGCTTAATGCAAGGTTAATTGACCTCCCTTGGTAAATACTTGTTTTGCGCATGTCGGGTCTGCGTTCAAATAAACTTACTTCAAACCCTCGTTTAGCCATATAAATGGCTGCTAAACTTCCGGCTAATCCTCCGCCTATGATGGTAATTTTTTGTGTCATTATAAGTTTCTTGATCTTATTTTTTTGTTGTTACAGTAGTGAACTTTCCTGTTAATTCCGATGATTTATGTTTCAGTAGATCAGTCAATATTTCATGTAAATCACTTCTTTCATGGAATGTATATCTAAGTAAAATAACTGAAATTCTCGTGTGGTTATGAATGAAAACTAATTCACCAAAATCTTTGTCTTCGGTAAGCACTATGGCATTATGCGTTATTGCTAATTCAATTATTTTCTCATCACTTATCCCTCTATCTGATTCATAAATCGAAATTACATGAAAGTGCTCTTTCAATTTCTCTATCAGTGAATGCTCAATATTTTCATCAGCAATAATATTCATTAAGCTACATCATTTAGGAAAGCTTCATTTGCTACCATATCATAAGCATATTCAATACAAGCATGAATTTGTTTTATGGTTAATCCGGGGTACATGTTTTGAATATCATTAACTTGAGCTCCTTCCGCCATTTTTTTGAGTACTATTTCAACAGTAATTCTTGTACCTTTAATGGTGGGTTTTCCGAGCATTACACCAGGTTTAGCTTCTAAATATTCTCTATAGCCCATAATTTAAATTTTAAGTAAAGTTAAGCAAAATAGTTTTTTAATATTTCTCCAATTCTAAATACCTCTTCAAATGTATTGTACATAGGAACGGGGCTCATGCGAATTACATCCGGTTCGCGCCAATCAGGCATTATGCCGTTTGCTTCCAAATAATCAAATAATTTTTTACCGTTTTCTTTTACAATAATTGAAAGTTGGCAGCCCCTTTCGGCCGGTTTTCTTGGGGTAATTACCGTTAAGTGTTCCGAATATTCAGATAAAATAAATTCGAGATAACCTGTAAGCATTTCACTTTTTGCACGCAATTTATTCATGCCTGCTTGGGCAAACAATTCTAATGAGGCTTTGTGTATAGCCATTGGAAAAATTTGTGCATTACTCAGTTGCCAGCCGGCAGCACCTTGCATGGGTTTAAATCCTTTTTTCATTTGAAAACGCTCCTGCTCATCATGTCCCCACCAACCGGCAAATCGTATGAGTTCGGGATTATTGCCATGGCGTTCGTGCACAAACACACCGCTTGTGCCACCCGGACCCGAATTTAAATATTTATAAGTACACCAAACAGCAAAATCAACATTCCAATTATGCAATTGTAAATATAAATTACCCGCTGCATGGGCGCAATCAAAGCCAACATTTGCACCAGCCTCATGCGCTATTTTGGTAATGGTTTGCATATCATAAGCCTGCCCGGTGTAATAATTTACTCCACCCATCATTACAATGGCCAACTCATCTTTATGAGCGTTTATTTTATCAATAATATCCTCCGTACGTAAGGTGTATTCTCCTTCACGCGGCTTTAATTCAATAATGGCATCATCAGGATTAAAGCCATGGAAACGTGCTTGTGTTTCCATCGCATATTGATCACTTGGAAAAGCATTGCCTTCCATTATAATTTTATAACGTGTTTTTGTTGGGCGATAAAAACTAACCATCATTAAATGTAAGTTGGCGGTAAGGTTATTCATAATAACCACTTCACTAGGTTTAGCTCCTACCACACCAGCAGCTTGTTCAGTTAAAAAATGGTGGTAATACATCCAAGGGTTTTTTCCGGCAAAATGCCCTTCAACACCTAACTCAGCCCAATCTTTCAACTCTTGTTCAATAGCTGCTTTTACATTTTTGGGTTGAAGCCCTAATGAATTACCGCATAAATAAATAATGGGTTTTCCATTTTTTTGCGGGATATAAAATTCACTACGAAAATGAGCTAGGGTATCTTCGCTATCTAATTGTTGGGCAAATGATAATGTATTGTGAAATGTCATAATATATATAATGCACAATTTTAAATTTAAATTCTATTTCAACAAAGAATATATTTGAGATGTGATTAATATTAGTATACCATGAACAATAAGATAAATTTTACCTATTTATTAGGTGCCGGTGCAAGCGCAAACTCAGTTCCGGTTGTTGATAAATTTTCCGATGGTTTACATGATTTTTGTGTTGATATTGATAAGTATAAATCAGGAGATGACCAACTAACAAAACTAAGGGTAATACTTGAAGAGTTAAAGGAAATTGTGAAAAACACAGCATCATTTGATACTTTGGCAAAAGCACTTTTGTTATCCGGTGATATGGATCGTTATTATAACTATTAACATGCCATATCATGTTATATTTTCTATAAAAATTTAGCAAGCATTCGAGATAAAAGATATGATTTGTTTTTTGCTTCGGTTTTAAGAAAAGAAGATAGCAAGATTATGATTCCTTCTAATCTGAACATAATTTCATGGAATTACGACAGTTTGGTTGAAATGTCATTATCCTATCTTTTAAGTGTTCATTCAAATGAACTATATCAACGCTTTAACTTTTATTCTAACTAGGTTCCTATAACGTTAGAACATATAGATAATAGAATGAATATCATAAAATTGAATGGCACTGCCGGTCGAGCCTTTAAAACAGTAATACCAAAGGTTTATAATGAAGATGAAGCTAAAAAAGACGCACTCAAAGAAATTAGTGACTATTATAAAGATTTGTCGTTAAATAGAATAGGGGAATGGGGTATACAATATGCTTTTGATTTAGATAATCAGCAAATAAATAAGGCCAGGGAAAAGTCAAAGGATATTTTAACGCAAACAGATCATTTAATAATTATTGGTTATTCTTTTCCAACATTCAACAGGGAGATTGATTATGAGTTATTAAAGTCGCTAAAACCCCATGCAAATATTCACCTCCAGACCCATAAAAGGGATTATTTATCAGTAAAACAAAGGTTAGAAGCTTTATTAGGTTTTGATGGAAATAACCCTCAGATTAAGGTATATACAGATACTAGGGAGTTTTTGATTCCATTTGAATTCCATGGAGTCAAAAAGTGTGAAGAATATATTTGGATTAATAAATTGGTGTAGCAATTTTTTATTCACCTTAAATTAAATCATTAAAATTTTAGTGGAAAGTTCTTGATTCATTTATTCTTAAAAGAAACACTGGGTATGCTAAGTATAATTAGTTGCTATTGACACTAAAATTTCACCTGTTGCTATCCTATTCTATTTTAAATTTTTGGATGTTATGTCAACAACATTTTTGGTAAATTAAAGATTGAAAACATCCTTTTTCCCACGTTGAATAGTCAATATGAATTTTTCTTAAGGGCAAAAGATTTAGTTAGTGTAGATAGAAGAAACGCATATAACTTTTCCAATTGATGATGTTTTATGACTATTATGATGTTTAGTATAGCACATCAATCTAATCACATACAAAAATTTAATACAAGCAATCTTAAGTTTACTTTACCAAATTTACCATACTCATTTCTAATCCTTTTTTTAATAAACCTGTACGTTTAGGATTAAACTGATTTAATCGCATTAATGCTTGGCGAATGGTTACTGATGCATCTTTAAAAATAGCTTCGTCATTTAATTCAAAGTTTTCGCTCATACAATAGGCAAACGTACGCGCCATGCCACAATTGGCAATAAAATCAGGGATTACTGCTACTTGATCATCAGCATTATTACCTATGGGACCTAAAAATATTTCACTATCTGCAAAAGGCACATTGGCTCCACATGAAATTACTTCTAAGCCATGTTCAACCATAGTATCTAATTGCGTTTGGGTAATCATGCGTGATGCCGCAGCAGGAATAAAAATATCAGCCCCCATACTCCATATTTTTTGGTTGATATCATCATAAGAAATAAAATCTAACCCCATGTGATTACAGGTTTGTTTTGATAATTTATTCCCATCACGTTCTATAAACAATTGCTTTATTTCATCCTTACTAAATCCTTTATGGTTTAGTATTCCGCCTTCTCTATCTATTATGCCTACAATTAATACATCCATTTGTGATAGGTAATATGCTGCTGCTGCTGCAACATTCCCCCATCCTTGTATGATTGCAGTTTTATAAGCAAAGTTTGGCCCCCAAAAGTCGTAAAAATGTCGCACCGCTTCGGCTACTCCCCAGCCGGTTATCATATCTGCTACTACATATTTTTTTGTTGTATCAGGTGAAAATCTTGCATCATCCAAAACTTTAGATACACCTGTACGCAAGTTATTTATTCGGTTTTGTTTTTCTGTTTCATCAACCTGGAAGTGTCCATTAACTACACCTTCTTGAGGATGTAATAATCCATACTGTTCAGTTATTGGAATAACTTCATGTATTTCATCTATATTTAAATCGCCGCCTGTACCGTAATAATTTTTCAGCAAAGGCATTACAGCTTTATACCAGCGTTCGAGTACACCCTTTTTTCGAGGGTCGGCCGGATCAAAATTAATTCCTGATTTTGCACCTCCAATGGCGGGTCCGGCTACAGTAAATTTTATCTCCATAGTTTTTGCTAATGAGGTAACTTCATGCTTGTTTAATCCTTTTCTCATCCTAGTGCCTCCGCCTGCTGCACCTCCTCTTAATGAATTAATCACTACCCATCCCTCTGCTTCTGTTTCACTATCCTTCCATTCAAAAACTATTTCAGGTTGTTTATCTTCGTAACGTTTAATCAGTTTTAAAACTTGACTCGACATAATGTATTTTAATTTAAGGGCTGCAATTTAATAATAGCCTTCATATTTACTTACACAGCCAATAAAAATCAGTTTGTTTATTCTTCTTTGTTATTCAAACTCATTAACAGACTATATGCACCATTGATAACAACTGTATTACCTTTTTGTATTGATGATGATTCGAAATAAACATTTCCTTTGTTTTGAGAAAGAAAAGTAATTTCTATCGGTTTATAACTTCCTCTTTTCTCTTCAATAAAAATATAGTCCTTACCTTCATAATGCACTACTGCCGATTCCGGAATATACCATGATTTACCCTCGTTGATATTTAACTCTGCATTTAAAAACATTCCCGGTATTAATACTTTATCATATGAATTGAAATGGCAATGAACCATCACACTTCTATCATCAGAAACATCTTTGCCAATAAGTATAATCTCACATTCGTATTTTTTTTCAGGATTTCGGTTGGTATAAACCATCAACTTCTGACCGATATACAATTGGTTTAAATCTTTTTCAAATACATGTAAAGCTAAATGTATATCTGTCGGGTTAACCAATTCAAACATTACTTCAGCAGGTTGTACATATTTTCCAATATTTACATTTACGTGCGATACAAATCCGTCAATACTTGAATGAATTTGAATAACTCGGGTGATATTATTCTCTGTAATTTTCTCCGGATTCATTCCAATTAACTTTAACTTTTCTTCCAAAGCACGAAGCTTTATTTTTAAGTTAATATAATTCGATTTTGCCTGTTGATAGATTTTCTCACTTCCTGCCTTATTGTTAAATAAGGTTTGTTGTCTATTCGCTTCCTGTTCTGCTAAAAGGGTTTCGTTTTTTGTAATTAAATAATCTTGCTGCAGATTAATGTATTGCTGATCTTCCATGAGAGCAATAACCTGACCTTTATTGATATGCATGCCGGGCAACAAATCAGTATGTTTTAAATAGCCTCCTAATGGAGCACTCACAGATATCATATTCTGTGGAGGAACATCTATTTTTCCGGTGAGTTTAATTGAACTTGAACGACTACCCATTCTTATACTATCTGTAATAATTCCTGCATTCTTTTGTTGTTGTTCAGTTAATATTACTTTCTCATCAATGCTTTGTTCAGCCTTATCCTCGGTTTTTGTTGTGTTTGAGCAACTGATAACAGTTAGGCATAAACAGATAATAAGTATTGCGACGATATATTTTTTCATGTTATTGATTATTTAAATAAAGGAATTGATTAATAGCTTGATTATACACATGCAAAGCCTGAATGTAATCAAGTTTAATTTGATATACTTGATTCATCATGGTTGTCCATGTAATAAAATTAATTTCACCTTGTTGCAATTGAATGGTAAGTCCATTGGTAATCAAGGAGGCTTGAGGTAGTGCTTGTGTTTCAAAGTATTGAATAAGCTCTTGTGCTCGCTTTATTTCTTGCGTATTTTGTTCGCGTTGAATCATCCATTCTTGTTGTTTAATTTTTACTTGATAATTAGCAATCTGTAGTTGTGTTTGTTGCGCTTTTATATAATTCCGGTTTGATTGAAAAAACAAGGGAATTCCTAAACCCACTTGAAAACTATTAAACCTGGTATTTCTTGATTCATATCTTACATCATCAGCGCCCGTACCCAACATACTCATGTTAAAATATCCCAACATCATTTCAGGAAATAGCTTACCATATTCTGTTTTCAAACGTTTTGTTTCAGCAACTGCAATTTCACTTGCCAGTTTAATTGCTGCAAAGTTTTTAGAACTTCCGGTATCGCTAACCATTACAGGTAGTTTTAATAGTGTTTGATCTGCTTCTATGCTTTGTTCGGCATTGATAAGCCATTGTAATTGCCATTGTAAAATGCGGGTTTGAGTTAAGTGTTCTTTTAACCTGTTTTGAATATGACTTTGTTGAAGCAATGCAGAGGCATACTCCATTTCATTTGATTCACCGGTTGATTTTGTTAGTTTAGTTTTGTCGGCAAAAATTTGATATATGCTATCAAACTCTTTTAATATTTTGGTTTGATAGTTAGCAACAGATAATTTCATATAGATATCCCTTACTTCCTTTTTTAATTCTTGTTCAACCACCATTTTCTGAGCTAGCTGAACTTTCCATTCAGCCACTCCCAAATTTTTTTGTTGTTGATATAATCCGGGAAATGCAAAGTTTTGAGTGATATATAATCTATTATCTTGGTATGATGAATTTATGTTTCCGTACTCCATACCCACATTTGTTTTTGGGATATTAAAACCGGTTTTCGACAACCATTTTTTATATTCGGTTTGCAAGGTTTCACTTCTCATTTGCATGTTATTTTTCATAGCACTATCAATGCATTGATTAATGCTATATACAGGAGCTTGAGCCTTGCTAATGTTACTTTTAGCAAGTAAAATCATTAATACAATCACTGTTAAATTTGAAGGATTAATTATGGATTTTCTCTTGTAGGTGAGTAAGTATAAACTAGGAAGAACATAAAGCGTTAATAATGTTGATATGAATAGTCCTCCAATAACAACAGTTGCTAATGGTCGTTGAACTTCTGCACCTTCTCCTGTGCTTATGGCCATCGGAAGAAAGCCAAGCGAAGCAACTGCTGCTGTCATTAATACAGGTCGCAATCTTTCGGTACAAGCAAACGTAATTGCTTCTAAGGCATTGTTATGTTTATCAGCAATCTGTCGGTTTATTTCAGCTAATAACACAATACCATTAAGAACAGCAACACCAAATAATGCAATAAATCCCACACCTGCTGATATACTAAATGGCAGATCTCTAAAATATAATGCAAATATTCCTCCTGTGGCTGATAGCGGAATTGCGCTATATATTAATATACCATGGAGCACCGAGTGAAAGGCAAAATATAATAGTATGAAGATAAGTAGAAGTGCAACAGGTACTGCTATGGCTAATCTGTTTTTGGCTTCTTTAAGATTTTCAAATGAACCACCGTATTTAATAAAGTATCCGGCTGGTAGTTTTAATTCTTTCTCTGTTAATGATTGTAATTCATTTACGGCTGTTTCTACATCGCTATTATTAACATTAAATCCAACAATAATTCTTCGTTGCGCTTGTTCTCGTTGAATTTGATTTATTCCATTAATTATTTTTACGGCTGCTAGATGATGTAATGGAATAAATACCCCTTTAGGGGTTTCAATTAATAGCTCTGATACATCAGAATAGTTTTTCCTTTGATCTTGCTTAAGGCGAACAACCAATTCAAATCTTTTTTCTCCATCATACACCATTCCTGTTGCTTGTCCGGCAAACGCAGTATTAATGGCTTTATTTATTTCATCAATTGTTAATCCATAATTGGCAATAGCAATTCGGTTGTATTGTATCACCAATTGCGGCATTCCGGTAACAGGTTCAACATAAATATCTGTAGCGCCACTTACGCTGTTGCACAATTTACCTAAGAGGTTAGCATAATGCGTTAAGGTATCTAAATTTTCACCAAATATTTTACAAACCACATCTTGTCTTGCACCGGTCATCAACTCATTAAACCTCATGGCAACCGGATATTGAAATGAAAATGTAACTCCGGGAACTTGTTGCAGTACTTCTTTCATTTTTGCTGCCAGTTCTTCATATGATTTAGCCGATGTCCATTCACTACGGTGTTTTAAAATAATCATCATATCACTTGCTTCAATGGGCATTGGATCGGTAGGGATTTCGCTACTTCCGGTTTTACCTACCACTTGCTCAATTTCAGGAAAATGCTGAAGCAATAGTTTTTCTGCTTTTAAAACTTGCTCAACTGTTGTATTCAAGTTACTTCCAGGTAATAATCTTGTGTCAACTGCAAAATCACCTTCAGGAAGTTCAGGGATAAACTCACCACCCAAAGAGGCTATTGTAAAAATAGAAATCACAAATAATGTTGCAACACCAATTAATAACCATTTTGATTTATTGATAATTGTTCTCAAGCTCTTTTGATAGCTTGCTTGTAACTTTAACATCCATTTATCGGTTAAGGAAATTGAATTTGTTTTATTAATTTTAAGTAACCAAGCACTCATCATTGGCACATAAGTAAGGGATAAGATGAACGCTCCGATTAAAGCAAATGATACTGTTTGAGCCATGGGTCTAAACATCTTACCTTCTATGCCATGAAGAGATAAAACAGGTAGGTAAACTATCAATATAATTAGCTGTCCGAATACAGCACTATTCATCATTTTACCTGCTGATTTTTCAACTTCGGTTTGCAAGTCAAGTTTAGATAGTCCATTGCTTCTATTTAATAATTCAGGTGAAGCGAAACGGTGTAATACCGCCTCAACTATAATTACTGCACCATCTATAATTAATCCAAAATCTAAAGCACCAAGGCTCATTAGATTACCGCTTACTCCAAAAATATTCATTAAAATAATTGCAAACAGTAAGGCTAATGGAATAACTGAAGCCACAATAAATCCGGCACGTATATTTCCTAAGAAAAGAACCAAAACAAATACAATTATTAAAGCGCCTTCAAGTAAATTATTACTAACGGTATGAATTGAGTTATTCACCATTTTTGTTCTATCGAGAAATGGTTCTAATATGATACCATCAGGCAGTCCTTTTTTAATTACTTCAATTCGTTCTTTTACTTTTTTAATAACCTCGCTACTATTTGCTCCTTTAAGCATCATCACTACAGCGCCTGTAACTTCTGATTCTCCGTTATAGGTTAATGCTCCATACCGAATGGCATGTCCAATAGTTACTTCTGCCACATCTTTAATATGCACGGGCGATCCATCAGCGAGATTCTTTATACAAATATTTTCAATATCTGTTATACTTTCTACTAATCCTTCACTTCTGATAAAAAGTACTGAAGGTCCTTTTTCAATATAGGCACCTCCGGTATTTTGGTTTTGCTTTTCTAAGGCATCAAATACATCTTGAATGCTTATATTAGAAGCAGCTAATTTTTGGCTTGATACAGCAACTTCATATTGTTTTAGTTTTCCACCAAAACTTGCCACATCTGCTACTCCTTCAACTCCTAATAGTTGGCGACGTACAATCCAATCTTGTATAGTTCTTAAATCAATTAATGAATATTTAGTTTCATAATCGGGTTTTGCCCTTACTGTATATTGATAAATCTCACCTAAACCTGTTGTGATTGGTGCCATTGATGGGGTTCCAAATGATGTAGGTATTTGTTGTTGTACTTGTTGTAACCTTTCTGCAACTTGTTGTCGTGCCCAATAAATATCAATATTATCATTAAATACTATGGTTACAACTGAAAGTCCAAACCTTGAAAAGCTTCTAATTTGTTTAATGCCTTGAATAGTGGCATTAGCTTGTTCAATAGGAAAAGTTATAAATCTTTCTACATCAGGTGCTCCTAATGAAGGAGAAGTGGTAATAATTTGTACCTGATTATCGGTGATGTCGGGTACAGCATCAATGGGTAGATTTTTTAAATCATATAGCCCATACGCAATTAGTGCTAATGTGCCTAATAATACAATAAGCCTATTGCGAACAGAGAATTGAATTATCTTGTTCAACATAATTTTTTTGATAAATAATAATACAGATTTACCCTTTAGAGAAAGGCAGTTTTAAATATGTAGGTGTAATTATGAATATTTTGGCGGTTGCCAAATACTATTTAAACGACACTGAGGAATGCGTTCGATATAATTAGAATAAGGTTGATTGGTATACAGTTCAGGTACAATAATACTTA
>JALONK010000036.1 GCA_025454975.1 Bacteroidia bacterium
AAAGAAACCATATACTACATAATCTGTTACTTTTTGCATTCTATTCTAATGTTTAACAGATAATCTCATTTAAAAAGGCACATCGTGAATCTGATATGTTCCACATTTCAGAACATTTGAAAGTTTGTGAGACCCTAAAAAACCATTTCTGAATATTTAGGGAACATTTGATCATTGAAATAGGCTGAATAACATAGATGATTAAGTAATAAATTAATTGATATATTTCATTAAAATGTGGGGTTATTTCTTGCTCTTGTGTTGGTTGAATTTCTAATACTTTGGGTTTAGTTATTTCTTTATGTTATTGTTCTATTTTTGTCGCTTTTGCTGGTGCTAAAATAACAGGTTTTCGGTCTTTTTTCTTTTGTACATTGAAATATAAACCAATCACTTCACTCTTTTTATTGTTTGGGATAAGCCTTTTGACACCATAACTTACCGTAATATCATTTTTCTCATTAATTTCTTCAATGGCAGGTTTTAAAACCCTTCTTTCAAAATCGGTATTTAATTCATAAATGCCTGAGGCCGTAAATATTGTTCTGGTGTTTATGGCTTTAATATTACGATCAATTTTGGATATCATTAATAATCGTGGCGTGGTAATGCTTGCTGTTAAACTCTGTTCGGTGGCATTAAACCATTGTTTACCGCTTACTCTTCCCTGGGCCTCAAAAGAAGATCGTAAGGTTAGTTTAAACATCTCGGCACCTTTAAACATGTTGCGGTTATTAAACTGAAGAATACCTGCAACACCATAGTTTCCATAATTAGTGGTTTGATTGGTAAAGGTATTATTCTGGTCGCTAACGATGGCTTGTGGTTCAATAATATAATCGTACTTTACCGTTGGTGCAAGACGTACTAAAAAATCAATATACATGCTGTCGCCTTGTTCAACAGGTTTGGGGGTGATATTAATAAATCTGAAGATGCCTAAATCACCTAAACGGTTATATGTTCGGTTCAAGTCGGCCTGTTTAAATATTTTCTGTTTTTTTAAAAACAGGTTTCTAACCAATACATAAGGACGTAAGCGATACTGATTTGGGATGTAGTTAAATTCAGGGTAAATCAATGTATCCTTATTTTTAAATCCGCTGATATCAAAATTAGGCTCAATTACAACATCCACTTGCCGAATATAGTGTTGTTGGTGACGTTCATAGAAGCCTTTATTTTGTACATTAAGAGCTACATTTACTAAATAATTGTTTAATCCTGAATCAATATCGAAACTTACAAATTCGGGGGTAAAGGTAAAATATCCATTATCCCTTAATAAGTCAACCACACGTTTTTGTTCATTTAACAATACCTCTTGGTTTAGGCGACGCCCTGATTTTATTAAGGTATTTTGCTCCTCAGCTTTTATTAAATCATAAATTGTTTTATCGGCACAATTAATTTGGTAAGAAGCAATATGATAAACCTTTCCGGTATTGATATGATAGGTTACAAAAGCCCTATTTCGTTTTAAAGAAACTTGATAAGTGATTTCGGGATAATAAAAACCAACACTTTTTAAATAAATTTTCATTGAGCGAATACTTGATTCAATAAACGCAGTATCGAGGAATACAGGAGGTTCGCCGTATGAGTTTTTAAGATAAGCTTTAAGTCCTTTTTCTTTATCGGTTTCAATACCCATATAAAATCGCATCCGCAGCTTTACCAAACCTAAAAACTTTTTATTGGGTTGTTGTTTTACGTAATCAGGTAATGGCCTGATCACATCATTTCTTTTTTCGCCTTTCACTTCCAAGTTACTTCCGTTATACAGGTATTGTTGCGAGTTGCGCAACTGTTTAGTTATATTGCACGCATTAAGAAGGGCCACAAAGGCCATCATCAATATAAACTTATATATGTTATCGAAAGCACGCATTAAGCTGATTCAATCATTATCCATGAAAAAGTACAGAAGCGAATTAAAGCTTTTTGTGGTAGAAGGTAAAAAGCAAGTTGCTGAGTTATTAACATCTGAGGTAAATATTGCCTTCATTGCAGGTTTATCTGACTGGGTAAAACATCATGGCCACCTCATCAAAAGTAATACCGAAATTTTGGAAATCACTTCTGATGAGTTAAAAAAGATAAGTTTGCTAAATGCTCCACAGGAAGTTGTGGCTGTAGTTAAAATGCCGGAAGAAAAGCCGGTTGTGTTAGCAGAGCGAGGACTCACGCTTATGTTAGACAATATTCAAGACCCCGGAAATTTAGGTACAATTATCAGAACTGCCGACTGGTATGGCATTAAGCAAATTATTTGCAGTGAAGACTGTGTAGATGTTTACAATCCAAAAACATTGCAGGCCACCATGGGTTCGTTTTTACGGGTAAATGTAAGTTATGCTGAGCTTACAAGTATTCTCAGCACAAGTTCACTTCCCATTTATGGGGCTATGTTAAACGGCAAATCTATTTACCAAACCCAATTATTACCAAATGCAATTTTAATTATAGGAAATGAAGGAAAAGGAATTTCAGCACAGGTTCAATCCTTTATCAACTCACCAATTACTATCCCTCGTATTGGAGAGGCCGAGAGTTTAAATGCTGCCATTGCAGCGGCAATCCTTTGTGATAACTTTAGCCGACAAACCTGTAATTTGTAATAAATTCAAATTATAAAGGGGGATTTTATGCTTCATTTAAACAGCTAAAAAATCAATTCTTATCCTTATTTTCGCGGCAATGGAAAATATTAGGAATTTTTGCATCATTGCCCATATAGATCATGGTAAAAGCACTTTAGCCGATCGTTTACTGGAATATACACAAACCATCAGTAAACGTGAAATGGAGAATCAGGTGCTTGATGATATGGATTTGGAGAAAGAAAGAGGCATTACGATAAAAAGCCATGCTATTCAAATGAATTATCAACGTGATGGTAAAAATTATATTCTTAATTTAATTGACACCCCGGGGCACGTTGATTTTAGCTACGAAGTTTCAAGAAGTATTGCAGCTTGCGACGGTGCGTTATTAATTGTAGATTCAAGCCAAGGTATACAAGCACAAACCATTAGTAATTTATATTTAGCTATTGACCAAGGTTTAGAAATTATACCCATCCTCAATAAAATTGATTTACCTCACAGTATGCCTGAAGAAGTTAGTGATCAGGTTATTGATTTAATTGGTTGCGATTATGAAGATATTATTCGTGCCAGTGGTAAAACCGGTCAAGGTGTTCATGATATTTTACATGCAATAGTTGATCGTATTCCTGCCCCTAAAGGTGATGAAAAGAAACCATTGAAGGCATTAATTTTCGATTCAGTGTTTAATTCGTTCCGAGGCATTATCGCATATTTCCGAGTGTATGATGGCATCATTCGTAAAGGTGATAAAGTAAAATTTATGGCTACCGGTAAGGAATATATCGCAGAAGAGGTTGGTGTGTTAAAACTGAATATGGAACCGCGGTCGGAAGTTAGAGCCGGTGACGTTGGATATATAATTTCAGGTATCAAAGAAGCACGTGAAGTAAAAGTTGGTGACACCATCACAACAGTACTTAATCCTACTACCGAAATTGTAAAAGGATTTGAGGATGTTAAACCCATGGTTTTCGCAGGTATTTATCCCGTAGATACGGAAGACTTCGAAGAGTTAAGAGAAAGCATGTATAAACTTCAACTTAATGATGCATCCTTAACTTTCGAACCTGAAAGTTCGGCCGCTCTAGGTTTTGGTTTTAGGTGCGGATTCTTAGGAATGCTTCACATGGAAATTATTCAGGAGCGCTTAGAACGTGAATTTGGAATGACAGTAATTACTACTGTGCCTAACGTAAGTTATCACTGCTACACCAAAAAAGGTGAAATGATTGTGGTAAATAATCCAAGTGATCTTCCGGATCAAAATCATATTGAATATGTAGAAGAACCCTTTATCTCTGCCACCATTATTACAGCGGCCGACTATGTTGGTCCGGTTATGGGCTTATGTTTAGGCAAACGTGGAGTGCTAAAAAATCAGGTTTATTTAACTGCCGAACGTGTTGAAATGAAATTTGATATGCCTCTTGCTGAGGTGGTTTTCGATTTCTTTGATAAACTAAAGACCATTTCTAAGGGTTATGCATCCTTCGATTATCACCCAATCGGATATGTTGAAAGCGACTTAGTAAAATTAGATATTTTATTAAACAAAGACACTGTAGATGCCTTATCGGCCATTATTCACCGCGATCGTGCGTACGATTGGGGTAAAAAAATATGTGAAAAATTGAAGGATTTAATCCCACGCCATCAATTTGAAATTCCTGTACAAGCTAGTATTGGCGCAAAAGTAATTGCCCGCGAAACCATAAAAGCACTTCGTAAAGATGTTACTGCTAAATGTTATGGTGGCGATATTAGCCGAAAACGTAAGTTATTAGAACGTCAAAAAGAAGGTAAGAAAAGGATGAGACAGGTAGGAAGTGTAGAAATTCCTCAAAGCGCATTTATGGCAGTTCTAAAACTAGATTAACAATTGTAATTATAAAATATAAGGCCATTCTTTAATAGGGAGGCAAATGGATTACCCTTTGCTTGGGTTAAACGGTTTGCAAAAGTTTGTTGAGCCGAATTAAGTTCAATGTGTGGCTTAGAACTAGAATAAATCAAACAATATTGGCAATAAAAAAACGGTGGGCACATGTAATAATATGCCCACCGTTTTAGTAGAATAACTATCCTTTAACTACCAAGAACTATTACTAATTCCCTCTAGTTTATAATCATTAATTTTATATCCCAACTTTTTCAATTGTTCAATAATTTTTTCCTTATCACCCACAACAACAATTACCATTTTATCAACGTCAAGCATTTCAGAAGCTAATTGATTTAATTCTTCACGTGTTAATGAACTTAAAATTTTATTTTGTTGTTCAATATAATCCTTAGGTAAATTGCGAGTTGCAATGGTACTTAATAACCTTGCTTTTTGACCAGGAGTTTCATAGCGTAAAGCATCACCTGAGCGAAGTGCTTTTTGAGTAAACTCAAACTCTTCTTGGCTCATTCCTTCTTTGCTGTATTTTTTCAATTCTTTGAAAATTTCAACAATAGCTGTGTCACTGGCCGATCTTCTAACACCTGCGCTTATTTCATAAGTTCCTGAAAGTGCGTCGCCACCAAATCCTCCGTAGATACCATAGGTTATACCTTTATCTTCACGTAAGTTTAAGTTCATGCGGCTGTTAAAGTTACCACTTAAAGCAAAATTCATCACATTAGATTTGAAGTATTTACCATTGTAGTCATAAGGCAATGCCATACGACCAACCCTTATTTCACTTTGACTCGCTTTATATTTATCTACTAAATAAATTTGAGTAGGTTGAGGTGCCGGAGCATTTAACGCTAAGTTTGGAAGAACTGTATTTTTCTTTTTCCAATTGTTTAAGAACTCCAATTTAGGCATAATTTCATTTTGACTGATATCACCAACAATAACTAAAGTTGTTAATTCAGGCGTATAAAACTTCTCATAATAAGCTTGTACATCTTTTAATGTAAATGCCTTAACCGTTTTAAATGTACCTTCAACCGGTTCTGCTAAAATAGTTTTACTTCCGTATAATAATTTAGAGAACGCCATATCGGCCAACATACCTGCATCTGTTTGGTTTGATAAAATAGATTGAGCAATTTGTTTTTGGTTACGTTTGAAATCTTCTTGTGTAAATTTAGGCCTGAACAAACGTTCTTCTAATAAGGCTAAAGTTTTATCAAGATTTTTCTTTTGTGATTCAACTGAAATATAAGTAGCATCTTCACCGGCATAGAAGCTGATACCACTTCCTAATTTAGCCAATTCGCTTTCCATACTTTCAGCCGAATATTTTTCAGTTCCTTCATTCATTAATGCAGCAGTTAAATACGCTAAACCTGCTTTACTTGGGTCATTAATAGAACGGTTACCACCTTTAATGGTAAATAACAAACTAACGGTTGGGTATTCGCTGCTGGTTGTACCAAATGTTCTAATGCCATTATTAAATGTGCTTTCAAATATAGCAGGCACATTAGGGCTAGGTGCTGCACCTACTTCCGGACGTTTACTACGGTCAAAATTATCAACCGGTTTTTTATAGGTAAGTCCTTTGTATTCAAGTTCGGTGCTGGTTTTACCGGAAGTTTCTACCAATTTAGTATCTTCTTTACCACCGGCAGCAGCATTAGTTGAACGAGGGTAGATGTTTACAACTGCAGCAAATTTACCTTTGATGTATTGGTTAAATACACGCATTATATCTTCTTTGGTTACTTTTTGATACCTGCTCAACTCATCAGAAACATTCCATTTTTTATCACCTAAAGTGTAATAGGTTTGAGAAATAATGGCTGCTCTACCGGCAACACTTTGCATGCTTTGCATGATTGAGGTTTCAATCAATCCCAATGATCTGGCGATGTCTTCATCTGTAACTCCGGTTTTGGCAAACTCTTCAATGGTTGACTTAATTAATTGCTCAATATTGGTTTCACCATCAGGGAATGAAAGTACGTAAATACTGAATTCACCTGCTAATTCATTTCCATAAGGAACACCATGCGAAGCACCGGCTTGTAAAGCTTTTTCGTTTTTAATGAAATTTCTGTAGAAAATAGAGTTATTCCCATTACCCATTATTAATCCTAAAATATCTAAAGCTGCTTCGTCAGGATGATAAGCAGGAACAGTTGGATAAGTCATTTGAATTAAAGGCAAATAAACTTTATCGCCATAGTTAGCATAAACATTATCTGATAACCTAACTACATCAGCTTTTTGTTTGCGAACTTCAGGACCACGAGGAATGCTGCCAAAATATTTTTCTACCATTTTAACAACTTCTTCCGGGTTAACATCACCTGCCACTACAATACTTGCATTGTTAGGGCCATACCAGCGTAAAAAGAAGTTTTTCAAATCCTCTACTCCTACCCTGTTTAAATCTTCTACAAAACCAATTGTTGGCCAATAATATGGGTGATTAGTAGGATATAAAATCGTGTTTTTTATTTCATCAAGCATACCGTATGGACGGTTCGTAACGTTTTGGTCTTTTTCGTTTTTTACGGTTGCTCTTTGTGTTTCAAATTTTTTCTGAGTTACAGCGTCTACTAAAAAGCCCATACGATCGGCTTCCAACCATAATGCTGTTTCTAAATAATTTTTAGGAACTGTTTCAAAATAATTGGTACGGTCATGATTTGTGGTACCGTTCATTCGTCCGCCGGCTCCTTCCACTATTTTAAAGTGTTCCTCATCCGCAACGTGATCCGAACCTTGAAACATCATGTGCTCAAAAAAGTGAGCAAAACCTGATTTACCCGCTGTTTCCCTTGCCGAACCTACGTGATAGGTAACCTCTACATGTGCCACCGGGTCTGAATGGTCTTCATGAATAAAAATGGTTAGCCCATTAGGTAATCTCCATTTTTCATAAGAAATGTTTAACTCGCCCGGCTTTGTTGTAACTTTTTCCAACAATTGCGGTCCACTCGGGGTTGCCGGTGCCTGTGCATTTAGCTGTATAGCTGAAATGATGGCTAAAGCCCCTATTAAGATTTGTTTTTTCATTGGTTAATGAACTTTACTGTTTTGAACGCAATTTCATATAATTTAAACAATAACAATAATATTTTTTTTTAATGGTATACTTCTTATGCTTAGCGGTAATTAAAACATATATTCACAAATGTGCATAATCCGCTTCGATTAGCATTTTGATTTATAGATGAAGCGTTTTACATTCGCAACGTTATCTACTTACCGAATTAAGATTATGAATAAAAAAGTATTACTTATTACAGGACTCATTTTATTGGCAGCCGCGAGCAGGTTATTGCCTCATCCTGATAATTTTTCTCCATTAGGTGGCATTGCATTATTTGCCGGCGCTTATTTTTCGCGCAAGTGGATGAGTGTTTTAATACCTATTTTAGCCATGGTGTTAAGTGATGCTTTAATGGGTTTTCCCGGAGCTGCATACCCTGATCAATTATTTACAGTTTATGCTACCTTTGGAATAATTGCCTTAATGGGCAGATTGTTACAACATAACAAAAGCATTTTTATGATTGGTAGTGCATCCATTGCTTCATCAATTGTATTTTTTGTAATTACTAACTTCATGGTTTGGGCATCGGGATTTTATGCTACACCATTTTATCCAACCACTTTCGAAGGTTTAGTTGATTGCTATGTAAAAGCTATACCGTTTTTTAACGCTACACTTGCAGGCGACTTATTTTATTCAGGAATATTGTTTGGTGGATTTTACTTAATATCTATCAATGTTCCTCAATTGGTTAAAGAATAATTTTTAAATCATACTTACAAAAAAGGTTGCTCGATTAAATTCGAGCAACCTTTTTTATTTACTTTGATACGTTTTTGGAGGGCAGAAAAATTTCGGCCATCATGCACCTAACACTCCCTCCCCCGTTTTGTTCAATCGTTGGAATATCAGGATGTAAAACCCTTACATGTTTTTCAATTAATGTTATTTGCAGAGGTGTTAAACTTTGATATGCCGATTGGCTCATCACTAAAACCGATTCGCCTTTCACCGTTTTAACCTCCAACATATTACCGGCAAATTGATTCATTTGTTCAGTACTAATTTCAATCCATTGTTTATTGGTTGATTGGCGCAATAGTGCTCGTTCATAATCATCAGGAATGCAATCTAAACAACCCAAAACAAAGTTGGTCCCTACCGTCATCACCACATTCGTGTGATATATGGGATTAGCATCCTTGTCCACCGCATGGAACGCAATCAATTCATACCCTAACTTATTGCTAAATAATTGCAAGACATGTTTATCAGTGCGGGGAGAAATACAAGCATAACAAATTCTTAAATCTCGGTCTAATACCATACTACCGGTTCCTTCTAAAAACTTGTTTTCCTTTTCGAATTCGGTAAAATCAATTATATCGTTTAAAATAAAACGTTCACCCAACCATTGAATTAAATCGGGTCTTCTTTCCAGTCTGCGGTTTTCGGCAAACATCGGGTATAAAACAACCAATCCTTCTTCGTGCGTGCTAAACCAGTTATTGGGAAAAATGCTATCAGGTGTATGCGGTTCGGGCGTATCATCAGCCACCATAACATGAACTCCATTTGCTGTTAATAATTGAACCATGGCATTAAATTCTTGTAACGCCTTTAATTGAACTTGAGAGGTTTTATCTCCACTTTTTTGAAAAGCATTGTTAACGGCCGTTTCATCATTAAATGAAAAAGCTACAGGCCTAATCATCAAAATATTTTGGGTGGTTTGTGCCATTGTAAAAATAATCTCTTCAAAGCTAAGTTATTCAACCCGTAATTGTAACCCCGCGTTAGTCAAATAGCCGAAAATCCTTATTTTTGTCCGAATCATCATAAAAAATTTATGCGGAATGAGCGATTTAAACTCATTACAGTTGAAAGCGATTTTGGAGCAGGTAAACAAGGCGCGGCTTTAGGGCCACAAGCTTTAATTGAAGAATTGAGAACACTGCAATTAGAACAACCTGATATTTACAACTATACTAAACTTACCCCAAAACCCATCCACGACCCGGAGAATACACCTCATGGAAAAAATATAGAAGTAATCTCGGCCTTTCAGCAAAAAGTTTGCGACCAAATTGTTGACACCCTTAAAACAGGAAAAATACCTTTTATTTTAAGTGGTGATCATAGCAGTGCAAATGCATTAATTTCAGGTGTGAAAGATTATTTTGCTAACCATAGAATTGGTGTAATTTGGATTGATGCCCATGCTGATTTGCATAGTCCATATACAACCCCATCAGGCAATATTCATGGTATGCCATTGGCAGCTTTAACCGGTCAAGACCACCGCGAAATGGCTAAAAACGAACCAAAAGAAATTACTAAAAAGCTTTGGAATGATTTAAAAAAACTAGGAAGAAGAAATATAACACCTAAAGTTTTACCGGAAGACATTGTATTTATTGGGTTGAGAAGCACGGAAGCGGAAGAAGAAAAAATCATTAAAAAGGATTTTATTAAAGCTTATCGTCCTGATGATATAAAACAGCTTGGTATAGAAACTGTGGCGAAACAAACCATTCAACAACTAAACAACTGTGATTTTATTTACGTAAGTTTTGATGTGGATAGTTTAGACAGTAATATTAGCGTTGGCACAGGCACTCCTGTAGAAGACGGCCTAACCGAAGAACAAGCTGTTTATTTATTAAAAACTTTTATCAATTTAGATAACCTTGCCGGGTTTGAGATAACAGAAATCAACCCTGTTTTAGATGAAAAAAATCCGATGCATAAAGTTATTGCTTCATTACTTAGTAGGATTTTTGCATAAAAAAAACGACGCTACTTTTTCAGTAACGTCGCATATAATTTTGTTGATGAATTATGCTTCTGCGTAATATTTAAAAAAGTATGGAATGGTTTCAATACCTTTTAAATAGTTGGTAATTCCGTAATGTTCATTAGGTGAATGCAAGGCGTCACTATCTAAACCGAAACCCATAAGTACCGATTTTAAACCAAGCTCTTTTTCGAACATAGCTACAATTGGAATGCTTCCACCACCACGAGTTGGAACAGGGGTTTTACCAAAAGTGGTTTCCATAGCTTTGGCTGCTGCTAAATAAGCTTTACTATTGGTAGGTGTTACTACCGGTTCGCCACCATGATGAGGTTTCACTTGAACCTGAACACCCGCAGGAGCTATACTTTCGAAATGTTTTTTAAATAGTTCGGTAATTTCATCGCTCACCTGATTTGGAACTAAACGCATACTAATTTTAGCATAAGCTTTACTTGGCAAAACAGTTTTTGCACCTTCACCTATATATCCACCCCAAATACCATTTACATCTAAGGTTGGTCTAATACCTGTACGCTCTAATACTGTATAACCTTTTTCACCCCATACATCTGATATATTCAAATCCTTTTTATAGGCTTCCAAATCAAACGGAGCCTTGTTTAAATCTTCACGTTCAGCAGCCGAAAGTTCGGCTACTTTATCATAAAATCCGGGAATGGTAATATGGTTATTTTCATCGTGCATGCTTGCAATCATTTTCGATAAAATATTGATTGGGTTGGCTACTGCACCTCCATATACACCTGAATGTAAATCGCGGTTCGGACCGGTAACTTCTACTTCCACATAACTTAGGCCTCTTAATCCGGTATCTATACTAGGGCAATCGTTGGCAATTATTGAAGTATCAGAAATTAATACCACATCTGCCTTTAATCGGTCTTTATTAGCAATACAAAAGTTCGCTAAATTATTACTGCCCACTTCTTCTTCACCTTCAATCATCATTTTTATATTGCAAGGCAAAGCTCCGTTTTTCATCATGTATTCAAATGCCTTAATGTGCATATAAAATTGGCCTTTATCGTCGGCCGAACCTCTGGCAAATATGGCACCATCAGGGTGAATAGCAGTTTTTTTAATGGTTGGTTCAAAAGGTGGAGTATCCCATAATTCTAATGGCACTGCCGGTTGAACATCATAATGCCCGTAAACCAAAACAGTAGGTAATGAGGCATCAATAATTTTTTCACCATATACAATTGGATGCCCGGGGGTTGGACAAACTTCAACATTATCGGCTCCTGCTTTGCGCATACTTTCAGCAACAAATTCAGCAGCTTTTGCTACATCACCTGCATAAGCACTATCAGCACTAATGGAAGGTATACGTAATAACTCGAACAGTTCATCTAAAAAACGTTGTTTGTTTTCTTCAATGTAGTTTTTAATATCACTCATAATTAATTGGTTTGTTTATGTAAATGTGCTTCAACAGCCGAAACATATATCTCTTGCATAGTTGGCAATTGTTCACTAAAATTTTTGATTTCGCTTTGTTGTATGATGGATTGTAACAATTGATTATTACTTATTCCATTTTCCTTTTTTAACAATGTGCGCCAGCCTTCTAATTGTTCTTTCTCATTAATTACTTCACAACCATCAGGTAAATGCTGCAACTTTTGCGATGTAATAAGTTCAAAAGTATTTGAACTAAACTGCTTCCTTATGTCGTTGATATTTCCGCTTAATATTTTTTCTGATTTGTTAATTAATGCGATATCATCGCATAGCTGTTCAACACTTTCCATGCGGTGAGTACTGAAAATAATAGTAGTTCCCTGTTCTTTAAGTTGAAGAATTTCCTTTGTGATTAATTCAGCATTAATAGGGTCGAAACCACTAAATGGTTCATCTAAAATAATGAGTTCAGGTTGATGCACCACGGTAGCAATAAATTGTATTTTTTGTTGCATCCCCTTACTTAGCTCTTCTACCTTTTTATTCCACCAACTTTCAATTTCAAATTTTACTACCCAATCTTTAATTCTGCGTTTTGCTTCCGATTGTTGTAATCCTTTCAACCTTGCAAAATACAATAACTGTTCGCCTACCTCCATTTTTTTATACAAGCCTCGTTCTTCCGGCAGGTAGCCTATTTTGTATACATGTTCAGGTTTTAACTTTTCATCATTAAGATAAACATTTCCTGAATCGGGTTGGGTTATTTGGGTAATGATACGAATTAAACTAGTTTTTCCGGCACCATTAGGACCTAATAAACCAAATATGCGTCCTTTGTCAACAGATAAATTAATCTTCCTTAATGCCACATGATTGGCATATCTTTTCGTTACTTCTTCAACAGTGAGTACAGCCATAAATAATTAAAGCACAAATAAAGGTTTTCTGTGTTAAAATCCCACAGATACTTATTCCTTTTTTACATTTTATTACACAAAAAAAGGTCGGCAATTTTAATTTACCGACCTTTTTATGAATAAGTTTTATATTAAGATTTTACACGTTCAACATATTCGCCTGTGCGTGTGTCTACTTTAACTTTATCGCCAACATTTGTAAATAATGGCACCTTCACTTCAATTCCATTATCAAGTTTAGCAGGCTTCAAAGTATTGGTTGCCGTATCACCTTTTAAACCGGGCTCGGTGTAAGTAACTTCTAGAATTATAAATGTTGGAATTTCAACTCCTATCGGCTCATCACCTTCAAAGGAAACCTTCACAATCATTTCATCCTTCAGATATTTTACCTGTTCACCAAATATTGTATCGTTTACTGAAATTTGATCGTAACTAACCGGATCCATTAACACAATTAAGTTACCATCCGGATATAAATATTGGTATTCTCTAAACTCAATTCGAGGCATATCAATACTTTCGCCTGCTCGGAAGCGATGTTCAACCTGTTTACCTGTTTTTACATTGCGTAGAACAACTTGATAGAACGCACGCAAGTTGCCCGGTGTGCGATGTTGATATTCAAGAACCTGGTACAATTGATTGTCTAACTTAATAAATGAACCTCTGCTTAAATCTCCGGTATTTGCCATTTGTAGAATGAATTAAATTAAGGTGCAATTATAAGTAATTTGAAGCCATATAACCAAAACAACAAATATGTAAAACTCAATTGGTTTTAGTTAAAGATGCCAATCGTGCCCTAATCTTCTTCTCCATCCTTATTGCAGTTGGAATAAGTATTTCTTCTTCAATTAAGCTGTGTTCCTTTAATTCATTCTCAAAAGATTTTAACTCAAGCATCAAAACTTTATAAGGTAAAGCATCACGTTCGTCGAAACGATAATGGTTTAATAACTTCTTGATGTGATGCATTTCATCATCATCGTGGTGATGTTTAATAATGAAGTCTTCAATTGAAAAATCTTTTGCCTTAATCAACCACGAGTGATGAAAACTAACGGTATGTTTTTCAAGCAATTTAATATATGGAAAAACCTTCTCGTTTTCGTAGGCAATATGTCGAAGGAAATCACCCTTAAACTCTTCAAAAATATGCGATAACAAATGTAATTGCGGGTAAGAGTCATGCAGCGCCACACGTGTTTGTTCGATGTGATGTTCAATAACAGGTAAAATACGTTGCGCATAATTATGATGATGCTTCAACAAAAAATTACATAAATCGGATGGCGCATAACGTTTCAGCTTTTCTAAAACTGTTTTCGGGCGATATGAAAGCTCAGTCAATTCAAGTTCAATCAACTTTATGTTAATATTTTTCAGCTTACATACCTCATCAAGGGTATAATTCAAGTAACTAAAAGCATCAATACCGTGCCAATGCATAACTGTTGCATAGGCATGATTAGATTCTAATAGTTCGCTGATATTTTTGTCGAGCATACTACAAAACTAATTATTTCGGGATAAAAACAGAATACTTTACCTTCGCAATGAAATATGTCAGTTTCTTTATATCAAACCGCCGATCAATCTTTTACTTTATATAGGGCCGATCTTGACGAAACCTATCATTCAAGAAATGGAGCTGTAGAAGAATCGTTACATGTATTTTTAAAGGAAGGACTCAATTATTATTTGCAATTACATAAGGTAACGGACTTAAATATATTTGAGGTAGGTTTTGGCACAGGTTTAAATGCAGCCCTAACTGAAGAATTCGCCAGAAAAAATCGAATCAAAATTAATTACGAAGCAGTTGAAACTAAACCTCTGGATTTAGCATTAATAAAACAACTGAAATATGATGTGCAATTAGCAGATGAAACCTTTCAATGGTTTATGCATTTGCATGAAGCTAAATGGAATAGCACGGTTGATTTACATCCGTATTTTACCATCCGTAAACATGAAAAAAGTTTATTGGAATTTGAGCCGCAAACCACACCTGACATCATTTATTTTGATGCATTTGCTCCCGACAAGCAGCCTGAAATGTGGAGTGAAGACGTTTTTTCAAAACTGTATGAACATATTGCAACAAGTGGTGTTTTAACTACATATAGCGCGAAAGGGGCAATAAAAAGATTATTAATGCATGTTGGATTCGATGTTGAAAAAATAGCAGGACCACCAAGAAAACGCCACATGCTACGAGCTACAAAAAGATGAAAGTAGATTATATCATTGTTGGACAAGGGTTGGCCGGAAGTTTGCTTGCATACAGGTTGTGGAAAGCAGGTAAATCCATTATGGTGTTCGATCCGGCAGAAGAAGTTACCTCTACAAAAATAGCTGCCGGCATGATTACCCCTATTAGTGGGAAACGTATGACTGTTACCCCAATGCAGGCCATACTATATGAAGATGTTTTTCAATTATACCCTCAAATTGAGGCTGATATCAATGAAACATTGTTGCATCATCTTCCTGTACAAATGAGTTTTGGAAGTATAAAAGAACAGAATGATTTTTACTCGCAAAAAGAAAAAATAGAGGAATTTGTACAAGAAAATCAACCGCTAAACAAAGGACTTCAAGCACCCTATGGCCATATTAACATCAATAAGAGTGGTTGGTTAAATACTACTAATCTCATCAATGGAATAAGAACCTTATTAATTGAAAACCATGCCTACATAAAGCACCAAGTAAATTGGAACGAGGTGAAATTTGCAGATAGCTATTGCCAATATTTATCCTATCAGGCAAATGCAATTATTTGTTGCAGTGGTTATCAGGCGCAGGCTAATCCCCTTTTTCCTAAGGATGTTTTAATTCCTAACAAAGGAGATGTTTTTATAATACAATCTAATGTTATTACACCTGAACATATCATTAAACGAGGTGCTTATGCAGTTCCGATTTCCCCAAGTAAACAATTGTTCAAAGTTGGTTCAACCTACAAATGGAATACCACCAATGCAACACCTGATGAATTGGGCTATAATGACTTGAAGCAAAAAACAGATTTTTTCGTCAATGGTGAATACGAAATAAAACAACACCTTGCAGCCATTCGGCCAACAACCAAAAACCGATTACCAATACTAGGCCGTCATCATCAACACCAAAATTTATTTTTTTTTAACGGACTTGGTACCAAGGGAGTTTTACTTGCACCATATTACAGCCGATTAATGGCCGAATTAATTTTAAATAATAAACCCTTACCCGGCAGTTTTAATTTACAAATAAATGATTCAACTAAACTTTAAAGAATACGGTTCAGGAGAAAATTACCTGGTTATTCTTCATGGATTTTTAGGCACCCTCGACAATTGGCACACCTTAGCTCAAGCTTGGGCTGAACAAGGACTTCATGTATTTTCATTGGATGCACGCAACCATGGTAAATCACCCCATACAGCCTCGCATAGTATTGCATTAATGGTTGAAGATGTCAAAGATTTTTTAACACAACAAAAAATAAATTCAACTGCTATATTAGGGCACAGCATGGGTGGAAAAGTTGCCATGCAATTCGCCCTCACCTATCCCGATTTAACTACAAGGATTATTGTTGCTGACATTGCACCTAGAGCTTACAGAAGCGGAGCGCATGATGAAGTTTTTAAAGCCATTACAAATGTAGATTTGAATCGAGCACAAACCCGTAAAGAAATTGAACAGTCAATGGCTGTATACTTGGGAGATATGGGAACCCGACAATTTATTATGAAAAGTTTAGAACGAGTTGATGATGCCCACTATCGTTGGAAGTTTAATGCCCAGGTTCTTCAACGTGATTATATTCAAATTCTACACGAAATAAACTCGCCAACACCTTACTTAAAACCGGCTATCTTTTTAAAAGGTGACCAATCATTATACATTCAGGAAAAAGATCATTTCCTAATAAATAAACTATTCCCTCAAGCTGATATCATTACCATTGAAAGGGCAGGACATTGGTTGCACGCCGATTCGCCACAACAAGTATTTCAAAAAGTTAAGGATTTTCTTTATTCCACATCTTTGTGAATAAACTTTGGCAAGGTTTATGTAAAATGCCTCAAATGAAACAAATAATTTACCTAACCATATTGTATTGCATCAGCCTTAATACCTCATTCGGGCAGGTGATCCAAGTTCCTAAACCAAATACTCCTTCACCCATACGAACCGATACCACATCAGTGCAAAGACTTAATTCATCAAACAACGTTGGCAATACTGTAGCCAGCGATATGGCAATACTCACATTCTCATTATTTGGCGCCTCTCCACAGGGTGAGTTTGCTGAGGTGAATGAAAATAATGGAGGATTCGGTATTTCTGGACAATTATATTTTAACCCGTTTCATAACCTTTTCAATAAACAGAAAATAATTAAACCTTATCTGTTTGGCATTTATTTCGAGCAAATTTGGTTCGACAGAAGTTCTTCTTATTACAATAGTTTTATCAATGGAATGCCAATGCCCATTGAGTCCCGACTTACCAATGCAGCCTTTTCCATTGGTTTAGGTGGAAGAATTGAGCTCTTTGACTTTCCTATTAGACCATTTTTTGAATACCAAGCCGGATTGAGATTTTTTAATGGCAAACATGAAATACGATGGACTAATGCCAATAACGAACCGGATAAAATTTCGCGTACCCTTGAAAGCCATGTTGTTGGTGTAACAGGCATTGGCGGTGGGTTAAGTATTGGTAATAGCAGGGTTAGAATTGACATTAAAATGAACCAGCAACAAGGCGGTGTTGCTAGTTATATTGACCCTGAATCAGTGGAGTTTTTCACAAATAATACGGTTGATTACAAGCTTAAATCTTCATCAACAAACATTAATACATACCACTTAGCATTGTTATTAAATTTTTAAGTAATTAATCAATTTAACAGTTATTCAGTAACTGATACATCACTTTAGGCAATTCATTTATAACCTCGGTTGCGGTAGCTGTGTATCTTCCTTCAGCAGCCAGCGTATCTGCACACCTACCGTGTAAATAAACCCCAAGAATGGCCGCATGTAATGGTTCATAACCTTGAGTTAATAATGATGTAATAATACCGGTTAAAGTATCACCACTTCCGGCAGCAGCCAATATCGGATTTCCCGAACTATTAAAAAAACATTCGCCTTGTGGGGTTGCCACAACAGTATGTGTACCTTTTAACACTACAATTACCTGATGTTTATCTACAAATGCTTTTAAACGTTGCAACCGTTCAAAACTATTTGCCGACACACCTGCTAAACGGTCGAATTCTTTGGGATGTGGGGTTAATATGGTGGAAGCGTGAAATGTAACCGGCTCTCCTTTTGCTAATAATGAGGAAACGATGTTTAATGCATCAGCATCAATAACCAATGGCTTTTTACAATTTCTTATAAAATCAGATACAGCTTGTTGTGTATTACTTTCCATTCCTAATCCGGGTCCAATTGCAATTGCTTTATACGGTTTACAATCAGGATAATTTGAAAGGTAATTTACATTCGTATCTGTGATTACCATAGCTTCCGGAATTTGTACTTGCATAATGTCATATCCGCAAGCGGGAATGTAGGCTGTTACCAATCCGCTTCCGGCCCTTATTGCACCCTTAACTGTAAGCACCGCAGCTCCTAATTTACCATAAGATCCGGCAATAACCAATGTATGGCCGTGTGTACCTTTGTGACTAAACTTTGTTCGCTTTTTTATCAAAGGCTGCGCAAGTTCTTGAGTGATGTAATAATTTGCACATGAGGTTTCAACTGAAAATCCTGGCATTAACCCGATATCTAACACCTCAACCTCGCCTGTAAACATATAACTTTCGGTATGTAAAAACGAAAGTTTGGGAATTTGAAAAGTAAGGGTAGTATTTGCTCGTATAATGTTTCGATTAGCTATATCTGCTAATTCATTAACATCAGCAGGTAAACCGCTAGGTACATCAATTGCAATTACCTCGCATGCAGATTGATTCACATAGTTAATAAATGTTCCTAAAAAAGCTTCAACAGGTTTATTTATACCAATACCTAATATGGCATCAATTATTAAATGATGTTTGGTTAGTACAGGAAAATCGGATGATTGATTAATTTGATGTACGGCTATTGTGGTATCATTATGAATTTGACTCAGGTTAACGTTGAACTGATGAGAAAATGTTGTGCTTGTATTTATTAGGTAAATAGAAACCGCAATATTGGCTTTAAACAAATTTCGGGCGATAACTAATCCATCCCCACCATTGTTACCGGTTCCGCATAAAATAATCACTTCTGTAAATGGTGGCTGAGCTTTATGTATTCTATTTTCGATATAAGAAGCACAAGCCTCGCCGGCATGTTCCATTAAATCGTAGGCTGTAGTTGGCTGATGTGCAATGGTAAATTCGTCCCATTGTTTTATTTGGGTTGCTGAAAATAACTTCATAATAATTTATTCAGCACAATACTACAACAGTAATCGATAGATAAAACTGAACTTTATTATGCTTCAACTCATCTTTACCTGATAAACATCAAGGTTAATTAGACATGATGAACAGTTGCTGTTTTAGCTGAGTGTTCCATTATTAATGCAATTGATGTTGGATTAGGAAGTAATTCTATTTGATCCATCAAACCTAAGGTTTCTTCCAATTGTTGGTATTCTTCCAAAAGTTCAGTGTTACACTTCAAAGCCTCCTCTATAAAGGCAGAGTCAGATGGTGTAAGTTCGTTGTAATAATAAGAAATAAGTGATTCCGATGTAATGTTTTGGTGCATAGGCAACGTTTTTTTATACTATCAAAACGCTGCCTTTTTTCACTTAGTATATTTTAAGAAAATAAAAGTTAAATCACCTGATAATCAGAATTTAAATTTTAACACGATCCTGTTCCAACATTTTCCTAAGGTTGTTCAAGGCATATCTCATCCTTCCTAAGGCAGTGTTAATACTTACACCTGTTTGATCGGCAATTTCTTTGAAACTTAAATTACCCCAATGGCGCATAATCAGCACTTCGCGTTGCTCTTGAGGCAATTTTTTAACTAAAGATTTTATATGCTGTTCAGTTTGAAATTGGATCAATTTATCTTCACGGCTTTCTTCTGCAATTTGAAGAAAACTAAAGATGTCGTTACCTTCTGAATCCGTAATGGTAACGTCGCGTTTTTGCTTACGCAAATAATCAATCGTTAAATTTCTCCCGATACGAATTGCCCATGGACCAAACTTCCCTTCCTCATTGTAAGTTCCGTTTCTTAACGTGTTGATAATTTTAATAAAGGTTTCTTGGAATATGTCTTCAGCCAAAGCTCGATTTTTAACCAACAAATAAATTGCAGTAAAAATGCTTTTTTGATGACGCTTGATAAGCTGTTCGAGGCACGCTTCATTTCCTTTCATGTAAAGGTGAACCAACTCTTGGTCACTAATTTGTACGTTTTTCATAGCCTAAATTTTTAGGGTTAAACAATAATTGTACTTAAAACTAGTGTAGAGTGTTTACGATAAGCGTTTCTTTTTTTGAGTTGTTAGATTTTGTAAATGCAATTTAACATTAATTTTATAAAAACAAACTTCTTTCTTGTTTTATTTTTTTTATTAGTCCCCATAACAAAAAATTGTGTGTAAATGAATAAACAAAATCAAGCGGCTAACCTTTATAATAAGTAGTATTGCACTTTCTATATAGATTAAAGCGAAGCGATGAAATTTAAAACCGAAAAAAAAACGGAGAACATATTTATTAAAGGCGCTAGGGTTCATAACCTAAAAAATATTGATGTAACCTTTAACAGAAATAAATTAACAATTGTAACAGGTGTTAGTGGAAGTGGGAAATCAAGTTTGGTATTTGATACCTTATATGCAGAAGGACAGCGAAGATATGTAGAATCACTTTCGGCTTATGCACGTCAGTTTTTAGGTAAAATGAATAAACCTGATGTTGACTATATACATGGCATATCGCCTGCCATTGCCATTGAACAAAAAGTTAATACAAGAAACCCGAGGAGTACAGTTGCTACTACTACTGAAATTTATGATTATTTAAAACTATTATTCGCTCGCATTGGTGTTACCTTTTCGCCCATAAGTAATAAGCAGGTATTACGTCATACAGTAGAAAGTGTTTTAGATGATGTGTTGGCTCTTCCTGCCCAAACCAAAGTATTACTTGCGGTTGGCATACACGAAAAACCTGATCAACTTGCGGCCAAACTCGACATTTATTTAAAGAATGGATTCACACGATTATTGGCAAATGAAAGCATGATAGGCATTGAAGAATTTCAAGCGTTGACAGAAAAAGAAAAAAAACCATTACTTAACAAGTTATATTTATTAATTGACAGGTTTGTAGTAATGCCTAATGATGAAGACCTGAAAAACCGGATGGCCGACAGTATTCAAACTGCTTTTTATGAAGGCGAAGGTGGTTGCACAATTCATGTAATAAATGAGCTGGGTGAACCTTCGATAAAACTATATAACAATAAATTTGAATTGGATGGTATAACCTTCGAAGAACCTACGGTAAATTTCTTCAGTTTTAATAATCCTTATGGTGCTTGCAAAACCTGTGAAGGTTTTGGAAGTGTAATTGGAATTGACGAAGACCTTGTTGTACCTGATAAAAGCCTCAGTTTGTTTGCTGATGCCATAGCTCCTTGGAAAGGTGATAAAATGAGTGAATGGAAAGACCATTTTATTCGCCTAAGTGCTAAATCAAAGTTTCCAATTCACAAACCTTACCACGAACTAACGCAACAACAACGAGAGTATTTATGGCGTGGTGATGCAAATTGGGAAGGCATTGATGGATTTTTTAAAGAGCTTGAAAAACAAACCTACAAAATACAATATAGGGTAATGCTTGCAAGGTATAGAGGTAAAACAGTATGTTTTGATTGCAAAGGAACTCGCTTAAGAAAGGATGCTAATTATGTGAAGTTGATGGATAAAACACAAAAGCAAGTAAGTGATTATAAAAACCTTAGTGAGGTTTTACTTATGAGTATTGATGAAGCTTCTAACTATTTTAACGGACTCAAACTAAATGATAATCATTTTAAAATTGCAGAACGAATATTGAAAGAAATCACCTCACGTTTAACCTTTTTACAACATGTAGGATTAGGCTATTTGTCGTTAAATCGTTTATCAAACACTTTAAGCGGAGGAGAAAGTCAACGAATTAACCTTGCCACATCATTAGGCAGCAGTTTGGTTGGTTCATTATACATACTTGATGAACCTAGCATTGGACTTCACAGCAGGGATACCGAAAAGTTGATTAATGTTTTACAAAAACTAAGAGATATTGGGAATACCGTTGTTGTGGTTGAACACGACCAGGATATTATGGAGGTTGCGGATTGTTTAATTGATATTGGTCCGCACGCGGGCATTCACGGCGGTGAAATGGTTGCCTTAGGAACTGTTAATGAGGTGAAGGATGATAAACAAAGTTTAACAGGGAAATATCTTTCAGGTAAAATGGAAGTTGAAGTTCCCGTAAAACGAAGAAAATGGAAAGATTTTATTGAAGTAAAAGGAGCCCGACAACATAACTTGAAAGGCATAGATGCGGTTTTTCCTTTACATGTGTTTACGGCCATAACAGGTGTAAGCGGCAGCGGTAAAACAACTTTGATTAAAAGTATTTTATATCCTGCTATTCAAAAAAGTTTAGGTAATTATTCAGGAGAAAAAACCGGAATTTTTGACAAACTGGAAGGTTCAGTTAAATCAATTCAAGCTATTGAGATGGTTGACCAAAATCCTATTGGAAAATCATCCCGCTCTAACCCGATTACTTATATTAAAGCTTACGACCCGATAAGAGATTTATTTGCAAATTTAGCCATCAGTAAAAGTAGAGGATATAAACCACAACACTTTAGTTTTAACGTTGATGGTGGGCGCTGTGAAACATGCTTGGGAGAAGGAGAAGTTACAATTGAAATGCAGTTTATGGCTGATATTCATTTGCCATGTGATGAATGCAAAGGACAACGATTTAAAGAAGAAATTTTAGATTGCAAATACAAAGACAAAACTATTAGTGATGTATTAAACCTGAGTGTTGATGAAGCCATCTTGTTTTTTGAGTCGGAAACATCTATAAAAAATAAAATTAAACCCCTGCAAGACGTTGGGCTGGGTTATATAAAACTAGGTCAAAGCAGCAATACGTTAAGTGGCGGAGAAGCACAACGAGTGAAACTTGCAAGCTTCTTAGGAAAAGGAAGAAATCAACAACACACTTTGTTTATTTTTGACGAACCAACAACAGGATTACATTTCCATGATATCAACAAATTAATGCAATCCTTTAATGCTTTAATTGATGCCGGTCACAGTATCATAGTTATTGAACATAACATGGATGTTATAAAATGCGCTGATTGGGTAATTGACTTAGGTCCGGAAGCCGGAACCAACGGTGGAAACTTAGTATTTGCCGGTACTCCCGAAGATCTAACTCAGGTTAAAAACAGTTATACCGGACATTACTTAAAAGCAAAACTAGGCAACAGTTAATATTTCATACTGAGTTTGATTAAAGTTAAATTTATCTCCGCTCTTTTTACCCATCATCAAGTTACCGATAGGCGATGACGATGAAATTAAGGCTATTTTATTATCAGCTACGGTAATAAACCCTAAAGAAACTGCAATAAAAAATACACCCATGTTGGTAGTAACCACGCTGCCAATTTTCACATAATTATAAATTTCAGTATCATCAATGCCCCTAATGATTTGGAGGTGTTGTTGATGAATTGATAATTGTTTTGATAATTTGAGTTGTTCTTGTGCAATCATCTCCCTTGAAGTTTCGTACTTATCCCCTGCCGAACTTTTGGTTTCCCCTGCAATTGATGCCTGTAAATCAGCCAAAGCTGATTCAATCTCAGCAATTTTATTTTCGAGAGATAATTTTGTTTCAGTTAAGATAGCAGTTTTTAAGCTCATGAATAAGTAGAAGATAATTGTGTCGGTTCAAAACTCGTTGTTTAAGGTTGTATAAAAAAACAAACAAAATTAAATCACTCATTACCTAAAACTTATAAAAAAGATTAACCACAACGGGTTTTATAATCAGTATAAATAACAATTTTTCAACGGCTTAAAATCCTTCACCCATAAACTTTTATGAACGGTTTATGTTATTAAGTTGTACCGTGTAAAACCTGTGTTAAATTAGGTGTAGAATTAATAATTATATTCTTTAATATTGCACGGTTGTAATAATAATTACGTCATAAAATTATGTCAGGTTCTATTGATTATTTAGCATTAGTAGTGCAGTTTCTGGTTGCTGCGGGTTTCGTTGTTACTACAATGATAGCCACTCATTTAATTGGTCCAAAACGCCAAACAAAAGACAAACTGGAAAACTTCGAATGTGGAATTGAATCGCAAGGTAACGCCAGGCTGCCGTTTTCCATAAAATACTTCTTAGTGGCAATTTTGTTTGTGATGTTCGACGTTGAGGTTATATTTATGTATCCTTGGGCAGTAAATTTCAGAGAATTAGGAGCTATCGGATTTATAGAAATGGTATGTTTTATTGGAACATTACTATTAGGTTTTGCTTATATTATCAAAAAGGGTGCCCTTAAATGGGATTAATTTCATACACTAACATTGTAATTGAAAACACTACAAGATGACGACAGAATTAACAATAGCTAAAGCGCCGGAAGGCTTGGAAGGACCGGGTTTCTTTGCTACGAAATTAGATGAAGTAATTGGATTAGCACGCTCTAATTCAATTTGGCCATTACCATTTGCAACCTCTTGTTGTGGTATTGAGTTTATGGCAACTATGGGTAGTAATTATGATTTGGCCAGGTTTGGTTCTGAGCGTATGAGCTTTTCTCCCCGTCAGGCCGACCTTTTGATTGTTGCCGGAACAATTGCAAAAAAAATGGGACCTGTGCTTCGTCAAGTTTATCTTCAAATGGCCGAACCACGCTGGGTATTATCAGTTGGTGCTTGCGCAAGTACCGGTGGAATATTCGATACATACAGTGTACTACAAGGTATTGATAAAGTAATACCTGTTGATGTGTACGTGCCCGGATGTCCGCCTCGTCCGGAACAAATTCTCGACGGATTTATGAGAATTCAAGAATTGGTTAGGAACGAACCGGTACGCAGAAGAAATACAAGTGAATATAAAGCATTAATGCAACAATACGGTATTGAATAAGGGACTTGAGGAATGACAACAATTAATAACGAGTATATAGTTAACAAAGTTCAACAACACTTTGGCAATGCTCTCAAAGAAGCAAGTGAATCGTATGGGATTTTAAACATTGAAATCAGCGCCGAAAAAGCTTATGCTTTGATAGATTGGTTTAAACATGACAGTGAAATAAAAGCTTCATTTTTAACAGATGTTTGCGGAGCACAATTCCCTGATCTTGTTGGTAAAGAATTTTGTGTTATTTACCACTTGCACAGTTTTATTAATAATATTAGAATTCGAATTAAAGCCTTTATACCTAAAGATAATCCGACTATAGCTTCAATTACTCCGTTGTTTCCGGCTGCCAATTGGCAGGAACGAGAAACATTTGATTTTTACGGAATCGTTTTTGTTGGTCACCCCAATCTTAAACGTATCGTAAACGTTGATGAAATGGATTATTTTCCGCTAAGAAAAGAATATCCATTAGAGGATGGTACAAGAACTGATAAAGAAGATAAATATTTTGGCAGATAAACGGAGGTAAGTATATGAATGAATTTGAAGATAAAAGCATTGAACAACTTGAGGAACCTCAATACAACACCTTAAACTTAGGTCCAACACATCCTGCTACTCACGGTATTTTTCAAAACATCCTGAAAATGGATGGCGAAATTATTGTTGATGCCGAACAAACTGTTGGTTACATTCATCGTGCCTTTGAAAAAATTGCCGAAAGAAGACCCTATTATCAAATTACTACTTTAACCGACCGTTTAAATTATTGCTCGTCTCCTATCAATAATATGGGTTGGCACATGACTGTTGAAAAATTGATTGGAGTTGAAGTGCCGAAACGCGCTCAATACATGAGGGTGATCATCATGGAATTGGCACGTATTGCAGATCATTTGGTATGTAATGCAGTAGTTGGTGTAGATTCAGGCGCTCTTACCGGCTTCACTTATTTGTTTCAATGGCGTGAAAAGATATACGACATTTACGAACAAATTTGTGGCGCTCGTTTAACAACAAATATTGGCAGAATCGGCGGGTTGGAAAGAGATTTTAACGACGAAGTTTATAAAAAAATTAAAGCCTTCTTAGCTGAGTTTCCTAAAGCATTTAAAGAGTTTTCAAACTTATTGGAACGTAACAGAATATTTTATGACCGTGTTGTAAACACCGGGGCAATAACTGCTGAAAAAGCAATGGCTTATGGGTTTACAGGCCCAAATTTGCGTGCCGCAGGAGTTGATTATGATGTAAGGGTTATGAATCCTTACAGTTCATATGAAGACTTTGAATTTACGATTCCGGTAGGTGAAAAAGGTGATACTTATGACCGCTTCATGGTGCGCCAACAGGAAATTTGGGAGAGTTTAAATATCATCAAACAAGCTTTAGACAACATGCCTCAAGGCAAATGGTATGCTGATGTTCCTGAATTTTATCTTCCTCCTAAAGAAGATGTTTACAATAAAATGGAAGCCTTAATCTACCATTTTAAAATTGTAATGGGCGAATCGGATGTTCCAAAAGGAGAAGTGTACCATGCAGTAGAAGGAGGAAATGGAGAGCTAGGATTTTATTTAATTAGTGACGGCGGTAGAGCCCCATTTCGATTACATTTCCGCCGCCCTTGTTTCATATATTATCAAGCATACCCCGAAATGATAAAAGGTGGGATGCTTAGTGATGCCATTCTTACCATGAGCAGTATGAATGTAATTGCAGGAGAACTTGATGCTTAATTAACCAAATAACATGACGGATACCACAGATATAAAGTTTAGCGATGAAAGTATGGCCTTAATCAATAACCTGATTAAGCGCTATCCGGAAGGAAAACACAAATCGGCATTACTTCCCGTTTTACATATTGCCCAAGCCGAATTTGACGGATGGTTAAGCGTACCGGTAATGGATAAAGTGGCTGATATTTTAAATATACAACCAATTGAAGTATATGAAGTAGCCAGTTTTTACAGTATGTACAACCTTAAGCCGGTTGGCAAATGTTTAATTGAGGTTTGCCGTACCAGCAGTTGCTGGTTAAGAGGCGCTAATGATATTGTTGCACATATCGAGAAAAGATTAGGAATAAAAGACGGTGAAACAACTGCTGATGGAAAATTTACCTTAAAAACGGTAGAATGTTTAGGCAGTTGTGGTACTGCTCCAATGCTTCAAATCGGGGAGCAGTTTTATGAAAACCTAACCCTTGAAAAAGTTGACGAATTAATCAACAATCCACAGTTGGTTGCCAAACATAGTACTTACTTAGATCATACAACTTTTAGAAAAAACTAAACAACATGGGACGTAAAGTATTATTAGAACATATAAACGAAGCAGGAATTCAAGGGTATGATGTGTATCGTAGTAAAGGTGGTTACGCCTCTGTAGAAAAAGCTTTGAAAACAATGGCTCCTGATGCCATCGTTGAAGAAGTAAAGAAGTCGGGCTTACGCGGAAGAGGTGGTGCCGGATTTCCTACAGGAATGAAATGGAGTTTTTTGGCCAAGCCTGAAGGCGTTCCCCGTTATTTGGTTTGCAATGCCGATGAAAGTGAACCCGGAACGTTTAAAGACCGTTATTTAATGGAACATATTCCTCACCTATTAATTGAGGGAATGATTACTTCTAGTTTTGCATTGGGTGCAAACACTTCATACATATATATACGCGGAGAATATTTTTACCTGGTACGTATTCTTGAAAAAGCTATTGCAGAAGCTTATGCCAATGGTTGGTTGGGTAAAAATATATTAGGAACAGATTATAGCTTGGATTTATATGTACATCCGGGTGCAGGCGCTTATATATGTGGTGAAGAAACGGCCTTAATTGAATCGTTAGAAGGTAAACGCGGTAATCCTCGAATAAAACCCCCATTTCCGGCAATTGCAGGACTGTATGGATGCCCAACTGTGGTTAACAATGTAGAAACCATTGCAGCAGTTGTGCCGGTTGTAAATATGGGAGGCGACGAATACGCTAAAATCGGATTAGGTCGTTCGGCCGGAACTAAATTGATTTCAGCATCAGGTCATATTAAAAAGCCCGGTGTGTATGAAATTGAAATGGGAATTACCGTAGAAGAGTTTATTTACAGTGATGAATATTGCGGTGGTATTTTAAATGATAAAAAGTTAAAAGCTGTAGTTGCAGGTGGCTCATCTGTTCCGGTATTACCTGCCGATTTAATTTTAAAAACGGCCAACGGTGAACCGAGATTAATGACCTATGAAAGTTTAGCTGATGGTGGGTTCGCTACAGGTACTATGCTTGGTTCAGGTGGATTTATTGTGATGGATGAAAGTACAAGCATCGTGCAAAACCTGCATACCTTTGCAAGGTTTTATCACCACGAAAGTTGCGGCCAGTGCAGTCCTTGTCGTGAAGGTACAGGATGGATGGAGAAAATCTTACATAAAATACTTGACGGACATGGCACCTTGGAAGATATTGACTTATTGTGGGATATTCAACGTAAAATTGAAGGTAATACTATTTGTCCATTAGGAGATGCAGCTGCATGGCCTGTGGCAAGTGCTATTCGTCACTTCAGAAGTGAGTTCGAAGATTTTGTGAAAAATCCAACAGCTCACCGAGAAGTTAAATATTACTTTCACTGTAATAATTTAGATACAGCAGCATCTTACAGCAGTTTATAACAAATTATTAAATAAAAATTACCATCAATTGAGTTGAACCTAAAACACGGATAAACTCAACAATTAATAAACAAAATACAGTATAAAAATAGTACTGTTATTGCAACTAGAAAATGATATGGCAAAAGTTACGATAGACGGAATACAAATCGAAGTGCCTGATGGAACAACCATCTTGAATGCCGCACGTATGATAGGACCGGATGTTGCCCCTCCTACCATGTGCTATTACAGTAAGTTAAAAACCAGTGGAGGCTATTGCCGAACCTGTTTGGTTGAAGTTACCAAAGGCTCAGAAAAAGATCCAAGACCAATGCCTAAACTTGTAGCTAGTTGCCGAACCACTGTAATGGATGGCATGGAAGTTTCGAACAATACTTCCGCAAAAGTTAAGGATGCACGCGCAGGTGTGGTTGAATTCTTATTGTTAAATCATCCGCTTGATTGCCCGGTGTGTGACCAAGCCGGTGAATGTCATTTACAAGATTTAGGTTACGAACATGGTAATTACAAAACACGTACTGATTTTGAAAGACGGACGTTCGATAAAATTGATATAGGTGATAAAGTACAATTACACATGACTCGTTGTATACTTTGTTACCGCTGCGTAAAAACAGCCGAACAAATTACCGATGGAAGAGTGCATGGTGTAATAAATCGTGGCGACCACGCCGAGATATCAACATATGTAGCCCAAGCTATTGATAATGATTTCTCCGGTAATGTTATTGATGTTTGTCCGGTTGGCGCCTTAACAGATAAAACATTTAGGTTTAAATCAAGGGTATGGTTTACCAAACCTGTTGATGCTCATCGCTCTTGCGATACTTGCAGCGGAAAAGTTGTTTTATGGTATCAAGGTGAAGAGGTATTAAGGGTTACCGGTAGAAAAGATGAGTGGGGTGAAGTGGAAGAATTTATCTGCAATACCTGCCGTTTTGATAAAAAGAAAACAAGCGATTGGACAATTGAAGGTCCGCGTAAAATTAACCGTCACTCCGTTATTGCAGCCAATCATTACACCAATTTGGTGAAACCAAAAGAATTTAAGTTAAACGAAATCAAACAAATTACTGAATAATGGATTGGTCACTTTTACTCGATAAATCAATATTAATTTTTATAATATTTCTGGTAAGTTTAGGCATTGCAGCTTACGCTACATACGGTGAAAGAAAGGTTGCGGCCTTTTTGCAAGATCGTGTCGGACCGGATAGAGCAGGACCGTTTGGTTTGCTACAACCCATTGCTGATGGAGTTAAAATGTTTACCAAAGAGGAAATTATACCAAATGCATCAGATAAATTTTTATTTATCATAGGCCCGTGCATTTTTATGATGACTGCATTAATGACCAGTGCGGTAATTCCTTGGGGTAAATCGTTCAATTTTGGTGGTCACGAATTTCATTTACAAGTAGCCGATTTAAATGTTGGCATACTTTATATTTTCGCCGTTGTATCCATTGGCGGTTATGGAATTATGATTGGTGGTTGGGCCTCAAATAACAAATTTGCCTTACTTGGTGCTTTGCGCGCTTCCTCACAAATGATTAGTTACGAATTATCAATGGGTATGAGTATTATCGCCATCCTGTTAATGAGTAACTCATTAAGTTTACGCGAAATTGTTGATATGCAACAAGGCTGGCATTGGAATGTGATATATCAGCCCTTTGGCTTTGTCATATTTCTAATTTGTGCTTTTGCCGAATGTAACCGAGCTCCTTTTGATTTACCTGAATCTGAAAGCGAATTAATAGGTGGTTATCATACCGAATTCAGTTCGATGAAATTAGGATTATTTT
>JALONK010000037.1 GCA_025454975.1 Bacteroidia bacterium
AGCGCTCCTTTGGCGGCAATAATCAAATTCCCCTCAGCCGATTTCCACACACAGGACATGGCCAGCAACGCTCCCGATAGGGGATACTCATGCAGCATTTCCCAATCGGGATGCAAATGCTCGGTACTGGAGAGGTAATCTCGACCAATCCGTTGCAATGCTTTTTCCATTGGGTCAAATGGAACAGGTTCACTTGCAAACATGGCGTATTTTATCAGTTCCTTTTCATCTTCATTCATTATTTCGTCAGGATTAAACACTTTGTTTGATTTTAATGTAAAAAATTTTGCAATAGTCATTTTATTTTCCGTAATCGTCCCTGTTTTATCTATGCAGATAACATTTGCACTACCTAATGTTTCTACTGTTTTCATCTGTTTAACCACTATTCCCAGTTTCATTAATCGCCATGCACCTAATGCCATAAATGTGGTAAAAGCAACCGGAATTTCTTCAGGTAAAATACTCATAGCCAAAGTAAGTGATTGCAATAAACTGTTTAATAGGTTCCGAGTAAGTGAGAAATTAATCAACCAAACTATAATAAAAACTAAAGTACCGGCAAATGCCATTTTTTTAACAAAATCTGCAATTTGAATTTCTAATGGTGTTTTCTCTTCATCTATTGTTTCCAAACTTTTTCCAATTTTACCTAAGGCTGTTTCATTACCTATTGATGTTATTTTAGCAACAGCTAAACCACTAACAACAGTAGTACCGCAATAAATTATATTGGTTTCATTATTTTTATTTTTTAATACAGCCAAAGATTCTCCTGTTAGTATAGCCTCATTTACAGAAAAGTCATTAGCTTGAATAATTAAACCGTCTGCAGAAATTAAAGTGCCTTCCTCAACAATTAGATAATCACCAACTACTAATTCCTTACTTTTTATTTCTTTTTCTTTTCCGTTTCGTATAACTTTACAATTAGGCTGTGTAAATTCTTTTAGCTTTTCTAGTGCCTTTTTGCTCCGCGAATATTGGAATAACGATATTGAGGTTTGAAATACAATCGCCAACAATAGGAATATACCATCGCCTAACTTACCACTGATAAAATAGATTAATGAAGCAACCAATAGTAATATAACCATTGGGTCTTTTGCGATACGTTTGAATGCAGCTATATAAGTGTTTTCGTTTTTATAATTTAATGTGTTAAGTCCATACTTTTCTCTCGACAATGCCACCTGTTCGTCACTTAAACCCGATATGTTAAAATGATTTACAGACATAAATAATAATGTTTTAGTCGGGTTTTATTATAATCCTTTATGCCTTCAATAAAGTGTATATGGTTAGTCTTCATTTTCTATTTTATCATGTATAACAGAGGGTACCATTTCAATTTCGGTATGCCTGATTTTACCACCTAAATATGCTGTTCTTGCAGCCAAGCAAAAACTAATAAATGCAACAATTATGGTGAGTGTTGAAAGTATGCTGGAATGTGTAGATTTTTTTAATGTTAAAATTGTACTTAGTATTGATATACCCCCTAACACAATTAACGATATGAGTCCAATCAATGCAAATTCTTCATGTGATTCTATTGTTGCATGTACAACTCCTTGTAAGTTTTCAACTGCCTCTTCTGCCGCTTCTCCTGTATAATAGGCTATAACAGAACCAAGGCCGGAAATTATAAAAACAAGATAGGCAGCTACTTTTGTGTCAGAATTTTTTTGCCATGTTCCATAAAGTAGAACAAGCATCCCAAATAAACTTCCAAAAATTGGAAGATGAGTTATTATTAAATGAATATGTGTTTGATTCATACAGTTTGATTTTAAAAATTATGGGAACTTAAAATAAAGCCAAGTTGCAAATTCTAGAAACATAAATTACCAATATTCTATCCATGTTTTGAACTATCCACCGATTTTATTTCGTTGACCGAATGAATGTTATTAAGCTAAGGTAAGTTAATATTCTAAGGTGAATATACCATATTTTAATGATTATGATGAAATTATTTTATATGGCGAATTTAATATTCTTGTAAACTAAGTTATCAATCATCGTGTAATCTCTTTTAATCTTCTTCTACGGAATAAATAGTATCGTAAGATTCTTTTTTCTTAAAATTATACTATTTATTTTATCGTATAGGTACTGAGGATGGTATCTTTAAAGGAATAAAGATAAAACATAATTTAATAGTTGACATGGAAAGTTGAAAATCCACATATCAGGCGGATATTAGTTGCCTGTTAATTTTAACTTTAACCCGGTTTTACCTCTTCTAACCCTAAATAAAATATTTTTTTTCATTAAGTTCAATCTCATTTGGGTTCGTTATAATTTGGCCTTTACAAAATATTAAATTAACTATTCAAGGGTTTTTAATTATGTAATATTCCTGCTTAATATTCAATGTATTCAACTTCCTGCTTTTTTACCATTAATCTCTCCATTGCAAGTCTGGCCATTAAGTAACTAATGGTTGATTCAGCACCTTGGTTAAGATTTATATTATGTTCTTCAACCCCATCGTAGCAACCACCAGTACATGGGTTATAAACAATTTGATGTAAATGGTTATTGCCTAAAAACCAAGAAAAACTTAGAATCGCTTTTTGTTTATATTCATCATTTTTAAATACCGTATAAAATTTTTCTAATGCTAAAACTGTATAAGCAACATCAATAGGTTGTTCGCCACCTGAAGTTGTGTTGATGTGTTTATTTTTGAAAAACCACCCATTATTAGATATAACTTTTATCTTACCGTTTTTAATTGTTTTAGATAATAGAAAGTCGAAAGTTTCCTTGGCTATATTTTTATATTCTATGTTATTAGTGCACTCGAATGCGCAAAGCATAGCTTCAGGAAGTAAACTGTTTCCATAAGTTAAATAACTTTCAAACCATCGCCAATCAGAAGTTTTTTCATGATGATACATCTTAGTTAATCTTTTAGCGAACATGTCCAATATATGGATGTTTTCCTGTTTGTTTTGGTAATGCAGCCCTTTAATGATAAATGCCATTGCCCTTGTCGAAAAAATTTTATGTACATGTTCTAAAGTCCTATCTAATAAATGTTGAGCTTCATTTATTAAATTTACCGGCAAAACTGTATTTAAGGATATTACGTATCCCAAAGCCCATATAGCTCTTCCTGTACTGTCTTCTATGTTTTCTTTAGAGTTTTGCTCAGTGAAAACCTTATCTTCATTTACATAATTTAATAATGTGTTATTTGGTTGTAAACAGTATTTTATAAACTGTAAGTAAGTATGAATTAAGCCTAAATCTTTTTCGTTTTTATAAAGCTTATAATGTTCACATAGGGCAACTAACGCCCTTGCATTATCATCTAAGGTATATCCCGATGTAGTGTCGGGATTGGCTATTTTGGCAAATTGTATGATTCCAAATCGAGTGGTCATTTTTTTTAAGTGACTTAAGTTTATTTTTGGAATACGATAATTAAGATGAAATGAACCTGTAACTAGTTTTTCAAATAATATGCTATGGGAAATTGCAGAGTTTTGCCAAGCAGTAGAAGCCATTTTGTTAAAACAATGATTAGATATTTCAGTTCGTAATTTTTCGTTTTCGAGTAAAGAAATTACAGTGCTTGCTAATTGCACCGAATTTTCAAAATTTATAATTATTCCATTTTTATTGTTTAGCACCTCTTTGGCGTGTGGTATTGGTGTGGAAATAACCGGACAGCCGCAACTAAGTGCATAAGAAAATGTGCCACTAACAGCTTGTTTGGGGTCTTTAGAGGTAAATAAATAAATATCGGTTAGTTGCAAGTATTCTAATAAACTTCCCAATTGTAAGTATTCATTTATAAACCTTACATTGTTTTCAAGGCCTAGTAATTTAACCTTTTCTTCTAACATGTTTCTATAGATTTCACCCTCATTTTTTACTATCGTTGGATGTGTTTTACCTAATATTAAAAATAGGACGTTAGGAAATTTTTTAATAATTGTTGGTAATGCATTTAAAGTGGTTTCTATACTTTTACTACTACTTAATAAACCAAACGTAGACAGTATCAACCGATTTGATAGTTGATAGAAAGCTTTTACTTTATCTCGGTTTAAAGGAGGCACTAAATGAGTTCCATGTGGTATTATGGTTATTTTATATGATGGTACATAATAATGGTTCTCTAATATTTTAGCCGCATCTTTTGTCATTACAATTATTGAGGATACAATATTTGTAATTTCTTGAACTTGTATTTTAAAACTGATTTCAGGATTAGGTAAAACCGTATGAAATACAAATACAATTGGTTGATTTATACTATCTAAAAACTGTTTAAATTCTTTTTCTTTATGTGCGAAAAAACCGAATTCGTGTTGAATCACTACCAATTTAATATTCTCGTTATGATTAATAAAATGCGCATTTTTAGAAAATGAATCTATGTCGTCAGTATTTAAAATATACTTAGGTTGATGCACATAGTTATGTTGCTCATTATTCGATTCAATGGCACATATACTGCACGTGAATGAATCTTCAAATTGATTTTTTAATGCAATAATTAAATCCTGGGAATATGTTGCAATTCCGCATTCTCGAGGTGGAAAAGAAGTAACAAATAGAATTTCAGGTAGTTGATTTTCAGTTTCTATTATACTGTATTGATTTAAGCTTAAAAATGCAGTTGTTGTTTCCAGAAAGATATTGTTCGTTTCAGGATTGAATAATATGATATCATAAGTCATATGATTTTGTATTTAGTTTTTATTAACTGCTAATGCTTTCAACAATTCTTGAATACTTAAGGAGGCAACAGCAATTCTTTCATCTGCTGCTCCATAATAAATATAAAGCGTATCATTTTCAACAATTGCGCCTGTTGGAAAACATACATTATTTACTTCCCCCGTAATTTCCCACTCTTTGTCAGGGAAGAATAGCGGATAAGGTAAACGCGCTATTTCTCGTTGTGGATTATTGAACTCCAGCAAGGCAGCACAAGCTGAATAAACGTAACCCTTCACCGTATCGTGCACACCATGATATATTAAAAGCCAACCATCAATGGTTTCGATTGGCGGACAACCACTACCGATATAACTTACTTCATGATCATGTTTCGGTGATAAAACGATGTATTCATCAAAATGAAGAAAATAGTTTTGCCAAAAGTCAATAGTTAAATCTTCAAGATTTTCAATAGCCACTACTATTTGAATATCCGGCTTAATTCGGTGTAAAAAACAGAATTTATTATTTATTTTCTTCGGAAAAAAAATCAGGTTTTTATCCCATAAAAATATTCTTCTATCTTGCTTTTCATGGCTCTTTAAATAGGCATTAAAGCGGACATATTTTTCATGTATAGTGCCTTCTGCTTCTGTAAAATGTTTAAACTCCTCGTAGGTAATTTGGGGTACAATAATTCCTTTTTTTTTCCAGTGCACTAAATCTTGTGAAGTGGCTAGTGCCCCTAATGCGTTGATCCCGTTATAAGCCGTATATGATAAATAAAATGTACCTTCAATTTCCACAATTCGAGGGTCTTCTAATCCTTGAAACTCATAATCGGCTTGCGGAATAAGCATAGGTTTATTCCATCTATTTTTCAATATCATTGGTTCGCTTAGTTGACAGTAGCCAATTGTAGAGTAATTGTCCTTAGCTACGGCTCTATAAAACAAGTGGATGATGTTATTTACTTTGATAACAGCAGGATTAAGTACGCCTTTACATTCAAAATGTTTGGTCGTTTTACTTAATAGAATACCTAATTTTTTAACTGTTACCTTCATTTTATTTTTAAATTGAACTTTTATCAGCATTGTTTTTCAACTGTCTCTTAATGGCTTTAGCTGCCTTTTTTTCTTTATGGGTTTTTGCAGGAGCCTTTTTTTCTGATTTATGTTTACCTTCTTTTTGCCTTACCATATTACTTGTGTTTAATTAGTTGGGAAATCGTATCATATTAGTCTTCATATCCACTTTTTATGATTGTGGTTATCATTTTACATTTATTATCAGGTTTAAAGCTATGTTTTGTATTTGCCGGAATTATAATGCCTTCCCCTAAACCTATGTGAAATAAATTCTCATCAATGATTAATACAGCTGCCCCATCAATTATTTGTACGTATGTATCGAATGGGATTGCTTTTTGTCCCAATTCTTCACCAATTGATATTGAAGTAGCTGTTATATTACCTGTGGTTTTTTTGATGATGGTGCGGGTAACAATTGCATCAGGTAAGTATTCTATTAATTCAATAATAATATGTGGTTTACTTTTTTTTATTTCTTTTTCATTTATCATCAGTTTCGCTTTTGTTTGGCATAGATTATTCAAAACGTATATCATGTAATGTCAACTGATGCTTCTCGTATCCTTGTTCGAATGCAACCAAATCAATTATGATTTCGTGTGGCTAAGTTTACATATCTGATTCAATATACGTCAGAAATTATGAGTAACTTTTTCATCAACTAAATCATCCCATTATTGTCTGTTTGTTTATTGCATTTGGTTATTCAAAAATGCAACAGAGTTATATAAATAACCTTACACAATTAGGAAAAATAATTGCATGATTTGCATTAAATATCTTCGAGATTCATTCTTCCTTTTTTTTGTATGCTTCTGAAGAATGAAGGAGTGAGGCCTGTTACTTTTTTAAATTGATGTGATAAATGAGCAACGCTACTATAATGTAATTTAAAGGCTATTTCACTTAGATTTAACTCATCATACATAATTAGTTCTTTTACCTTTTCTATCTTATGTAGTATGATGTAATGCTCAATGGTTATACCTTTATGTTTTGAAAATAATTCAGATAATGTATGATAATCTTTATTTAGTTTTTTAGATAAAAATGCAGAGAATTTTTCAGTTAGTGGTTCGTCAGAATAATGAACCATTTCTACTATGATGTTTTTTATTTTTTCAATTATAATAGCGTTCTTATCAGCCATGATTTCGAGTCCTGATTGATGGAGCGAATTAGCCAGTGAAATTTTTTGAGTAGCAGTAATTGGTTGTTGTAAAATTACCTCACCTAATTCGATAGAATGATATTTTAAGCCTAACTTTTCTAGTTCCGCCTTTACTAAAAGTTTACACCGCAAGCTTACCATATTTTGAATCAGTAATTTCATTTTTATAATTTCTTTTTTAGAAAATACAAATTATTTAACTCGAGTAAATGCGCCCAGACTTATTCTTGCCATTAAATTATATTCAAAGTTACTTTATTCTATTGATGATTTTAATAATATGACTATAAATGATTTATGATTTATTTTTATTTCTGTTGTTACGAAATGTTTATTTTTAAAGTGTTTATTCTAAGTTAATTTGATATAAATATTATGGCATATTTATTTCGGAAATGGTTAATCTGTTTTTATTGATATACGTTTGTCTTGATTATCTGCGTTATTGGCAGATACATTAGTAATCCTGTTATAAGGTTTATTATAACATATTTTCTTAATTGAATACCGAATCGAATTCTATGTTAAATTATTATGTCTGTTATTGCTTAAATCATATATAATTTACAAGGCATAAAAAACTTCCTCAACTTGATAAAAATGGAAAAGTGAATGGTAAAATATTAGTTCAAGAAAAATTGTGAACATAGTACTTTAACCTCTTTATGCTAATAAAATAAAACAACCCGAAGTTAAATCAATAGCAATTCGTTGATTTTGTTATTTAGCTCCTGATAAACTACTTCCCGATACAAAACTTACTAAAAATATTAGCCAATAAATCGTCGGTTGTTACTTCTCCGGTTATTTCACCTAAATGAAATAGGGCACGACGAATATCAAAGGCAATTAAGTCGCCACTAATACCTAAATCTATTCCATGCAATACTTGATTTAAACTGTCGGCTGCATTTTTTAACGCTTCGTAATGTCGGACATTAGTGATTATCACATCATTTTTTACCTCATCAATTCTTACTGCGTTTATTAAACGTTGTTTCAACAAATTTATTCCTGCGTGTGTTTTAGCGGATATTACAATAGGTTCCAATGTTGAATCAGTAAAACTGTTAGCAGCAAGGTCAGTTTTGTTAGCTACCGGAATAATAATGGTATTAAGGCCACTAAATGCTTTTAACTCGTTTTCTAGTTCGTCAGTTGTGGTTGTGGTTGCATCAAATACATAAATTACAATGCTGGATTGTTGTATTTTTTCAAAGGTCCGTTCAATACCTTTTTCTTCGATAATATCAGCAGCATGTTCTCGTATTCCTGCTGTATCAATTAATCGAAAAACAATACCATCTAAAATAAAGGCCTCCTCAATGGTATCGCGAGTAGTACCTGCAATATCGCTTACAATCGCTCTTTCTTCATTGATAAGGGCATTTAATAATGTTGATTTGCCGGCATTCGGTTTTCCTGCAATCACAGTAGGAATACCGTTTTTTATGGCGTTTCCATATTTAAACGAATCTGTTAATCCAATAATTAGCGTAAGTATATCGTTTACTAATTTGATTAATTGTGTACGTTGAGCAAATTCAACATCCTCCTCAGCAAAGTCTAATTCAAGTTCTATTAATGAAGCAAAATTAATTAACTGCTCACGCATTTGATTGATTTGGACACTAAATCCTCCACGCATTTGGTTCATGGCCATTTTATGGCTCTCTTCACTATCGCTTGCAATTAAATCGGCAACAGCTTCGGCCTGACTTAAATCTAATTTTTTATTTAAGAAAGCCCGTAAAGTAAATTCACCTGCTTGGGCTGCCCTGCATCCTTGTCGAATAAGGAGTTCTAAAATTTGTTGTTGTATAAATGGTGAGCCATGACAACTTAATTCAACCGTATGCTCACCTGTATATGATTTAGGTGCAATAAATAATGATGCCAATACCTCATCAAGCACTCGCTCTCCATCAATAATCTTACCGAAGTGTATGCTGTGTGTCTCTTGTTTGGTTAAGTCTTTTCCTTTAAAAATTCTATTTACAAACTCAATGGCTTGGCCGCCGCTAACTCTTATAACACCAATTGCGCCAACTCCATTTGGTGTAGCAAGCGCACAAATAGTATCTGTTAAGTTTTGTTTTACATAATAACTCACGCTTCAAAGGTAAACAGATTATTAGGCAAACTCCAATTAATGTAATGGTTCGTATGTTTTTGCTATATTAGCCGCATGACTTCATTACAAAGAAAACATCCAAAAGGATTACCATTTTTGTTTTTCACTGAAATGTGGGAGCGTTTCGGTTATTATTTAATGCTAGGCATTTTTTTGTTGTACATGACTGATGCCGAAACCGGTGGTTTAGGCATGACTAACGATAAAGCATCTGATGTATTTGGAACTTATATAGCTTTGGTATTTATTACACCATTTATAGGTGGATTGCTTGCAGATAGAGTGCTAGGTTATCGCTTATCAATATCTATTGGAGGTATTTTAATGGGTTTAGGCTACATGTTATTAGCCATCCCCGGCGAATACTCGTTCTTCCTTTCTTTAGGATTAATGATTATTGGAAATGGATTTTTCAAACCAAATATTTCCACCTTGTTAGGTAATTTATACAACTCTCCTCAATTTAAAGCAAATAAAGATGCCGGCTATAACATCTTTTATATGGGTATAAATATTGGAGCATTTATCTGCAACTTTATTGCAGCTTATCTACGTAATACCTATGGTTGGGGTTATGCTTTTTTTGCCGCGGGGGTAGGCATGTTCATTGGTATAATTATATTTTGGTTGGGTAATAAACACTACGCCGAGGCAGACGTTAGAAAGCCAACGCAACCGGAGGATATGAGTGTATCTAAAATTTTAGGAATTGTGCTCCTTCCGGCAATTGTTGCTGGAGCCCTTGGGTGGTTTATTCCCGGCGAAATCTTCGGAAGCGACAGTACGGACGCGTTTATTTTTGGCGCATTACCGATAGTTGTGTTCTATATTTCTTTATTGGTTCGAAGCAATGCCGAAGACCGAAAACCCTTATCAGCCCTATTGGCTATAATGGGAGTGGTAGTTATTTTTTGGGCAATTTTTAAACAAAATGGTACCGCACTCACCCTTTGGGCCAAATATTATACTGATCGCGAAATTCCGGCTCAGGTATTGCCCGTGGCTAAGGCTGTTGGTGTGGTTGAAAAGGTAACTTATGAAAAAGAATCTGTACCTCTGGCTGACGAAGATTTTAGGGTTGCAAGAGATAATAAGGATAAAATAATCATGACAACCGATTATCCATTGTATTTTAAAAATATACCGGAACAACAACTGCCCAAAGAAGGTGAAACTTTACAACTTATTTCTACCGAGCTTTTTCAATCCATTAACCCGTTTTTCGTTGTTATCCTTACACCTCTGGTAATTGGCTTTTTTGCTTTGTTACGCGGGTTTAAACTTGAGCCGGGTACGCCGGCTAAAATTTTCTGGGGCTTAGTAATTACCGCAGTAAGTACTACTTTAATGGTTGCTGCCGTTTATGTTGGTATGAACGGCCAGGTAAAAGTATCTCCATGGTGGTTGATAGGTACCTATGGTATAATAACAATAGGTGAATTATGCCTAAGTCCTATGGGGTTGTCACTGGTTTCAAAACTCTCACCACCGCGATTAACAGCATTAATGATGGGTGGTTGGATGTTAAGCACATCAATTGGGAATAAGCTTAGTGGTGTACTTGCCAGTTTGTGGGATACCTATGAAGATAAATCGCACTTTTTTATGGTAAACTGTTTAATTGTTTTGGTTGCAGCCATTGCCATTTTAACGATGTTAAAGTGGTTGAGTAAAATTGTAAAAGAACACGGCGGGTAATAGATAAGTTCATGTTCAACTGAATAAAAAATAAAACACACCGTACATCTTATCAGGTGAGTAATTGTATTAAATAATTGGTGCTTTAACTTGAGTTGATTACTTTTGCGCCTCCTTATTTTACGCTACTCAAACAACAATTTATGCAAGATGCTCGATTAATTAAAAATGCCTTAATTTCTGTATTTTATAAAGATGGCCTCGATGTTTTGGCTAAAACTTTACATGATTTAGGTGTAAACATTTATTCAACAGGGGGAACTCAAGAGTTTATTGAAAAGCTAGGCATACCTGTTATAAGGGTTGAAGATTTAACAGGATATCCGAGCATTTTAGGAGGGAGAGTGAAAACATTGCATCCTAAAGTTTTTGGAGGTATTTTAGCCAGACGTGCCAATGAAACCGACAGGCAAGAAGTTGCTGAATATGCCATTCCGTTTCTTGATTTAGTTGTGGTAGATTTATACCCTTTCGAAGAAACAGTTAAACAAACAAGCGATGAAACATCAATTATTGAGAAAATTGATATCGGTGGTGTTTCTTTAATTCGTGCCGCAGCAAAAAACTTCAATGACACACTTATCGTATGTGATAAATCCGATTTTAGTGAAGTGTCTGTATTACTGAATCAACAGCAAGGAAGCACCTATCTTGAGCAACGAAAAGCTTACGCAGGGAAAGCTTTTCATACCACATCTCATTATGATGGATTGATTTTTTCTTACTTTGATAAAGATAAAAATACAGCATTTAAATCTAGCGTAACACCGGCCAAAACTTTACGGTATGGCGAAAATCCTCACCAAAATGGTATATTTTATGGCGATTTAAATGCATTATTCACCCAAGTGCATGGCAAGGAATTATCCTATAATAACCTACTCGATGTGGATGCGGCTGTTCATATAATAGCTGATTTTAGCGAACCAACCGTGGCTATCATCAAACATAACAACCCTTGTGGTTTGGCATGCAGAAACAATATCAGTGAGGCTTACAAAGACGCTTTAGCCGGCGATCCTGTGTCGGCGTTTGGAGGTATTATTGCCGCCAACCGTACTATTGACGTAGCAACTGCCAAAGAGGTAGATAAATTGTTTATGGAAGTGCTTATTGCACCGGGATATGAGCCAGAAGCTTTAGCCATTTTACAAAGCAAAAAGAATAGAATTTTATTAATTCAGAAGGAACAGTTAACAAGTACTCAGCAGTTTAGAAGTTTGCTAAATGGAGTTGTTGCCCAAGATAAAGACATAGTAAAAATTTCTCCTGAACAAATAAACTTAACCACCCGGAAATCTGCATCAAATCAACAAATCCATGATTTGATTTTTGCTGATATCATAGCAAAACATACAAAAAGTAATACCATTGTTTTAGCAAAGAACCAACAGCTAATTGGTATTGGATGTGGGCAAACATCTAGGGTTGATGCTTTAAAAAATGCTATCGCTAAGGCTAATGAATTTGGGTTTGATTTAACTGGAGCTGTTATGGCAAGTGATGCCTTTTTCCCTTTTCCTGATTGTGTAGAAATAGCCGGGAACGCAGGGGTTAATGCAGTTATTCAGCCCGGAGGTTCTGTTAAAGACGAACTCAGTATTCAATATTGTAATGAACATGAAATAGCCATGTATTTCACCGGAATCAGGCATTTTAAACATTAAATCTCCGTTTACAGGCAATCGAAATTCTGTGAAATAAAGAGGGGTAAAACTTGTAGAAAACATACTGATTTATTTATGGAATAAATTATATATTGCACGCTATTATTTACGTATTATTTGACGAAGGATTGATATGGGAGTTTTTAGCTTCTTAACACAGGATTTGGCCATAGATTTAGGTACTGCCAACACTTTGATTATTCACAAGGATCAAGTGGTGGTTGACGAACCTTCCATCATTGCCATTAACCGACGAACCGGAAATGTTATTGCTGTGGGAAGCCAAGCACAACAAATGCATGGTAAAGCCCATGAGGATATAAAAACCATCAGGCCCCTAAAAGATGGTGTAATCGCTGACTTTAATGCCGCTGAGCACATGATTCGCGGGATGATTCAAATGATTCCGCAAAACAGCAAATTGATAAAACCTCAACAACGCATGGTAATCTGTATTCCATCCGGAATTACAGAAGTTGAAAAACGTGCAGTTCGCGATAGTGCAGAACGTGCCGGTGCTAAAGAAGTTTATCTAATACATGAACCAATGGCCGCCGCAATCGGTATAGGTATAGATGTTTTCGAACCTATGGGTAACATGATAATTGATATTGGTGGTGGAACTACTGAAATTGCAGTTATCGCTTTAGCCGGAATCGTTTGTGATCAATCTATTCGTGTGGCTGGAGATGAATTTACAGAAGATATCTTGGATTATATGCGTCGTCAGCATAACCTATTAGTAGGTGAAAGAACAGCCGAACGTATTAAAATTGAAGTAGGTGCCGCCCTTACTGAACTTGAAAATCCTCCACCGGATTATGCAGTAAATGGTAGAGATTTAATGACGGGTATTCCTAAACAAATTACTGTTAGCTACAGCGAAATCGCAGCAGCTTTGGATAAATCAATTTCAAAAATTGAAGAGGCTGTATTACGAGCGCTTGAATTAACCCCTCCGGAATTGTCAGCAGATATTTATTCAACAGGTTTATACTTAACAGGTGGTGGGGCCTTATTAAGAGGCTTGGATAAAAGAATTGCCGCAAAAACTAAACTCCCTGTTCATGTAGCCGAAGATCCTTTGCGTGCTGTTGTAAGAGGTACGGGTATGGCATTGAAGAACTTGAAGAACTTTAAGTTTTTAATGACTTAATTTTTCAAATCAAGATAGTTATAAAAGGCATAATCCCCTTAATACAACATAAGTTAGTTATAAGAACACATGCGGAACCTGATTTTTTTTATATATAAATACCATGTGTTTTTCATGTTCTTTTTACTTGAGGTACTTGCCTTTGTTATACTCTATCGTTACAATAATTATCAAAAAGCCAGTTTCTTAAATTACACAGGGGCAATTGCTAATAATTTTTATACCGGAGTAAGTAATACCAAAGATTATTTCAACCTACGACGCGTAAATGATAGTTTACAACTAGAAAACGCAAGATTAAGAACGCAGTTGCTCACTTCGTATTACCAAAATAATATTAGTTTAAATAGTATTAATGATACGGTTTATAAACAACAATACACTTATTTAACGGCTCGAGTGGTGAATAATTCTGTAACCAAACGTAAGAATTATATCACCCTGAATAGAGGACGATTACATGGAATCGAAGAAAAAATGGCTGTTATTAGTGAAACCGGTGTTGTTGGTATTGTAAATCATGTGAGCGACCATTATTGTACAGTATTGTCTGTTCTTAATAGTGATTGCAGAATTAGTGCTAAACTTCAGAAAAATGGGGCTTTCGGGGCGTTAATGTGGGACGGCAATAACCCCCGTATTGCTCAGTTAAAAGATGTAAATAAACATGTTCCGGTAAGAATTAATGATATGATAGTGACAAGTAATTTTTCACCAATTTTTCCTGAAGGGATTCCAATTGGTAAAATTTATTATCATACACTCGATGCCGGGGATAACTTTCATACTATTGATGTAGAAATGTTCACTGATTTTACAACGGTTTCAACCGTGTATATCATCAAAAATGTTTTTAAACAAGAACAAGAATCCCTTGAATCATTATTAATAGAAGAAAGGAATAAAAAATGATTTTAGACTTTTTTTCTTATTTACTTAGATTTATTCTCATTATCTTATTACAGGTTTTAGTTGTCGATAATATTGATATTTCAACTAAAGTGAATCCTTATATCTATATCGGATTTATTTTGTTGTTACCGGTAACCATAAAACCCTGGTTCGCTTTAGTACTCGCATTTTTATGCGGCGCAACCATGGACACATTCAGTAAAACCCCCGGTATGCACATAGCTGCTACTTTGTTATTGGCTTACCTGCGCATTCATTATTTGAGATTTTCAACAACCAAAGAAGATATAGAAAGCAGAATACGCCCAAGTATCAGTAAAAAAGGTGTAGTATGGTTTGTTTTCTATGCTTTTATTATGACGTTTATACACCATACACTTTTGTTTTATCTAGAGATTTATGGTTTTCAAGAATTTTTCAATACACTGCTCAGAATATTGCTCAGTACGTTGGTAACTGTGTTGATGATTGTGGTTGGACAATTGTTATTTTACAACGTGAAAACGCGTAATGAATAGTACACCCAAAAAGCAAGTTTTACTCGCCATATTTTTTGTTGTTGCACTCATTTATGTCCTCAGGCTGGCAGTCATGCAATTATTTGATGATAGCTATTTGAGATCGGCTCAGGAAAATGTGTTACAAGAACAAACAATATACCCTGCACGTGGTTTGATATACGACCGCAACGGAGAGTTATTGGTGTATAATGATGCTATATACGATTTAACAGTAATTCCTGATCAGGTAAAAGATTTAGATACAGCCGATTTTTGTAGTGTGCTGGGAATTACAAGGGAAGAATTTATTGCAAGGTTTGAAAAAATTCGGAAGGGAGTTGGTTATGCTCCTTGGCGTTCGGCAGTTTTCGAGAAACAATTAACAATACCAATTTACGCTGCCTTTCAAGAGAAATTGTTTAGCTTCAGGGGATTTCAAGTAGAGGTTCGCACCGACAGGAAATATCAGCATAGCAATGCCGCTCATATAATGGGCTATATCGGCGAAGTAACTGACAGAGATATTGAACGCAGTGAAGGTTATTATCGAATGGGCGATTTAAAAGGAAGAAGTGGAGTAGAGTATAGTTATGAAGAAGTATTACGCGGCCGAAAGGGTATTCGTTATGTATTAGTTGATAGCAAAAGCAGAACACAAGGGCGTTATAAAAATGGAATGTTTGATACTGCTGCTATTGCAGGTAAAAATATTTCACTTACTATCGACCAACAATTACAAGAACTTGGTGAACAATTATTACAAAATAAAATTGGAAGTATTGTTGCTATTGAACCTTCTACAGGCGAAATCTTAGCATTGGTAAGTATGCCAACTTATGATCCCAATTTATTTGTAGGACGACAACGTGGAAATAACTATATGAAGCTACTGAGTGATCCCATGAAACCTTTATTTAACCGACCACTTGCAGCTCCTTACCCTCCAGGTTCTATATTTAAAGTAATTATGAGTTTAGTTGGCCAACAAGAAGGTGTATTAAACCCTAATACTACATACGGCTGCAGGGGAGGATACCACATGGGTGGACTTACCGTTGGTTGTCACCCGCACTCATCTCCATTGCAATTAAGAGGTGCTGTGGCTGTTTCCTGTAATGCCTACTTCTGCCATGTTTATCGAAGTGTAATTGATAACTTAATGTATCCAAATTCGGAGGCAGCCTATCAAAAATGGTACGAGCATATAAGTAGTTTTGGAATTGGTCATCCATTAGGAGTTGATTTATTCGGTGAAGGCAAGGGATTTTTACCTCCATCTACCTATTATGATAAGATATATGGCCGATACAGGTGGAAGTCATCAACAACAATATCATTGGCCATAGGTCAAGGAGAGTTAGGCATAACCCCTCTGCAAATGGCAAATGCTACTGCTATTGTTGCCAATAGAGGATACTATATTACCCCTCACGTGGTTAAAAAGATTGATAACAAACCAAATCCGAATGAACAATTTAGAAAAAAGATTTGGGCAAGTGTTGATACTCCTTATTATGGAGTTGTAATTGATGGTATGCAAGATGTGGTAGAAAGAGGTACAGGTTATGTAGCTCGAATTCCCGGTATTGAAATTTGTGGTAAAACTGGTACTGCACAAAACCCTCACGGAAAAGATCACTCTGTGTTTTTTGCTTTTGCACCTAAGCATCAACCTAAAATTGCTATTGCCGTATTTGTTGAAAATGCAGGCTTCGGAGCTACTTGGGCGGCACCGATTGCAAGTTTAATGATTGAACAGTATTTAACAGGAAAGCATGATACTCGTAAATATTTATTAGAGCGCATGCTTAAAGGAAATTTGGTAAGAAGAAATGATTCAACAACAACAACCCAAACCGTCCAACGTTGATTGGCTGCTGCTAGCGCTGTATGCCATTTTTGTGGTATATGGCTTGTTCTGTATTTATGCTTCGGCTTACAAAGAAGAACACCCCTTAATTTTTGATACAACTCAAAATTACGGAAAACAAGTAATATGGATTGGATTATCATTATTTTTAGGATTGTTGATTCTTTTTGTAGATGAAAAGTTTTTTTATGCCTTTGCTTATCCGATTTATGGGATAACTATTTTTTTATTAATAGCCGTGCTGGTTTTCGGAACTACTGTGAAAGGGTCGAGTTCGTGGATTGAAATTGGAGGATTTAGAATGCAACCTGCCGAATTTGCTAAGTTTGGTGCTGCTCTAGCTTTGGCTAAATTTTTAAGTGGATACAATATTAAGTTTAAGGAACGCAAAACTCAAATTATTGCCGGTATCATTAGCTTTTTGCCTGCTGTCATAATTTTATTTCAGAATGAAACAGGTAGTGCATTAGTGTTTGGTGCATTTATTTTTGTATTGTATCGTGAAGGATTACCCGGCTGGATTTTATTCGTGGGATTTGCCATAGTTGTGTTAAGTGTTTTGGCTTTATTAATCCCGGCCTTATACTTAATTATTGCTATTGGAATTATAGCTGTATTGTTTACTTTATTAATTAGAAGAACACGACAAAATCTGTTAATTGTTGCCGGAGTAACTATTGCTATGATGTTGTACGTTGAAAGTGTTGATTATGTTTTTGAAAACGTACTTCAAGCGCATCAAAAATCACGTATCAATGTATTACTTGGTAAGGAAGTGGACTTAAAAGGCGCTGGATATAATGTTATGCAAAGTAAAATTGCCATCGGTAGTGGCGGACTTTTTGGAAAAGGATACCTTGAAGGAACCCAAAATAAATTTCGTTTTGTGCCTGAACAGTCAACAGATTTTATTTTTTGTACCATTGGTGAAGAATATGGCTTTATTGGTTCGTTAGTATTTATTGTATTATACATGACTTTATTGTGGCGTATCGTTTTCTTAGCCGAACGACAACGATATAAGTTTAATCGAATTTATGGATATAGCGTCGCATCTATTTTATTTATACATTTTCTTATCAATATTGGTATGACCTTAGGCTTAATGCCTGTAATTGGTATTCCTCTGCCTTTTATCAGCTATGGTGGTTCCTCATTATTTAGTTTCACCATTTTGTTATTTATTTTTATCAGGCTTGATGCAAATAAGGTTAATGAGTTGAGAGGTGAGTTTGAATAAAGGATTTACTGAACATTATAGTAGTTAAGCATTACTCCCGTTTAGGCTATAAGATAGATATACAAAATGTTTAACTTATAAATAGAATATCATTCTGTTTTTTTAATTATTTCGGTACTTCAATAAGGTGTTTTTTATTTTTTATTGATACAAAAGTTTAATAAATTAAGGTAGGTTTAGTTTGTTAATGCTTGAATTTGAATTTACATAAATCTTTAACAACCAACCTTAATATTATTGAATCAACTTATTTATTTATTCTATCTTATTTCACCGGAAATATTAACTCGGTTAACCATTTTGAAGTATCTTTCTCCAGCATTGGATCAGTTACATAAAGCTCTATTGATGGCGCACTTGGCGTAAGTTGCTTTTCTATTAAATAGGTTTCTGCCGCTCGATAAACTTCTGCTATATTAGTGTATGCACCATAATATGAAATTACCATTGCCTTACCAGATGGAAGTTTGGATTTTTTGAAAATATCAGTCTCTTTAATTGTACTATCTTTTATGGGGATGCCACACGAAAATTCATTTGTAGCGTACCAAATGGTAAAAGGATAACCTGCAGCTTTAATTCCATTAAGTTTCATATACTCATCCAACTTAAAAAAGTTTTCACCTATTATTCTGGTCGTATTCGCAACATCACTATTTTTTACTTGAATGTGTAGGTAAGTCAAAGGATCTAACATTCTTTCAACTACATCAAATCCTGCTACAGTTTCTTTTATTTTTTCAGATTCAAGTACACGCTTTAAATTTAATAAACCTGCATCATAATCGGCAATCAGCATGCTTTCCATAAACAATGAAAACCAACGTCCAATCAAGTTCCAACCATTGTCACTATGCATGGTCCACACAATAGTTACCTCCTGTCCGCTCTCTTTAAAAATGAATTCGGCAAACGAGGTTCCCCAATCATTCATCTCTAATTTAGTTTTTATTAAAGTATTTTCATTACTCTCAATAATTGTCATCTTTCCTGAACCTAGTTCCTGATTTTCACTATTCCAGGTAAACCATGCATCCTTACCAACAGTAACTTCACTGTAAGTATAAACTAATGTAGTGTCTTTAAAATACCATGGACTCCATTTTTTCCATTTGGTAAGGTCGTTTATCAGCTCAAATGCGGCTTTCGAATTACTTTTTACAATAATGCTTCGTTCGATGTGTAACTCCGATGGTAAAAAGATGCCAATCAGGAGCATCAAAATAATAATTCCAAGAAGAACTATTCCAATACGTTTTATAATTTTCATATAGTGGGCATGAATGAATTATCAAAAATACACACAAATATTACACCTCAAATTAATTTTTAGTTGAAACTACATTTAGTTGCTTTATTAACTTATTCTTTACCAAAGGAATTGGTGAACTTTTTTGAGTGCTAAGTAGTTGTGGTCACTTATTTATACGTATTGTTTTAGGTTGAAAATACACTATAAGTGGACCTGAAAACCTATACCCAAAGTAAAATTATCCCTAGTATCTATACCATTACTTCTAGTATAACCCATGATAAATTCAACGGCAATATTTTTATTTACAAAATAAACCGGCGCTGCACTTACTTGAGTTATGGCTAAATCCTTTGGTTCTTGATCAAAATTAAATGGTTGGTTAGATGATGTGCTTGAAACTCTTCCCATTTGATAAGAACCTTGAAGGTATACATTAAATTTACTGTCACTATTTGCAAAGTAATACCTAACAAACGGCCCAACCGCCCAAAGTCTATCTTTGTCATAACTCGTATAATCCTGCCACATTATTGCATTATATTCAACTTTGTTTGTTTCATTAATTGAACTAATTTGAACATTAAGTCCGGTAGCAAACTTTTTTAACGGGAAATAACCAACTTGGGTGATGATATTCAATTCTCGTGCAGAGGTTTTTACAATAGAACCGGAAATACTTGAAGTTGATTCATTGTATGAACCACTCAGAACACCACCGGCTAGCCAATCTCCTTGGTTAATTTGTGCAGAAGCAAAGAATGGAAGAAGTGCAAAAATTAAAAGAAACTTTTTCATGTGAGATTTATTAGATGATTGATATGACGAAAACTTTATTCTCAAAATTATTTAAATTATTGTACTTAAACTATTGATAATAACCATACTTTTTTGGTGTTAAGTGTTGCTTATAATTTGTGGCATGTTTTCCTTTTTAAGGCACAACTTTTTACAGTTCAACTTAGCTAATTTTTGTATTTATTATATTTGCCTAATGAAAATAGTATACTTAAAAGGATTTGCTGTAGGATTATTAACTGCATTGTTATCACTATTATTTCTTTTTGCCGTTCAAACCGACGAATCTAAGCAACAACAAGAATTTGAAACCTATTATAAAGTGTATTCAGTAAGTATGCCTGATAGACTTGTTTTTGCTGGTGAACCGTTGCCGATTCTCGATTTTGATATTCAAGAAAGATTAGATCGCGAGTTATTAACTAATATTTATTGGCAATCGCAAACAATTTTACTCATTAAACGAACTGCCAGATATTTTCCTGTAATTGAACCAATCTTAGCTAAAAATGGAATCCCCGACGACTTTAAATACCTGGCGTTAGCCGAAAGCGGACTTCAACATGTGGTTTCTCCTGCCGGAGCAACCGGGTTTTGGCAGTTATTGGATAATACAGCACGAAATTACGGACTCGAGATAAATAATGAGGTAGACGAACGCTACCACCTTGAAAAGTCGACACAGGCAGCATGCGACTATTTTAAAGAGGCATATCAAGTGTTTAAAAATTGGAGCTTGGTGGCAGCCTCCTATAATATGGGTATAGAAGGCGTACGCAAACAAGTAGCACATCAACGCGTAAATTCGTACTACGATCTATTTCTGAATACTGAAACATCAAGATATGTTTTCCGAATTTTAGCCTTAAAAGAAATTTGTTCTACTCCTAAAAAATATGGTTTTAATATTATATCAAATCACCTCTACAAACCAATTCAAAGAACGACAATGAAACTAAGTACTTCTTATGTCGACTTGATAAACTTGTGTAATGAAATCGGTATCACATATAAAAATCTTAAACTGTATAACCCATGGCTGCGTCAACGTTCATTAAATATTCCCTCAGGTAAATCATATATTTTAGATTTACCTATTGAAGTAAAACAAAATCCAAGTCTTCAATTTGTAAATGATACCTTATACAGGTAATATATTGATTTAATAAGAATAATGCCTAACTAATTCTTTTGGTATAAACCATTTTCATTAATGTATTCTTCTACTTTCTCAGGCACAAGATACTTAATTGATTTGCCGGCTTGAACCATTTCCCTTACATAAGTAGAGGAAATATTTAATAATGGCACTTCAAAAATTTTAATTTTAGGATGATTAGCTAATAAAGGATTTTCGTGAAAACCAGCTCTTCTGTAAACATAAACTTCGTGTGTGTTTAAAATGGAATTATAGTTTTTCCATAGATGAAAATGCTGAAGATTATCTCCTCCAATAATTGGTATAAAGGTGTGTTCAGGAAATTTTTTAACTAAAGCCTCAAGGGTGTTAACTGTATAAGATGGACGTGCCAAAGTAAATTCAAAATCACTGGCAACAAATCGCGAATCATTACCAATTGCCATGTGTAATAACTCAAGTCGAATTTTTTCATCCAACAAGGTATCATTCACTTTAAATGGATTTTGAGGACTTACCACAAACCAGATTTGCTCAACTGAAGTAAACTGTATAAAATAATTAGCAATCAGTAAATGTCCTGTATGTATTGGGTTAAACGAACCAAAAAATAATCCGATTGTCATGTGCTATGATTCAAGAAAGTTCTTAACCATTTGTGTAGCTGTAACTAAAGCAATCTCTAAATTTTCATTGAGTAATACATGCTCAAATTTGCTTTCATATTCCAACTCTCTTACAGCTTTTTTAATTCTCATTTGTATGGTTTCTTCAGTTTCAGTTGAACGAAATCTTAAACGTTGTTCTAATACCTCAACACTCGGAGGTTTAACAAATATGGCTAATGCCCTTTCTCCGAAATAGTTTTTGATATTTAATCCACCTACAACATCTACATCAAATATTACAGCTTTTCCATCATGCCAAATTCTATTTATTTCACTTTTTAAGGTTCCATAAAAATTATTGCCATACACTTCTTCATACTCAAGGAATTCATCATTACTGATTTTTTCTTTAAATAATTCATGTGAAATAAAATAATAGTCTTTGCCATCAACCTCACCATTCCTTTTAGCTCTGGTGCAAGCACTAACCGAAAATGCAAGTTGTGGAAATACACTTAGTAAGTGCTTTACAATGGTTGTTTTTCCAGAACCCGATGGAGCACAAAAAATGACAACCTTCTCAAAACCTGTATTCGTTTGCTGTATATCTTGCATGATAATTTTTTATTTTATTACGCTTAAAATGTTTTCAGTTATAATCTACACAATATTGTTTACTTGCTCTTTTATTTTCTCTAATTCATCTTTCATCTCAACAACCTTTTGTTGAATTTTAAAATGATTAGCTTTACTTCCTATTGTGTTAATCTCTCTTCCCATTTCTTGTGCAATAAAACCTAATTTTTTTCCCGCCGATTTTAAAGGTAACGTGTCAAGAAAATATTTGCAATGTTGCTTCAATCGCGATTTTTCTTCACTTATGTCAAGCTTCTCAATGTAATAAATAAGCTCTTGCTCAAATCTGTTTTTATCTAAACTCTCTTCTTTCAGTTGATTTAAATCTTGTGCAATTCTACCTTTTATGGTATCCATTCGCTCCGGTTCTAACCCTTCTATCTCGGAAAGTAAACGTAAAATTGAATCTGTCATTTTTACTAATTCACCCGTAAGCATTTCTCCTTCTTTTAACCTAAACTGTTCGAATGATTCAAATGCTTTATGAATAGCACCAAGGATAATTTTTATATCTTCCTCTTCCAAATTATCTTCTGTAGGTTGAAATAAATTGGGGAGTTGAAGTAAACCTGCACTTATGTGTTGTGAAGAAATTCCTGTTGCCTCACAAATACCCTTTAGTTCATTAATATAAAATTGTGCTACATCTTTATTTAATGGCACTACCTTATCGTCAGATCGTTTAAATTGTACTTGAATAGATACTAAACAGCTACCCCTTTCTACTAACTTATTGATCTCTTTACGTAGTTCATGTTCTAAACTCTGCCAAGGTTTAGGCATTCTCAAATTCACTTCAAGAAATTTATTATTCAATGACTTGAATTCTACTCTTATGACAAACTTTTCGGTGTCTGTTTCTGCTTGACCATAACCGGTCATTGATCTTAGCATATTCGATTTACTTTGGGCAAAAGTAGTTTTTTATCCTTAAATGGCAAGGATAGCAACGACATCACTAAATTTATCCCCGCAGGTAATTATTATTTGTTACTTATTTTAAGCTTTGTTCTGTTGTAGAAGTACCTTTAGTTTTATGAAGGAATTCTTTTGTCCATCACCTTAAACCATAATGGTGGAATGGCTGCAATCAAAAACATGCCTGCATATCCGGCAGGTAATTCCGGACTTTTCTCATGACTTAATAAAGTATGATAAGGCTTCGATGCATAATAATGATGATCGGCATGTCGGCTTAAATCTATCAATAAAAATCTGCTAATAGGGGAGTCGCTCTGCCAACTGTGTACTTCGGTTACTTTGGTATGTAAATCTCGTTCTAATCCATAATGTTCGATATAGTTTACATATTCCAATAAAAAGTTGGCTACTATGCAATGAATCACATACCAGAATAAAGCTAACCAACCAATGGTAACAACTATGATAACGTCTAATATCAGATGTTGAACAAACTGGCGGAACACGTAATGTTCAAGGGTGTAAATTGACTTTCCCTTTGATACCAATCGTTCATTTTCTAATTTAATTGCACCTGTTAATTGTCCTGCACCACTTTTAATAAAAAATGCGTATAAGTGTTGCCCTCTTTTAGCCGATGCAGCATCTTTTTCAGTACCCACCCATTTATGATGAACCCGTAAATGTTCAATAAAAAAATAAAAATTACCTGCAGTAAATAAAAGCAATTTCCCTAACCACTGATTTATTTTCGATTTTCTATGTATAAACTCATGTGCAGCAACAATTGCTGAAGATCCACTGTTTATCCCCATACTAATAGCTGCTCCAAGTGCCTCAACTCCGGTTAACTTACCTTCTGTAAAACCATAAAAGAAGCTTACAATACAAAGCAGTTGTGAGCAAACATGCATCAATAAGATTAAGTTTGGATAACTATCAGTTTTAGGTGTGTGATTTTGGGATTTAATAGATGGAATAACCCACTCTAATAAAGCTAAAATAATTAATATGTAAACGGTATTTAGCCATACAAACCAACCACCGTTTACATTACCAAGTATCACGCATACAGCAGGTGTTAAACTTAAAGCATATAAAGTATTTCTTAACTGTCCGTTCATTACCGCAATATAAATAATGAATACTTATTTTTTGTCAGTAGCTAAAACCATTTTTATTTTTTGTTTTACTCCTATTTGCATCACATCTACTAAATCTTGAATTTGTAAGTGATAGGGTAACCTTAATACGATAGTCGGTTCGGAAATGCCATTTAATCTTGTTAATAAGGTTGTTTCAAGTTCACTAAATGGAATTTCTTGTTGATTAATAAAGTACTTTTTATCCTCAGTAACTGTTAATGTTATGGGTTGCTTATTAATAACCTGGTTTTGCTGAGACTTAGGTAGTAAAATCTTTATCACATTAGGGTTTGCTACCGTTGATACAATTAAAAAGAAAAGCAGCAGAAAAAACATAATATCATTAAGAGAATGTGTCGCAACTTCTGCATGAAACTTTTTTGACTTACCTATTTTCATTCGACGGTTTTTGAATTATTTTAATAAACGCAAAAGCTGATTTCTGCATGTCAGCAATATTTTTTTCAATTTTTATATTTAATAAATGATAACCTGAATATGCGACAACGCCTACAATTAATCCCGCGCCACTGCTGATCATTTTTTCGTATAAACCACCTGCAATAATTCCTATACTGATATTATCAGATAAGGATATGTTGTAGAATATTTTTATTACTCCTGAGATAGTACCTATAAAGCCTAACATAGGAGCAATACCTGCAATTAAACCAAGATAGTTTAATCGTTCTTCTTGATTTGAAAGTTCGATAAGCGATGAGGATTCTATCATGCTTTCAATTTCTTTAACCGGCCTTCCAATCGTGTCGATGCCATCAAATAAAATTTTCGAAGTTGCATTTTGTTCTCTTTCGCACAAGATTTTTGCAGATTTTAAGTTACCGTCATTCAACAACTCAGCTATTTGTTTAATCAATAATGGATTTTTATTTTCTCTTTTTGATATAAACATCCATCGTTCAATGATAATGTATATACTAACCATTGAAAGGATGATTATTGGAATCATAACAATTCCACCTTTAAACAAAAGTTCTAAAGCATTTAATTTGTTCATAAAAATATATATTAAGGGCAGCAAAAGAAACTGCTGCCCATAGTTGATTATTTTAAAAAGTAATTGATTATTATACCGATAGCTATAATAACTATTATTACAATAGCCATAATGGTATTCCCACGCTCTTGGCGTTTTTGTTCTTCTGTTTTCATAAATAAGGAATTAAGTAGTAAGGTATTCGAATAATGTTGAAGTCGAATACACCCTAAATCCTTATAACTTGATGTTGTAAATAGGTTGGAATGGAAAAATGTAAAGTGAGTGTAATAGATGAGAGATGAACAGGCTTGGCTTTTGTTTTGCCTAGTGCAAGGCTTGACGTTTGAACGAAGCTTTTGATTTTTCCAACATTTGTGTGTCCTAAAAAGAATTGTATTATAACATGTTCTTGGTATTGTTCAGGCCAATTTTGTTTAGCTTGGACAGAAATGTTATCAGGTGCTGGTTTTCCAATTACTACGGAATCTTTGCTGCGAACTACGTTTCCACTTAGTAGTAAAAACGCAATTATAAAAACGCCTAAATTCCTATATAAGTTCATTTCAATAATTTTGTCGAAGGTAATGTTTTGCCAAATTAATATCAAGGTACAATGCTCTATCTTGATTATTAAAAGATACTAACTCTCTGAATTCAGTGAGAATGTTTTCAACCCGTATTGAACTTTTTAATGGTCGTCGGAATTCAATAGCCTGTGCTGCATTCAATAACTCAATGGCAAGAATGGTATAAACATTTTCAATTATCTTATAACATTTAGTAGCAGCATTTGCTCCCATACTTACATGGTCTTCCTGTCCGTTACTGCTAACTATACTGTCAACACTTGCGGGTGTGCACAATTGTTTATTCTGACTTACAATGGAAGCTGCTGTGTACTGAGGAATCATAAAGCCTGAATTTATTCCGGGTTTCGGTGTTAAAAATGGCGGTAAATTTCTTGAACCCGATATTAACTGGTATGTTCTTCTTTCACTGATACTTCCCAACTCCGCTACTGCAATGGCTAAAAAATCAAGTACTAATGCCAATGGTTGTCCATGAAAATTGCCACCTGAAATAATTACATCATCATCTATAAACACATTTGGGTTGTCGGTTACTGAATTCATTTCTGTTTCAATAACATTAGCTACATGCTTGATGGTGTCAAATGTTGCCCCATGCACCTGAGGTATGCATCTGAACGCATAAGGGTCTTGTACGTGTTGTTTAGGTGATGTTATAATTTCACTACCTCCTAATAAATCACGGATTTGTTTTGCTGTTTCGACTTGTCCGACATGAGGTCTGATTTGATGCAACAAAGGCGAGAACGGTTCTATTCTTGCATCAAATGCATCAATAGAAATTGCCGCCACTGTATTTGCAATAGTATAAAGTTTTTCTGCATTAATTACTTCATCAACTGCATAAGCCAACATAAATTGTGTACCATTAATTAGGGCCAGACCTTCTTTTGAATGAAGTTCAATTGGCGTTATTTGCAGTATTTCATGAACTTCTTTTGCCGATACACATTGTCCCTTATAATTTACTTCTCCTAACCCAAGTAATGGTAAACTTAAATGCGCAAGCGGCGCTAAATCTCCACTAGCACCTAATGAGCCTTGTTGATATACTACAGGTAAAATGTCATGATTGAAAAAATAAATTAATCTTTCAACTGTACTTAATTGTACACCGCTGTTACCATAACTTAAAGATTGAATTTTAAGTAATAACATAAGTTTAACAATATGTGCCGGCACCTCATCTCCTGTTCCACATGCATGTGACAGCAGTAAATTTTTTTGGAGTATTGTTAGTTCGTCTTTCGAAATCCTGGTGTTGTATAACGAACCAAATCCTGTATTAATACCATAATAAACAACCTCTTCATCTTGCATTTTTTGGTTGAGGTATTGTCTACACTTTTCTATTTTAGTTTGTGCTTGTTTACTTAAGCTAAGTGTAGCTTTTTGTTCAATAATATGCTTAACTTGATTAAGTGTTAAGGATGAATCAATAATAAATTGCATCTGTTGTTTGTTACGCTAAAGCCAGAATTGTTTTTTCAATAATATCACATGCCTCATGCATTTGGGTTTCATTTATAACCAACGGAGGTGCAAAACGAATGATATCTCCATGAGTTTGTTTAGCTAATAAGCCGTTTTCTTTCATCGCCAAACATACGTCGTAGGCTGTTTTGTTATCACCAAATGGTTTTATAATAATAGCATTTAATAATCCTTTTCCTCTTACTAATTCAACTAATGTGGTTCTGGTTTGAAGTTGTAACATCCTGTTGCGGAAAATTTCTCCCATGCGATTGGCATTATCTGCTAATTGCTCATCAACTAAAACTTGTAATGAGGCGGTGGCCACCGCACAAGCTAAAGGATTTCCTCCGTAAGTACTTCCATGTTCTCCCGGTTTTATGGTAAGCATTACCTCATTGTTAGCTAAAACTGCTGAAATTGGAAGTACACCGCCTGACAAGGCTTTACCTAAAATTACCAAATCTGGCTTAACATTTTCATGGTCGCAAGCCAACATCTTTCCCGTGCGACACAAACCTGTTTGTACTTCATCAGCAATCATTAACACACGATATTGGTTACATAAATTTCTCACTCCTTGTAAATAACCTTCATCAGGAACCACCACTCCGGCTTCGCCCTGTATGGGCTCAAACATAAAGGCACATATGTTAGGATTTGCTTTAAAAGTTTCTTCTAATGCGTTTAAATTGTTATAAGGCACAATGCTAAAACCGGGCATATATGGACCAAAATTTGAATAACTGCTTGGGTCGGTACTTGATGAAATAGCTGCCATGGTTCGTCCCCAAAAGTTACCTTCAACAAAAACAACCGTTGCTTTATTTTCTTCTACACCTTTTACTGTATAGCCCCATCTTCTGGCCAGTTTTATGGCAGTTTCTCCTCCTTCAACCCCGGTGTTCATAGGTAGTAGCTTGTCATATCCAAACAATTCGGTTATATACTTTTCGTACTCACCCAACAGGTTGTTATGAAACGCTCTGCTGGTTAAGGTAAGTTGTTGTGATTGGTTAATTAATGCTTTGATAATTTTAGGATGACAATGGCCTTGGTTTACCGCACTGTAAGCAGATAAAAAATCAAAATATTTTTTACCTTCTACATCATACATAAAAATACCTTCACCTTTTTCAATCACTACCGGAAGCGGATGGTAGTTATGTGCACCAAATTCATCTTCTAGGTTAATGTAGTATTGTGCGTTTTTCATTGTCATGCCTGAGTTCATCAGGCAAAAGTAGGTGAATTAGGCCGTATTTAAAAACCCGCCTAAGGCAAAGGTTTTGTTTTATAAACTTGATGTGTAAGCATGAATTGTAGTTAAATAATGAATCATCATTTTTGTGGATGCTGCAACCACAATGGAAAGTTTAGTATCTTCGATTAAGTTCAAATGTGTGAACAATGATAACGAACTATAAACTATTAACATTGTTACTTAACGCCACAATATCATTTGGTATGGTATTGAGCACACAAGCACAAATACCTTGGCGAGCAAAAATAATAGGGCATTTTTGGGATCATGATAGTCAGGCCGTATTTTTAGATACCTTATGGTTTGGTTGTGATAGTTTAGGGGATGAAGGC